>JBBSVN010000009.1:0-9779 GCA_038046765.1 Microcaldota archaeon | reverse complement strand
TTTTTTCTGAAACTTCAACGTATTCTGGTTCAACTGGTTCTTTTTCAAAATAAGCAAACCATCTTGGTTTGTGTAATCTCCAAGTTCTTTTCCCAGCTTCTGTAGTCCGAGAAAAACCTATAAAACCATCTCCCCTTTCAAATTGCAAACCTTTTCTTTCTCGTCTTACTAAGGAAGCGGAACTCATAAGTTTTCACTACTCTATAAATTGGTTTGACAAAAATAAAAATTATCTAGGCATTTCGCGTCCCATAAATCCTTCGAAATGTTTGTGTCTTACTTCTGGGTCAAGTTTCATGAATTCTTCTTTAACTATTGTGTTCGCATTAAATATGCATTGTATATTTCTTGGGTCTTTGGCAATTTCATAAAGTAAATCTATCGTTTTTGTTACTTCCATCACTGCTCTTTTGCCGGGATTATCCTTATTGTATCTTCTAAGAATTTCTATTTCATTAGGGATAGTATCATACCATTCATGCCTGATATGGTAATGTATCATGTGAAAACTTCTAAATACTCCCAGCATAAATCCATAAACTTCTAAGGGAGCTGCTGTTTGTAAATATCCACTTTTAACCTGATTAGTTAAATTTTCTATAAATCTCACTGTTAGTTCATGATCTTGTTTATTAGGATAATAAGGAACCTTTGCGCTTACATCTACATAATTCGTGACTGCATATCCATCATTTCCAATTAAACGTGTTTGTGCTCTATGTAATATCTCAAAAAATCGTTCTATGCAACCGGGTTCTCTTGTGTCTAAAGCCGCTCTCATTAATTGAGCCAATCTTACGGTCATTTCAGTTACTTCTATTTGAGTTACTGGTGTTTCTTTATCGATTGGTTTAGCTGGTTGAGTTTTTGTTTCTCCAGTTCTTTCAATATTTCCTTCTTGTATACCTTCTCTTTGTGTTCTTCTAAACCTCGTTGCAAATGCTCTTAAACCATCTGCCACTTTTTGTCCTGCAGTTCGTTTTGGTTCTAAATGTAAGTTTGTCATATAATTATTATGCGGAGTTATGTTTAAAAAGATGTCTATTCGTGTTTTCTTCTATAAACTTCCAATAAAAGCAAGCTCCTCATCTTCAAAGCCATACATTTCTTTTAAAGCAGGCGTATTGTCTTTTATCTGGTCTTTAATAACAACCAAATAATCTAGTGCGTCCTTTCGATTAGAATGTATTTTCAAGCCAATCTTTAACCCAATACTTTTAAGCATCGCACGTCTCACAATGCTCTTACCCATTTCTCTTAAATAGCTCGGATAATTATATTTCGTAAATTTCCGATAAACGCTCTTTTTAGATAACGCAACTCCAAACGTAGTTAAATCAATGCAGTATTTTAGATACCCCCAAGTGCTTCCATGAATGCGGCCTTCAAAAATATCTGCTCTGGATAAAATATTGTGTGCTCGCTCAATATCTTCTGCAGTTTCGTATTCAGCGCAAATGTTTTCATCAACCCAGAGTTTAAGTAAATTATAGTCAAAATCATTTTCAGTTGCTTTTCTAGCTTCAGCGTAGTTTGTTGCCTTAAAAACTAACCGCACACGTTCAAATATATCTTTTTCGCGATCGCGTACACTTGGATTATTCGCTTGTAAATCATTTATTGCAGACCTAACATCTCCATCAGAGTTACCTGCGATTTCTTCGATCCTAGATTCAAGCATTATTATTTCTTCGGTCTTAGCAATTTTTGAAAGCACCTTAATTATGCTGCTCTTATTTACCTTTTTCATATTAACTAGTTCGCACTCGATACGAATTGAAGAAATATTCCTTTCCCATGCGTTTGTAGCTGTTAAAATTATCGGCTGGGTATTCTCCTTTAACACCTTTGCAATCGCGCCTGATCCGCCATAATCTGATTTTTGCAATGAGTCTACATCATCAACTAAAAGTAGTTTTGTTTTGCCAAATAAAGAACCAGAACTAAGCGCGCCTTCAAATATTTTTTCGATGTTTGCCTTGTTTCGTAAATCGCTAGCGTTCATTTCTATTAATTCTAAATCAAATTCTTCTTTTAGTGCGTACGCGATTGCAGTTTTTCCAATTCCACTTGGGCCATTTAGAAGAAGCGGTCTTTTTCCTTGTTTTCTTAGCCAATTTAGCATCCACTGTCTGACCTTAATTATCGCATCTTCGTTACCTGCCAGATCTTCAAGTTTTTTTGGAGTATATTTATTTACTAGTAACATAAAGTTCAACAATTTGTATAATCAGGTTATGTTTTTAATTGATTCATTGCAATTTACCTATTACGGGTAATTCTCAATGTTAAATACTGCAAAAATCATCGCAATCTCTTCATCGCACCGTGACCGCTCGAATAGCGAAGCTATGTTAAAAGCCTGCGTAGAAGAAATCGAAAAAAACGGCATCAAAGTCGAATTTGTAGTTCTTAGAAATCTAAATTTTAAATTCTGCGATGGCTGCAAAGACTGTGATACAAATGAAAAATGTCATGTCAAAGATTCGCTTACTTCTATCTATCCTAAGCTTCTAAATGCAGAAGTTTGGCTTATCTCAAGTCCAGAATATTGGTGGAATATTTCAGGATTATGTAAGTCTTTCCTAGACAGGTTAAATGCATATTGGAAAGTACGAGAAAAATACTTTAAAGGAAAATCCGTTGCAATATTTACCTGTGGCGGACAACCAATAGAACGTAATCATTACGCAGAAGATTATTTACGTTTATTTTTTACAAAACTTTACTTTAATACAATTGGTAGTGTCCGGGCTAGTGCTGAAAATCCAGAAGATGTACTAAAGCAAAAAGAAACAATGGAAAAATGCAAGGAGTTGGGTAAACAGATTGCAGAGAGTCTAAAAAGATAAAAAGGAGATTATTTGGATAAACTTAGCGAGCTTCAAAAATATCTAGAATCAATTGAAAGATTAGGTATGCGTTTAGGCATCGAGAAAATGGTTCAACCCTTAGAGCTACTTGATAATCCGCAAAATAAATTCAAATCAATAATTGTAACTGGAACAAACGGAAAAGGAAGTACGTGTAGTTTTCTATCTTACATCCTAGCTGAACATGGATACAAAACTGGGTTTTATTCTAGTCCGCATTTATTTGATGTTCGAGAAAGGATAAAATTAAATAATCAGGATATAACAAGCGGAGATTTTCTTAATCAAGCATTTTCACTTAAAGAATTTCTTGAAAAAAACAATGCTGAACTAACATACTTCAAATTTCTAACTATTTTGGCATTTAATTATTTTGCCAAAAAGAAAGTTGATTTTGCAGTTTTAGAAATTGGCATTGGCGGACGACTTGATGCTGTAAATGTCGCTCCCGCCGTTGCAAGTGTAATAACAAATGTTGATATAGATCATCAAAAAATACTGGGCGAAACAAAAGAACAAATTACCTTTGAAAAAGCAGGAATAATAAAAGAAGATGGTATCGCAATAACGAGCGAAAAAGACCTCAAACTTCTAAAAATGATCGAACAAAAAGCGCAAGATTTACATTCTGACATTTTTTCTGTTTCTAATGATTATTCGGTTCAAAATGTTCGCGTTTCTTTGGGTAAAACTACATTTAATTTTACTGGGTTTGGGTGTGAACTTAGAGAGCTTGAACTAAGAATGACTGGAGAATACCAAGCAGATAATGCAGGGGTTGCACTTGCAACAATATTTGCACTAGAAAAGAAAGGACTAATAAAAACTGATGAACAAAAAATACGCTCTGCACTACAAAAAGCATTTTGGTTAGGCAGGTTTCAAATAATTCAAAAAGATCCTTTAATTATTGTAGATTGTGCTCACAATCCACACGGAATACAAGCGTTAACAAAAACGATTGCAAGCATTTTACCAAATAAAAAAATGAAATTCTTAATCGGAATGAGTGAAGGCAGGGATCATTTGCAAATGCTTGAATTACTTTTGCCATTCGCTCAAGAAGTTATCTTTTCTCAAGCAAGCGTAAAAGGAGTTGATGCAAAAATGCTTGAACAAATTAGTAAACAAATAAATAAAGATATTCCAATTCAAATAATTCTAAATCCAAAAGATGCATTTGCTACTGCTTTGAAAACTTCAAAACCTAAGGATATAATAATTGTTACTGGTAGTATTTACCTGGTTGGGGAAGCAATGACTGAACTTAAATAAATTTTCTTGGCAATCATTTTTTTCTTAATTGTAATAATAGTTGCCTCGTTTCTTGAGAAACAAATACTCTTCTTTTTTTTATATAAGTCTGGTATTTATCTTCGGGATCAACCGACTTTCTTCTAAGTTCCTTCATTTTAGCCCGGACTATTAAAGGCTCTTCTAATTCAAAATCTGATCCTTTTCTTTTTATTTTTATAACTATAAATGGATCATCTAAAAATTCTTCTTTGAAGGGATCTCTATCGGGGTGTCCAATACTTAATTGTATTTCTGGAAGGATATTTCTATCTTCTGAGTATTTGTCCGGTAACTCTGCAATTGTGAATCCGCCTTCCATTAGAACTCCTAAAAGACCAACATGCCCTTTTATTTCCTCTAAAACAGGTAACTCTTCTGGTTCTGAAAATTTGAATTCGCCAACAGATAAAAATAAACCTCGTCCACCTACTACCTTGGCAACTTTTTTAATTGAATTATTGTCTAGTTCACCACTAAATGAAATTAATTCAACTTGGCACCGTAAACTACTTGAGAATAATTCGCAAATTCCCGTGTATGCACGTATTTCATCGCTCTTAGTCATAATAATATATTAATAATAACCATTTAAAAAACTATATCTCGCAAAGTATTAAATATTCTGTCCATTTTAAACAATTAGATTTACTTTTAGCTGATTTTTATGGATCGCGAGTCTAAATACTGGATTTTAATTGCTGTTTTTGTGTCAAGCGTAATCGCTGCTAATTTAATGGGAAATAAGATTGCTGATTTTGGTCTATTTCAAACCGGCGTAGGTATAATGATTTTCCCGTTCTCTTACATTATTTTAGATATTATTCAGGAAGTTGAAGGCAAGGCAACTGCTAGAAAAATACTTCTGGCTACGCTTGCTGCCCTAGTGCTAGTTACAATCATAACTTTTATTGGAACCCAATTACCAAGCGCGTCAAGAGATTTCTTCAAAAATGGTGAATACAATAAAGTCTTTGGTGTAAGCGTTAGGGTAATGTTGGCTAGTTTAACTGCATTTATTATTTCAGAACTATCCGATATTGAAATATTTGCGAGGTTAAAGACTTGGACAAAGAGTAAAATGCTTTGGTTACGCGCAACCGGTTCAACAATTATAAGTCAGTTTGTCGATACAATGATTTTCATGTTCTTGGCATTTTACGCTATAACGCCCAAATACGATGTTATGTTTATACTTTCAATTGCCATCCCGTATTGGTTGCTTAAATCTGCGATTTCATTATTTGGAACTCCTTTAGTTTATGCTGGGGTAAAGTGGCTTGGGGAAAAGAAAAGACTGGATAATTAGTTTACCAAACCTTTCTTAGATTTTCCAAACTTTCCAAATAATCCTCTTTTTCTAAATCTGCCTTTATTCCAAACTGAGCTAAAAGTTCTATCATTTCGCTTATACTTATGTTCGCCACTTCAGAAGCTTTTCCCAAGGAAATCTTTTTGCTCATGTATCTATTTATTGCAAGCATTAGTCTACCTAGTCCTATTAGGTCTCGCATGGTTTGAGATACCTCTTTTTTCTCTTGCTTTGCCATTTTATTTGCAAAGGCGTAAACATTTTCATCCATCCTTATACTGACTGTTTTTTGCATACTATTCACCAAGTTGCATTTTTGCAATTTCAATAAATTCTTTTGAATATCTCCCGTAATAAATCAATCTTCCAAGAATTGCATTTGCTCTTTGTTTATCTATACGTCCCTTTTCATATAATCTTATTAATATTGCTAGTGCATTTGTGAAAGGAATTTTTAATATTTTACATGCATTAATCCCAAGTCTGTCATCCAAACCGATTAGTTCTGCTTTTTGTTCTAAACACAGTACAATTGCCTCGCTTTCTCCTGAGCCTAATCCAAATTCGTTACTAATTTTCGCTACCATATTTTTATCTTTTATATTACGTATGCTAATTTTTCCTTCTTCAACCCTTTTTTTTATCAATAATGAATCAAATGTCATTTTTTGGTTGCAAGATTCTTCAAATACTCTTTGTGGTATTACTACTTTTTTTTGATAATTATCCATAAATTGATCCAATATCTCTGTTTTTGCAAGTAGTATCAAAGTGGACGAATCGAATACAAACATGATTACATATTATTACAAATGTATTTTTAATTATATGTTTTCTACATTTATTAGAATTAGTCCCTACTGCATTTCATTGTCTTTTTATTATTATCAAAGCTCCCATAACAATTAGCACATACATTAAAGGACAAGTATATCTTGGGGCAATGTTATTTCCTGAAAATCCATAATAAGTTAAAACCCGATTCTTTTTCTGAACTTTCTCAATACAAATCTCTTTTGTCGGTACTTCATTTCCTACGATTATCGATCCGCTTTGAAAGACGGGTGTAGTTATCTGATTACAAATTGTCACATCCTCGAATTTAATCGCAACATCCATGAGGCAGCTGTTTTCCTGGGCTTGCGCAACCTTGATCTGATCATTTTGTAAATTTAAATTCAATATTGCAACACATGTGGAAACTGCACTTTGTCTGTCGCCTAAATAAGCATAACTTACTGCCGCTTCATTATAGCAAACTATTTTATCTTCTTCAATTTTTGACTCTGAATCACAATAAGCCTTGTCTTTTAGACCAAGAAAATTACCCTGGTCTGCCATTACGTTTAGAATTAGTAAAATAAATAAAAAAAGAAAGAATATTTTTTTTGTCATAAATAACCGTTAATCAACTAAGCTATTTTAACTTTACTCTTTTTCAGCATATGGCTTTAGGAGTTTTTTAGCCTTATCAAGGACTATTTTTATCTCCTTTTCGTTCTTTGCCCCTGCGCAGATGACTTTGCCATTTTTAAACAATAAAAGGCTTGCCTTTGGTTCCTTGAACTTTAAAATAGCTCCTGGGAATTGTTCTGGTTCGTATTCAACGTCCTTTATTTTATACGCAATTCGATACAAATCTAAAGTCATACCTAGTGCTGCAGCAGCAACAATATTTGTTATATCAATTACTGGTTTTTTCTTAGTAATTATTTTAGTTGCATAAGGCGTAAGTATCTTTAGTGCCTTACTTACTGTTTTTTCAATAACACTTCTTTCTTTACATCCAACACAGACTATTTTTCCGTTCTTAAATAAAAGAAGAGTTGCCTTCTGTTCCTTAAATTTCCAGATAGCACCTGGGAATTGTTCAGGCTCGTATTCGATCTCTTTTATCTTTGTTGCAAGTGAAAACAAATCTAGTTCTAAACCTAGACTTGAGGATGCGACCATGTTTGTTATTTTAAACTTTTCTTCTTTTGCCAGTTTCATCACCGTTTAATACTAATTTATTCATTTATAAATGAAACGAGCAAATTTAAAAAGAGTAATGTTTAAAAATAAGGTATAGCAAACTATTAATTTAATCAATATTTATAACATGTTTAGCTTATAGGGAGTGATTTTATGAAGAGATCAAAAGGTACATTATCGTCAAGGACAAAGCGTATGAGAGCAGATGAACCACTTACTGTTGCAAGGATGGTCAAATCTTTTGAAGTAGGTGCGAAGGTAGTAATTAATGTTACATCTTATCAAAAAGGTGTTCCAGGGCTTAGATACAATGGAAGACATGGCCATGTAATTGAAAAAAGAGGTTCAAGTTACGTTGTACAAATAGCTGACGGTGGACAGACAAAAAAAATAATTGCCCATCCAGTTCATCTTACCCTAACTAAATAGAGGTGTATCCTAATGCAAGTTATTGAAATTAAACCTGTTTCTTTTTCCAAAGTAACCGCAATATTAGAACAAAGAGCTAAAGACGGCGAACTTGGTTACGAGCAACAACAAGCTTTAGACTATGTAAAAATCGTTTCAAAGTTCTCTGAATCAGAAACAACAAAAATACTCAATGCCTTACTTAAAATAGGTAAACTTAACGAAAGTGTAGCGATAAAACTTATTGACATCGCGCCGAAAAATACAAATACCATCAAAGCAATAGCTTTAAAAGATAAAGTTGAGCTATCTGATGAAGAGATAAGTGAAATTCAAAAAATATTGCAAAAATAAATTTGCAATAATAATTAATCGGTGTCAATAATGGAAGACTACGCATATGTAATAGAATTTTTACCATCGGGTCGGGCCTCCCAATTACGAAAAGAGCCTATCGTTCAGTTAGTTGGTATGAAATTTTTTACTTTACTAGAAGCTACTGCGAAAGCTGGAGTTAATATCTCTATTGGGCAAAAAATATTTGTTGGTAGGGATGGTCGATCAGAAATCGAAAAAATTCGGGGCAGGATCACATTCTCCGATTTATCAAGTTCAGTTAAAGACTTTCTTCAATCAAGTTTAAGGAAAGTAATTGAAGACAGGGAAGCTGATTTTATTGCATTCATTAATAATTCAAAATCAATTTCAATTCGTGTACATACCTTAGATCTTCTTCCAGGCATTGGTAAGAAGAACATGGAAGCGATTTTAGAAGAAAGGTCTAAAAAGCCATTCGATAATTTTGCTGATCTTAAGGCGAGGGTTTCGACTTTATCTGATCCGATTGGTATATTTGTACATCGGATCATAAACGAAATGGATGGTAAGGAGAAATATTACTTATTTACTAAGCCACCATTTCATGTAGAGCAAAGGTCGTATCGTTATTAGTTATTGGCTTGTAGCAAGTAGCTAGTGGCAGGTAGCTAGTAGTCCTTTTTGTGTTGCGATTTACTTTTTTGCAATACGTAGTTTGCTGAAGATGCCATATACAAAACAGAATGTTTTGGACAGATCGTGATCGGTAATTCTGATCACGAGACAAGAAAAATCTTTTTGCATCGTCCTACAAGTTTGTAATAAGAAACGCCTCTTTTTTCTAAGTGAGGAGTTTGTAATTAGTTTCATAATTGTTCTGCTGACGATGCCGTTGGAAACATATTTGTGCATCGTCTATCGCGGTTCTTTCTAAGAACTCCCGCGAGAATTATTTAAGAAATGTTGTTTAGAATAAGTATATTACAGATGGGCTCTTAGTCGATCGGTTAAGACGTCGCTCTTACACAGCGAAAATGCGCGGTTCGATTCCGCGAGGGCCCAATTCTATTTATCAATTGAACTTTTTGGGTTATGGGGTTTGTTTACATCTTCTGCGGACATTTTATTCCAAGTAATTCCAAACCTTTTTCTAAAACCAGATTCGTTCCCTTAACAATTGCAAGACGAGTTTCAATTTCTTCTTTTTTCTCTGCGTTTAAAACGCGGTTTGAATCATAAAACTTGTTAAATGTTGAAGCTAATTCTAGAAGATAGTTTGCGATATAATTTGGTGCATAATCACGAGCACTTTTAATTGTAACTTCATCAAATTCTTCAATCTTCTTAACTATTTTTCTTTCAAGTTCGTTTAAAATATACTTATTAGCAACCTTTGGTACTTCTTTAGCATCTTCCGCCTTTCTTAGTATTCCTTTAGTTCTTACATATGCATATTGCAAATAAGGCCCTGTATCACCATCCAAGCGCAATGCATCATCGTAATTGAACGTAATCGTTTTATTGTTATTAGCATGTAAATATGCTAATTTAATGGATCCACTAGCCTCTAGTTTTGCAACGTTAATTTTTTCTTCATTATT
>JBBSVN010000008.1:0-60576 GCA_038046765.1 Microcaldota archaeon | reverse complement strand
CAAGTTATTGTTTGAGAAAGTATTGTTTTCTCCTCCTGTTATGTAGATACCATAACTGTTATTGATCAAGGTAGTTCTTGCAATAGTATTGTTTGTGCTGGAACTAAAGCCAAGACCATAGTTCGTGTTGTTTGTGGCAGTATTATTTTCTATTGATGAATTAAATACAGAGGTAAAGTTCATACCCAAGAAGGTATTGTTGCTTGCAGTATTGTTTGCTATGCTATTGTTGTTGTTATTAAAGAAGAACAGGCCTTGCGAGTTATTGTATGCACTGTTATTTGTGATGTTATTGTTATTTGCATTAGCTCCTACTGATAAACCGAATCCATTTCCATAAGCAAAGTTATTTATAATTACGTTTGAACTGGATGTTGTTAGGTTAAACCCAGCAAAGGTATTGTTTACTGCTGTGTTATTTGTTAAGTTATTAACTAAGGCTGAATTGTTAAGGATAAATCCTTGTGCCATTGATGCAGTATTATTGTAAAGAGTATTATTGTAACTAGCACCAATGTAGAAACCAGCAACACTGTTTATTGATAGACTCCAGTTGCTAGTTGCATTGTTGTTTATAATCGTATTATTGTTTGATGTAGATTGAAGATAGAAACCAAAGGTTGTTTGGTTAATTAGGTTGTTGTATTTGAACGTATTGTTGTAACTGTTTGTTGCATAAACACCATAGCTGTTATTGAAAATCATATTGTCCCTTATTGTGTTGTTTATTGCAGTGTCAAAGACCATACCATTGGTGTTGTTGATTACTGTGTTATTTTGAATTGTTGAGTTTAGGAACAGAGTGAAATTAAATCCAGCAATAGTATTATTTGCTGCAGTATTGTTTACTACTGTGTTATTATTGTTATTGAAAAAGAAAAATCCTTGGCTGTTGTTTGTTGCACTGTTATTTGTAATGTTGTTATCGTTTGAATTAGCTCCTATTGAGAAACCAAAGTTACCGTTTGTAATAATGTTGTTAAAGATAGTTATGTTCCAGGAATTTGTAAGATTAAGTCCAGTAAATGTATTGTTGCTTATAGTATTATTAAAAATACGCATACTGGTACCGATGTTACTAGTAGTTAGATTCATCAAAATACCATGTCGATTATCTCTCACAGTATTTCTTGAGATATTATTTCTTGAAGTATCGTAGAAAATCAGCCCGTATGTACTATTGAATACAGTATTGTTTGTGATATTATTATCATTATTTGCACCAGTAGTACCGTCTACGAACAAACCAACTTCAGTATCATATATAGTATTGTTTTCAAATTCGCTAATTTTTGAACCAGCACCATTATCATCTGATGCATAAATGCCGTAATAGGATATGTTAATTATTGTGTTATTAATTAGAGAATTGGAAGAACTGTATGTTGCTATACCGTATGAGTTAATTGTCCTTGACTCATTTACAACGTTATTGGAAATATTATTCGTACTAAGTATGTTTGAAATACCAATACCTGCAGCAGCTAGTCCAAATCTAGATATAGTATTATTGGTAATGGCGTTAGATGAACCTACAGGAGCACCATTGAAAGTGAGCGTAATTCCGTCGTTACTAGTATTAAAAATCGAGTTGTTATTTATAAGATTATAACTTCCAAAGGTCAGGTAGATACCGTAAGTCTGATTGGCAATTATATTGTTAGATATATTACTGTTGTTTAAACCGTTAGCGTTAAAGGCAGATGAACTTTGATTAAACAGCTTGTTTGCTGCAAGTGTAAGGTTTTCTGCGTATAAGTAATTTATGGCGATTGTATTATTGTATATGGTATTATTGAAAAGTGTGTAGTTAGTGCCTGGTCCAAATACAAACACACCAGTAGTAGTATTGAATATTGTATTGTTAGATACAGTATTATTTTTGCTAAGACCAGTAAAATTGATACCTGCTGAAGATGTAGCGTGACTAATAGTATTATTATCAAAATAACTGTTGTTCGATTTTTCAAGCTCGATACCAGAACCTGAAATGTTGAATATCTTGGTATTGAAAACTTTAGTAATGTTACTGTTATTTGCAAATATCGCTTTGGATGTTGTTTGATTTAAAAAGAGTCCTCCAATAGTTGTGTTCTCAGTAAAATTTATTGCAACAAGGATACCGTTTCTTGAACTTATGTTCGAATCGTTAATACTTGCACCGTTTGCAGCTGTAAATGCACCATCTACAATAATACCTGGAACTGCTGAAGAATTAATTGTTAAATTAGTTATGTTTACGTTTATTGCAGTTATGTTAAATACAGAGTTTCCTTCGTTAGGATGACTAGATATATTTACTGTTTCAAGTCGACCAATACCAACTAAATTTATTGAAAAATTAATGTTAGCTCCACCAATATAAAATCCAGATTCATTACATACCATAATAGTATCTCCAGGCAATCCTCTTGCTGCTGCCATGGCAATACCTGCAACAAGAGTTCCGTTAGAATTTGTAGAATTAGCTCCATAGCTAGAACATGAAGTTGTATTAACAAACCATTTGGTTCCATCTGCAAATGCAGAGACATTTATAGTTAAGACTACAAACAAAAATAATAATCCGAAAAATAATCTAGAATAATTCATAGCAGTATAAACTAGGAAAAGCTTTTTAAATCTTTATTTTGGAGGGGAAATATTTGAATAAATATTTAAAAAAGCCAACTACGACTATAAAAATCAGATTTAAAGCAAGTAGAATAATCGAACTATTTAAAACCTTAAGCCCAACATTTTTTATCCATAAAATCAATGTGAACAAAGAGTCCCCATCTTGAGAACGAAACGTCGTTGTCGAGAATCTTTGGGATTTAGAAAAATCCTTTATGATTTTTCTAATACTTTAGAAAGACGATTCTTTCTAAAGATTCTCGATCATGATCAAGATGTCATGAACACCAGCAGGGTTCATGATCATGATAGAGAAACCCTCTGGTCTTCTCTACAAGGGTGTTCCTCTTCTTGACATCTAAAGTATTAGAAAAAAGACGAATCTTTTTTCTAAATGTCGCGAAGAAGCGTTTTCACGACATTGCTCGGCCTCCTCGCTTGAGCAGTTTGACAGATGTCACGATCTTCGCAACGATGTCGTAATCAACAGATGGATTACGAACATGTTCGAGAACGCTGTTGCTGTTCTCTACATCACGAGTATGCTCGTGAACCCTCTAGTGTTTACGACCCAAATTTCGCAAATTGAAATTCGCGCATTCTCGTAAGCGATTTTCGCTTGCGTCGATAACAAATGTAGTGGCAACTACATAAACGTGATTTAGTGAAAACTCGTTTTTCGTCCGACGTAGTTAAAAGGTGTTTGCGAAAGTTTAGGTTTACGACACCACCAGTCAAATAGACGGGTTGGAATCCACTAGATTTAAATTATTTTTATCATTCCGTCAGCCAGTAAATGCGAAAAGTACCCGATAAAACCGGCAACAGCAAAATCAATTCCGGCTAGGAAGAACAGAATTATACCATAACTTACTGCAAAAACTATCGAATGCGTAACACCCCGATGTCTTGGTTTAAAAAAGGCAAATAGAATAAAATAAATTCCGACTACTGCTAAGGGGTATGTAAGGGAATTTTGTAAACTATAAGAATTTGAAAAAAATACAAAGAAAAGTATTGAACCTAGTATAACAAAAACATTCAGTATTTTCCTACCTTTACTTAAATCATGATCCAAGTCTGGAAGTAGCGCGCTTAACCCACCAAATATTGTTAGAACGATTAGCGTAGCGTAATCGCGTATATTAAATAGGAAAAGAAATATAGCAAGAGTAAGTAAACAGCCGATAATAACATGGGATTTCCAGTTCATAAAAAGGAGTATCAATTAAACTATTAATGGTTTCCCACGTTCAATCCAATCAAAAATAAATTTACGAACATAATCCGTATCTCCTGCGGTTAATTCCATCATAAGAAGTGCTTTTACATAAAAAAATTCATTATCAAGAACACCGATTCTAGTAGATATATCAAAACGCGAATGATCAAATAAACAGACCATTTCCCTATGCGCGTCTCCTCGAGGAACTACGATAGCGACTCGCGGGTCCTTTTCAGATAGGTCTTCAATTAGTTTTTTAACTGCTAAATCTCGAATATAATTTGCTTCTACAAAAGTAATTGCAAGCTCAGCAAGCAATTCAATTGGAACAGAACTACCAGAAGGAAGCAAGTGAATTTGTTCTTGGATGCGATCAAAATCCCATAGCTCAAAGAATGCAAAACGATCAAATGATTCATATACCGTCCGAATTGAAGATGAATTTGGAGAATTTAATCTGACGATATCATTTTCAAACCCCCATAGATATGACCGTAATTCTTTTAGATGAAATTGTAAATGTTCTTTAAACATCGAAGAATCAAAGTCCCCGAACATCCCTTTTTTTATAGATTTTAAAAACGCGCGTTGCAAGTCCACGAAATTTAACCTTCCTGAAAGAGGAACGCCCAGATTTATAGTTTGGTCTAATAGAAAATTTGCAGTAAATCTGGATTCTTTGGCGGCTTGAATTATTTCTAATGCAGCAGGTTCTTCATCTAAAACCGTCTTGTCTAATAGATCGACTTTTTTCTGCCCAAACTCCTCACGTAAAGGATTCACATAATCACTCCTTTGCCCAAAGAAAGCTTCGTTTATGACGACAACTTTTCGGCCTGCAGAAACCATTTCTTCTAAGAACGGAACAACCGCGCATCTAAAAAACTTACGATCGGCAGAACGAAGACTTAAATTACCATGATCGCCAAATGCGAATAGTACTGGAACTTTGGAACGCGTAGAAGGGATCTGATTCATAAGTAAGATATGATCGAAACGCTTTATTAAGTTATCTTTTATGTAAAATAATGAGATATTTTAAGAATTCTTAAAGATTTTAGTAAAAATCCCAAAAATAGCACTTTTCGATACCTTTTTATGTACAATCGGGTACTATTTATAACATATAAATTAGGTTTTTGACCTAATTAACCAAGACTTTATAAATTTTTCCTAAGTTTTATCTATTATGGGATCAGATTTAAAAGTAGGAGACATAATGACAAAAAAGGTCATAGTAATTTCAATGGGCACAAACGTCGGTGAAGCTGCTAAATTAATGAAAAAACACAGTATTGGCAGCCTAATCATTGTGGACAAGAAAAATGGCAACAAAGCAAAGGGAATAATGACAGAACGAGATATCGTCCACAAAATAATTGCGCTCAAAAAAAACCCTTACGAGACAACAGTTGACAAGATTATGTCAACTCCGCTCGCAGTCGTTTTACCTACAACAAGTATCGAAGTTGCTGCAAAAGCAATGAGAAAAGACAAAGTAAAAAGATTGCCAGTTGTTAATGACAAGGATCAATTAGTCGGAATAATTAGCGAAGATGATATAATGAAAATATTTCCGGCAGTAATTGACCTTATAGAAGAAAGGGTTTCACTACGATAATTATTAATATTAGACTATGCAAGGATGGCTGTCCGAGCAATTTAGCTATGAAGGATAAGTCAACAATGCATAGGATAAAGTTCTCCTGCTTATTTTATATTTGATTCCCAAGGAAAAACAGCCTAAGAGTACAAAAACTACCTTAGAGTTATTGAATTTTTATCTTATATTGATCTTGTGGAAAGAAAGTATCTGCCTTAGGCATAAAAAAGATATTACAAACCTGGTGCAAGAAGGAATAAGGAATTTAAAAAAATAGTTAATATGAAAAATTTATCAAAGAAATTGAATAACAATAGAGGTGTATAAAAATGGCAAAAACTTACATTGATACAGTAAAATATTTAGTATATGCAAACGTAGATATCGGCGGTTTAGTTGAAAAACCTGATGTCGTGGGTGCGATTTTCGGTCAGACCGAAGGTTTACTCGGAGACGAACTGGATTTAAGAGAATTACAAAAAAACGGAAGAATAGGAAGAATAGAAGTTGACCTAGCAGGTAAAGAAGGAAGAAGTTTAGGATTAATTAAAATCCCAAGCAGTTTAGACATGGTTGAAACCTGTATTATTGCAGCAGCTTTAGAAACTGTTGACCGAGTTGGTCCTTGCGAAGCAAGCATAAAGGTCGGCAAGATAGAAGATACTAGAAATTCAAAGAGAAAAATACTTATTGAAAGGGCAAAAGGATTACTTAAAACCTTACTTGTAACTGAGATACCAGAAAGTAAAGAAATAAGCGAAGTAGTAAGGGATGAAGTAAAAACTGCCGAAATTGGCGAGTATGGAATGGATAAACTTCCAGCTGGACCAAATATCGATAAAGTAAAGGATATAATTATTGTAGAGGGAAGAGCAGATGTCATTAACCTCTTAAAGAATGATATATCGAATGTAATCGCAATACAGGGAGCGAAGGTACCTCCAACAATAGTACAACTTTCAAAAGGTAAGGAAGTAACTGTATTTTTAGATGGGGACCGAGGCGGAGATATCATCTTAAACGAGTTAGTCCAAGGCGGAGTTGATATCGACTTTGTAGCTAGAGCTCCAAGCGGAAAAGAAGTTGAAGAACTTATGCGAAAGGAGATTATAAAGTGCATAAGAAACAAAGTTCCGTTTGAACAAAGCGAAGATGTCAAAAAAGAAGACCGCGAAGCAAGGATGCGCAGGAGGACTTCTTCTGCGCCTGAAAAAAGGTTAGAAGCAGCTGATGAACCCCGTTCGATACAAGAGGAACTGGCAAAAAGCTTTAGGCAAATGAAAATGCAGGAGCAAACACACCACGCACCAGTTCAAGAAAGGACTTATACGCAACCAGAGCGGACATTTGCAGAGCCTCAAAGGCAAACACCAGCTTATGAACCAAGAGAAACTAAAGAACATAAAGAGCAAAAACCAGTTCCAGCACCAATGCCTTTAAAGAAAATTGAAAAAAACGACTTGATGAAGGAACTTGAAGAATTAAACAACACCTTACGCGCAAGATTTTATAACAGCAGATTCGAGCGAATTGGTGAAATAGCAGTACGAGATGTGATTAAAGCACTTGAAGAAATGAGAGATGTTGAAGCGATTGTCTTTGATGGAATAATTACTCAAAGATTAGTTGATTTGGCAGCAAATAAAGGAGTTAAGACATTACTTGGTGTAAAGATTGGTAATGTAAATAAAGTGCCAGATAACATCGAAATAATGACTAAGGCAAAGTAAGAATAATTTTTTTATTTTTCTTTATTTTATAATTTATTATTTTTATTTATTTTTTAGGTTTTCTTATGAAAAAATCTGTTTTTATACTAACGTATGGCTGTACTCTTAACCAGGCAGATAGCGACATGATGAAAGGAATCCTTTATGAAAAAGGATATGAGATAAGCCAGAGTGAAACCGATAGCGAACTGATTATACTTAATACGTGCACAGTAAAAGGCGCAACAGAAAGCCGAATCTTGCAAAAAATGCGCGAACTTAAAACGCAAGGAAAAAAGGTAGTTGTGGCTGGATGCTTAAGCGTTAATACTGCCAAAATACGAAAGAACTTACCTTTTTCTCCAATCGTCTGGGCGGGTGCAATATCAAAAATTGATTTAGCAGTTGATGCAGCTTTTAGGAACGAACCATTAGAATTTCGCGATTCACTAAAAAAAGAAGGATTGCCGAAGTTTTTTAGCGCGCCAATATTGCGTTTACCAATAAGCGAAGGATGTTTAAGTTTTTGTAATTTTTGCCAGACTAAATTAGCAAGACCAAGGCTTCGAAGTTTTTCAGTTGATGGCGTAATTTATGCAATACGTCATGCAGTAGAACATGGTGCAAAAGAAGTGCAAATGACAAGCATGGATGCTGGAGCATATGGAGCAGATATTAAAACTAACTTAGGATTTCTAATGGAAAAAATAAATAATATAGATATACCCAGACCAGGAAATTTGCCGGTCTCGATCCATGTCGAGAAGAATCATCTTCTCGAACACACAAAAGAAAGATTTTACGTTCGTCTTGGAATGGCAAACCCAGACCATATCCAGAGGATGAAGGATAAAATAATTAACGAACTTAAAGGCGAACGGTTTTACAAATTTATACACGTCCCAGTTCAAAGCGGTAGCGAAAAGGTTTGCAAAGAAATGAACCGTGACCATACGGTCGCTGATTTTATAGAAATTATAAAATCAATTAGAAAAGAAAGTCCAGATGTAACGATTGCAACAGATATTATTGTTGGTTACCCAACTGAAACAGAAGAGGATTTTGAAGATACATATAAAATGATAAAAGAACTTGAACTTGATATTGTAAACATTTCAAAGTTTTCATCTAGAAAAGGAACAAAGGCAGCATTACTAAAGGCAATCGACAATAAAGAAGTAAAGCGAAGAAGCGCACTTTTAACTAAACTTGTTTTAGAAATTGTTGAAAGGAAAAATGAGAGATTTGTTGGTCAAGAATACGAAGTTTTGATAACCGAAAAGCAAGATGGAAAGAACAAGGATTACACAGGTAGGAACATTAATTACAAACAGGTCGTAGTCAAGGATTTTACTGGAGAACTAGGCGAATTTTGTAAAGTTAAAATTATTAAAAGTAATTACGGAAGTTTATTTGGAGAATTAATTTAAACAAAGGTAATGCTGGCAGACATTGGCAAAGTAGTCTCTGCCAGGGTTTGCCAAGGTTAGGATTGTTCATTAAATTCTTTTGCAGCTTCTAAGAATTTTCTTATTATACTTGGGTCAGAATAAAACTCCATTAGTAATTCATATTTTTGTTGATCCGTAAAAGGATGTGCTGTTTTATCAACCAAAGTAACATGGGTTAAAAGACGCGGATCATTTGTGCTAGTAAGTAAGAAATTTTTTATATCATCTAGTAGCCAGATCAAAGAAAAATTATTAAGTTTTGATAGTTCACTTGGAGTAAGATAATTGGTAGCTTTAAGAATACCCCGTTCATTAAGTATTGGATGACCTTCAGCACGTGAAAATGTTTGTATTGCCTGGCTCCAATCTTTTTTTAAGAGTAACTTTTTTTCAATTTCTCTAAATTCATATTCAAAGTTTATTTGAGCAGCAGAGTGTGCTGTAAAATAAATAAATTTCTTTGCGGCATATCTGGCAAGTTCTTCAACTTGATTTTCTTCGATTGTTTCTTTTACTTTTAATTTTTCGTATGTTTCGCGTGAGATGCATGCTACCCCGAAAAAATCAAACATATTGGTATCCCCAAAAAGGAATCAACCATTGTAGTAGCCACCAACGCTAACCAAAAGGCCAGAATATGCCCCAGGAGGATCTTCGTTCTTTGCGACCCAGCATGGAAATACTGATTTGTACTTTTCTCTTAAATTAGGATTTTCGAAAATAACCTGGAAAACTTTGTCGGGTAAAATAATCATGTCCTGTTTTCTTGTTTCTTCAATTGCCTGCTGTGCTGTGAATTTTCCATCTAAAACTATGACCTCACTTGCAAAGTCTAGTTTTGACCAGTTGACAGATTCGATAGAAGCTGGAGAGACAGTAAAGGCTTCTCTGCTCTTTACTGAATCTGGAATTTCCGCGTCTTGGGTTTTGCCTGCAAGAAGTTTTTGTTTTTCTGGTAAATCTAATTTTAATTTATTTGTAAATAATTTCACAAATCTTCTAATTTGAGCATCTGAATTATCAATAGCATGATATGTAAAAGTATAAGCCTTACCAACAAATTCAATTAAAGTTCTTGCACATAATCCAAGTATGAAACCAGAGATTGCAGCTCGCAGATCATTTACAGCATAAAGTCCGATCATCGTACCAACAAACCCAAAAACAGCATCAATAATTTTTATCTGTTTTTTTACACCAAAAACTGTCAAAACATCTCTTGGACCTATAAATTCCGTTTTATCCTTTCCCAAAATTATCTTTATTCCGTGTATTTTAGTTTCACCTAAAGCTGCGGATAAAGCAACCTTAAATTGCTTAATTGATTCGTAAGGTCGTTTATCTGAATCATGTTCTAATGAATTAGCTAAAACAGTTCTTACTTCAGGTTTTAAATCCCCAAGTTCGCCTTTTAGAACTTCTTTTCTTTGGTCTGGTTCAATGTGAGTTAACAAATAGAAAGAAACTGCTGCAAGGGAATAAATATCACTTTTTACTGTTGCCCTTCGACCTTGCAGAAGTTCAGGGTCAATATAACCAAAATTATCTATTCCAAATACAGTTGTATTTCCTCCACTTCCTCCTTTTTCAACCGTTCCCCAGTCCAGTAACACATAACGGTCTTCTACCCCCATTATGTTATTTGGTTTAATATCCCTGTGAATTATCGGAGGGTGCATAGAATGTGCATGTTCTATTGCACTTGCCATCTGATCTAAAAATGCAATAAATTTATCTGTTGAAATTCGTTCCCCTTTTTTAACTAGTTCAGATATCGTTTGACCATCTAAATATTCCAATAAAAGTATTGGATTTACCATGTCTGAACCGATTTGAGAATCTTCTAATTTAACGATGTTTGGGTGTGTGAGATTTTTAAGAATAGTAACTTCTCTTTCTGCTAGTTCATGTGCCTTAAATCCTTTTTCACTAAGTTTTATTTCTTTTGCTACCTTTTTCATGCCTGCTTGGTCTTCTACCAGTGAAACAACTGAAAAATTAGTGTCTGCTATTTGTCGGACTACGGTGTAAGATTTCCCATTCACAGTAACCTTCCTTTGTGATTGGTCAAGGGCAGGACTGACTTTAGGAAATTCACCCGTAATTCGTTGAGACTTTGCACCCTGTTTTGGATCAACTAACCGATTCATAATTACGTTACTACAAAAGTATTTATAAATACATCTTTTACTAGAAAAAGTAACAGATATCCAAGAATCCAAAGTCTTACCTAATTCCGTAAGAAAATGAGCCTTTTTCTTACGTTTTTACGTAAGGAATAATAAACCGAGAAATAAAATTGAGAACTTACCTATAAACATAAATATCTATCGCGCTTACATTCGCAGTATTATAAAAAGGACTAGCGGGATAAAAATCATCTAAAACAGAAACAACTCTTCGCACACGCTCAATGTTTGAATACCTGCTTGAAATAGCACCAGTTGCTAAATCTTCTCCAGAAACAAGTTTATCATCCATATAAACGCTAACACCAAAACCAGTTGAAAGTGAACGCTTAACCGTATCCGATGCAAGTGACCTTACACACTCGATTTTAGAAAGCATCAGAACCTTATCTGAAATTGATTTCCCAAAACCGACTTGCGATTGAGAACTGCAAACTGAATTAGCAGGATATCCTGGCGAAAGTAAAACATTGCTCACTCTAAATGCCTCTTGAGATAATTCATTTGATTGTAACTCAAAACTGTTTTTTGTAGCGTTCCAATATGAAAGCAATGAAACTAGTGCGATGACAAAAATTACGGTTGCAATTATTGCGTCAAAACTAAAGTATTGACCTTTATAGCATTTTTCTTTAGTTATTTTGCGAGTGTTTTTCATTAAATCAACTAGGTTGTCTTATTGTTAAAGTATTACCATCATTATAAAGTTCGAGCGTATTTTTACACTGACTTGCCTGCAACTTATTATTGCTTGCGATGCACCCTTCAAGCCGATAATTATAAGCATTTAATGGATATGCATAGGTAAATGTTTGAGGATCTTCTCCAGAAACAATGATTAATCTTGAATTGCTTGTATCAAACAACATAAGGTAATCGCGTTCAAGGATCGATTTTGGGAAAGTAAATGAATATTTAAAACCTGTTCCGGCAGTTACAGCTAAATTTATTGCACTTGAAAATTCTTCTCCAGTTTGTTTTATTAGATTAGCTTGCCTAGCAGGCAATTCTGCAGATTGAATATATGAAACAGCGACAAAAGCAATAACGACCATTAGTATGAACATGCCGGTATACATAAGGAATTCAGTTGCAACTTGGCCTTTGTGATGGGCCTTGAGCTTTGAGCTTTGAGCTGTGGGCAACCTGTTTTGAGTCTTGAGTTTTGCACTTCTTCGTATCGCGTGGCTCACTGTATCGACAAGTGCTTGCACTTGACGAGCTAGTAAAGGCTTTTTGCTCTTTACGGCACATCGCCCATTGCCCAGGGCTAAGTTAGAACTATCCATTTACAAGCACCTTTCCTGAAGAATCAATGTTTATTAAAAATACAACCGGCCCTCGCTTACCTTCGATTGTTACGTCTCTTGCATCAGCAAATATTGGAGCAGCGGCCTGATACACTCCAGAAGCCGAGTTTATTTCAACAATCACTTCCTGACCATTTATTTTTATTTCCTTTGTATTTGCTGGAAGATTAACTAAAAGCGTTGTTTTTGCATAAGACTGTTTAGCATATACCTCATTTATTGTGTCTGCAATTTTGATCGCAGTTGCATCTGCCTGGAATTTTGATGTATCTTCAAAACCAAATTGAGATACAGTAAGTAAAAGAAATACTACGGGTAAGGAGAACGCAAGGACAACACCAAGAGTAATTAATAGCTCTAGGCTTGACTGACCTTTTTGTGTCTTTCCTGGAAAATCTTTTGCGTGAATCATTTAACCACAATTTGCGTTTCCATAATTACATGAGAGTGTACTAGCTAATATATATCTTGAAATACCATCAGGACTTAAACTAAAGTGTCCTATTGGAGATGCCGAGCTACAACTTTCTAAGTTTTTACATCCAGGCATTCCACGAATCTTAAATCCGCTAACGCTATTGAAGATATCTTTGTCAATCCTACTTGTACTATCAGGATATATTGAAGTTGCTTGTATATTTCCAACGCTTGTTCCGCCTATAAAGTTGCTAACGATAAATGTTTCAATCCCAAAATTATCGCTTTTTTTACTGTACGGACTTTCCAACATTCGTTGTAAAAATGAGGGTGAATTAGAATTTTTAGTGTAGTAACCGCAGATTGCAAAATCCCGAATTGCTTCCATATCGTAGAAACTTACTGGATTAAGTTTAAGGGCGGGACTTGCAGTCACTTGTACCGGATTATGTGATGACACAAAAATAACGCAATTTCCTTCAGGACAACTTGGCATATTTGAAATTGCAAATCCTGGCGAGACTGCAAACGGTTTAGCATAAGACCCGCTTGCGGTTGCAGCACAAAGCGAATTAAAACTAAGTGCATTTAATGTATCTGCTTCATTAGAATTTCCGCTACAAGCCGATTGTGAAAGAGTTGGCGAACTTGTAAGTATGATCGCACCAAATTGAGCATAATCAACGCTTTGCCCAACTAACGAGATTACCTGTTGATAGCCACCAACCAAAATGTATCTGTTTCGATCTTGTGTTGCAATTGTATTTGCTTTCGTAACAGAAACTAGTGGTCCATAAAACCAACCCTGACCTTCGTTTGCAGTTAAAATTGACCTTGGTGCGATTGCAGCAGGAGTATTATAATCATCGTAAAAGAAGTATTGTTTTTCAACTTTTACATTCGGAGATGGAACAATTAAGCGATTAATTGCGGGGTCAGTAAATCCGGAAATATTCACAGTGCCATTTATAGTATAATTCCGTTCGATTGAAAGCTCGGTTGTCCGATCATCAATAACTACTGAAATGTTAAATGAATAATTAATATTATCCATCCTGCTTTGATTTATTTTAAAATTGTTTAGTTTGTATGATTTTATCCTAAAGCCAAGACCAGAAATCGATGTGTTTACCTGATTAAACCATCCTGAAAATGATGAACTGGATGAAACACTGCTTACCGCTTGCTGACTTAGTACAAAATTATCAGAAGTTGCAGAACCATTTTCAATTAACTGAATCATGGCATTATTTACGTGATAAAACTCATCAGATGGATCTTGTTTAACAGGAGTAACCGCAGTTTGTGTATTAAGTGCAAAGAGCGCATTTTGAACAGATAAAAGCGAAAATTTTGTAATTTCCAAATCATTTAATTGCGATGCGATTAATTCCAAATTTGATTTTCTTAGTTCATCAGAAAACTTCTTCTCACTTTCCTGCACTGTTTTTACCCATATTGAAGTAGAACTAAGAATGTAAGTAATCAAAAGGAAAATTACGATGGTAAAGAAAAAACCTTTGGAGTTTCTTTTCATATATACACCGTGAGTTTTACAGTTTTTATTTCAAACTGGGGCAGATTTGGAAGGTTTGATGAAATATCTGTACATAAATTTTCTCTTCCACCATTGCAGGTTTTGTAAACGTTTGGATTTTGAATGTTATTAATTCTTGTACCGTAGCCAAATACAATTGTTGAAGCAGAAACAGATAATTTATCTGAGTTTTTTTTGTGATTATCACTTGGGTTGACCCTGCTATCGTAAACTACTGCTTCTCCTAAGATTTCAAACCGGTAGCCGAATTGAGTTGGTATTTTGCTTCCAATAAAGTTCTGGATTGCAACATCTTTTTGCGCGGAACGAAATACAATATGTTCTAGCACATTTACAGATTTGTCAGTGCATTCTGTGAACGAACATTTAGTAGAGATTAATGCATTTAATGTGTCCTTAGTTAGAAAATGAGCTTGAGTTAAGGTATCGTAATACCCGCTCGGGATACTTGAAAAGAAAATTAACGAATAGATTATAACAAGACACAAGGTAAATGCTACAAATGAATCTAATGAGAAAACAAAACCTTTTTTACTTTGCATATTATCATTATTATATTCGAGATGTTTTTAAATATAAGGTATTTCTTATAGCATACGTATTACTTAGAAAAAAGTGCAGTTTCTTACTACTTAGCGAAGAATAGCATCCTTCACTAACTCTAGAGAAGAGAAATTCCCTTCAAATGAAAAATTAGTTATTCTTTTACTATCCATTTGCTATTCAGAACCAACTAAGTAATCTCGATTGTTTGAGCTTAGTTCTTATATATTTGGTTCTGAATGTCGCGAACACCAGAGGGGTTCGCGAACATGCTCGAGAAGGCTTTACTGCCGTTCTCGACATAGATCGAGTCGACTTTTTTAAGTTGACTCGGTATAATTAACATTTATTTTGTAGTTGAATAGATACAACTTCCGTAATTTCCGCACTGATCGCAGACGCGGTAACCTGTAGAACAGCTATTTTCACTGTAGCATGGAATGCGTGAACCAGTTTCACAAGTACGATTGATTATACATTCACTCCAAAAATTAGACCTACAAACACTTATGCCTTTACAAGAATTATTAACAATGCAAGCTTTTTGATCAGATTCAACGCAAATATTTTTACCAGAATTTATCGAAACATATTTTTGTTCAACGACCGGTTTGTAAAGAAAGAAATTATAAAAAACAAGTAAAAGAAGAATAAAAAACAGGATTACTGGAACAAAAAAATAACGATTTTCTTCTTTCATAAGAACATCATTATTCGAACTTTATTTGAAGCTTTCTGTTTGAAATTGAACCGATTAATGATTTGATGCTAAGCAACCCCTCATCCGCAGAACTTGTACTTATTTGACAAACTCGTGGTTCATTAGCATCGATGCCAGATAAATTAGCAGTATATTTTAGTGCATCTTTTTTAGTTCCAAGTTGATCGATTAAACCAAGGCTCTTTGCTTGTCTGCCGCTTAAGATTCGACCATCAGTTGCATTATCGAAGCGCGCCATATCTAATTTTCCTTTTCGATTTTCAAGCACGACTCCTTTGAATTCAGAATAAACTTCGAGAATTAAATCCTTGATCAGTTTGCTTTCATTATCGCTCATTGACCTAGATTGTGAACCAATATCTTTGTATTCACCTGATTTAACAGCAGTCACATTTACACCAACCTTATCTAATAAACCAGATAAATCGGTAAAAGTAGTAATAACTCCTATGCTCCCCGTAATTGTATTTGGATCTGCGAAAATGTAATCAGCTGCGCTTGAAACGTAATACCCGCCAGATGCCGCCACTTCACGCATGTAAACTACTTTTGGCTTTTTAAGATCTTTAAAAGAATTATAAATTTCCCTTGTAGCAACTACGCTGCCACCAGGAGAATTTACAACTAAGAGAACACCAGAAATTTCATCTCGTTTGTTAAGAGATGATATCGAATTTGCAATATCTTCGGATCCGGGTTTACCAGCAGAAAATAATGAAGCAGGAATACTTTGGATAGAAATTTCATCATCTAAATTTACTACTGCAACACACTTGCCACTTAGGGACGAACTTGCAGATGAAAAAAATAGAACTACTCCTACAAGTAAAACAAAAACTCCGATTAAAAGAGCGATCGTTGGTATAAGCGAATTTCCTTTCTGTCTGGATTTAGTTTCTGGATACATATATGTCAGCCTTGAGCTATTGTGCCATGAGCCAAAAGAGGGATTTACTATTGCTCATTGTCCAAGGCTCAGTGCTCATTGCTAATAACTATTATAGAATATTTATAAACTAATCTAGGGAAATTAGCAATCTATATGGAAACTTTTTATGAAAATATACTTTCTTTAGTATTATTCATATTGCCAGCATACATTTCAAATGCGGCACCAGTTTTACTTGGAGGAGGCGCGCCAATTGACTTTGGCAAAAAACACGATGATGGCGAGCGGGTACTAGGAGATGGAAAAACGATTCGCGGATTTATAGGCGGAATAGCATCAGGAATTGTTTTTGCGGGATTGCTCGCATTATTTGTGCAACTTAAATTTTTTGAAAATCCCCGTATGCAGTTTTTTGGAGGAGTCACACTTTCGATTGGCGCGATGATCGGAGATTCACTAGGAAGTTACATTAAAAGAAGATTCAAAGTCGGATCTGGAAAACAGTTTATATTAGATAGCACGATGTTTCTTTTTGTCGCATTAATTTTAGCATCGCCTTTTGTAATAATTGAAAGGTTTGATTTTGTTTCTTTATTGATATTATTATTTGCAACGTTAGTTTTACATCCATTAACGAATTTTATTGCAAATAAACTTGGATTAAAGAAAGTTCCTTGGTAAACTTGAAAAAAAGCTAAATTACAACTTTCTTAGTACTTTTTACATACTCAAAAACTTTATCATCCTTGAATTTTTTTACGTAATTTTTTATAAAAAGTAAAAATGCTTTTGGATTACCTACAACAAGCCGATCTTCCCTTCTTCTTGAAGTAAACCCCAAACGTAAAAGAAGCATTTCATCTTCCCGGTTTGCCTTGTTTATACAAATTTTTCCAGAAGAATCTACTTCACCAGAACTATCAAAAATTCCAGCTAAATAACTTGCAGCATATTCATTCATATATTTAAAACGTTCAAGCTGTTCTTTTTCAACTTCCTGAAAAAATTTTCTATAGGCAGAGTGAAAAAAGTAAACACGATGTTCTGCAGTAAGTAGTTTAGTTGAAATAGTAAGACCCTTATCAAGTACTTCCTGGGAAAAAATTTGTAAGTATAACCCATCTCCATGAACGCCCAGGCCTTCAAAGCTTCTTCTTTTTCTCCAGAATCCGATTATGTAAGCAAGTTCTGGTGTAAGTTTAACTTTCATAGAAATCCCTAAAATAACTAGACAGTTATTTTCTTTGGTCTTTTTTCTTCTAATAAAATTGTTTTTGTTGGAACGCCAATTGTTCTTTTTCCTTGTATAAATTCCCCAATTTCTTCAGCTAATAATTCATCCATTTGTGATGCGAACCAGTCAGCTGCCTTAGCTGATACGTATGACCTTCTAAATATTTCTTTTAAATCTTTTTTGTCAATTTCACTAAATGGTTCTTTGTCCTCTAGAATTTTTGAATTAGCACGCTCTAGAAGTTTACTAAATTTTTTAATATCGTCATCGCTTGCGCCCCCAGCAGATAGACCAGATAGTATACCTTTAGCTAAAACCGAATTTCTTTTTGCTGTTCGCTTTAGGAGCCTTGATAATTTATCTCGATCACTTTTAGGTAATTTCGTGGATTTTAAAGAATCTAAAACCCTTTGAGTAAACATGTAAAAACTTCCAATTAAACGCATAAGAGCAACTTCGCTAAAAGGATTATTAAGCGTTTCGGATAGAATAATTGAATCAAAGAAGAACTATCCCTGCCTCTTCATTTAACTCGTCTGCCCAAACAGCGAATTTTTTACCACTTAATTCGTTTATAAAATAGTTATATCCTCCAGCATTTAGAACTATTTTTCCAGTTTCCCTAAATGCCCCGCTGATATGACAACTAAATGGACGAATATGATCAGTAAGATTTATGATTGCAGGATTATATTCATAAGTGGCTAGGCTATGCAAATTCAAACTATCCCGATCAAATATTACAAGTGCACCTGGATTTTCGCGAATTAGTTTAAAGCGAACTTCAGCAATGTTTTCACCCTTTTTTTCATCAAGTACATATGATGGCGAGGGTAAAAAAACGTAATGATCAAGAACCTTTACCCCGGAACCGACAATATTTCGATAACCAGTTATTTTAATTATTTCTTTTCCATTTGGTTTATCAATCTTAGGCCAGGTGTGTTCTGCAATTTGTGTTACTGCAAAGAGCCCAGCTTTATGGTCAATAAGTTGCGCTTCAAAATAAACATCAGTTTGCCTCTCTCTTGCAACAGAAAGAATACGATTACAAAAATCATCAGAAGAATTCTGAGCTTCAAATATATTAGGGAACCCAAAATCAGTTACTAGAATGTTTGGAGCAAATTTTTCATCAGAAATAGATCTATCTTGCGCTTCCATCAAACGAATTTCTGGTGGAAATTCTAAAAAATCAATCTTACCTCCCCTAAATCTCGTTTGAACGGCATATTGATTTACCCCGCCACCGATTCCAAAGCCAATGCTGAGCCTTACTTCATTTCGATCGATTATAGTAAACCCCGCAACAGACACACTTGGGCCATACAAAACATCTTCAAAAAGATCAAAATTCTGACCAGCTAATGGCATTAACATTATTCCAATTTCATCGGGTATTTGAGTCAATCTCTTAAAAACCTGTGCTGATTCAGAAAACTGGGAACGTAAAATCCGCTTAAGAATCCATAGTATGTCTCTAGCTTCGACAAATTGAGTTTCAAAAACCCCGCAACCTTTTGCACTTCTTTCGTCCGACCTTACAGCCACAATAAACCCTTTAAGAAATTTAGTAATTTCTTGAATTTGTCGTGTTTGATTTATACCAAAGTCAATTGGAAAATCCCCTGAAGTTTGTCCAGTAAATTTTCCACATTGGTCAACAAGTGTAGCTCTAACTAAGGCTGATCTAAAGTATTCTATTGGAAAAGAAACTGAAGGGAGAGTAATTAATCCGGATTTCTCCATTGACGCTTTAAAGCTTTCAAGTTTAGTAGTTTTAGCGCCAAAAGTCCCAGATCCAATTTTTTGATGGGGGAAATTAGAAAAATCCGTTCTTACTTTTTGCATGATTTAATATGTGAAGGGTTATGTTTTAAAATGAGCTATACCAAAATAACAAACTCTCGCTAACGAATTAACACACGAGATTTAATTGAATAAGATAGGATGATATAGATAGATTTATAATTATGTATATAATCATTATATAAGGTGTTATATATGAATTATACAACGATACAAATAACCGAACAAACTAGATCAAGATTATCTGAATTAAAAACGGCCTCAAGAGAAACTTATGACCATTTAATAAATGACCTGCTTAATTTGGTTCCAAGTTCTGATGATGAAGGCAATTACACTCCAGAATTTAAACTTTCTTTACTTCGAGGATTACTAGATATAAAACATGGAAGAACACATTCCGTAGAAGAAGTCAAAAAACAATTAGGGATAGTTTAATGATTTACAAACTTATTTTTTCAGATGAATCTTTACTCCAGTTACGTAAACTCGATAATCCAACTGCTAAACGAATTATAGAAAAATTAGAAACAACTCTGGAAAATCCGGATCATTTTTTTGAGCGTTTAGCTGGAAGAGAAGAAAGTAAAATCAGAATTGGGGACTATCGAATTATTGCAAGAATTTTGCGTAATGACAACATCGTATTTTTAATGTCGATAGGCCACAGAAAGAATATTTATGAAAGAAGGTAACTTTACGATTAGGTTTAATTTCTTTCTTGTTTTATTATTAGTATGAAATACCCAGTTGATGTTAAAAAAATGCGAGGAATTCAAGCAAACATTTGGAACATGATCAAACAGACTTATTCTTTTCGCTCGGGATATGGCGAACCCTTACCGATTTATGGACACTATGGTGGAGTTTTCCAAGCTGGAAGCGAGAAACTAGTAATGCACAATGACAACGTAGGTACAAAAATTATCTTAGCGCAGCAACTTAACAAATATGATACAGTCGGGATTGATGTAGTAGCAATGAGCGTAAATGATATTCTTTGTTTAGGCGCTGAATCTTTAGTTGGCGTAGATAGTATTTTTCTAAGAGAACAGGATGAACGAATTGTTAACGACCTAGTTAAGGGTTTAGTAGAAGGTTGTAAACAATCAAGTTGTGCATTAATTGGCGGAGAAACCGCAGTAGTTCCAGAATTAATTAAAGAAGATAAAAAAACTTTTGATCTTAGTTTTGCAGTAGTTGGCAGAGTTGTAACAAAAGAAATAATTACCGGAGATGCAATAAAACATGGCGATGTTTTAATCGGTTTAGAAAGCAGCGGATTACATAGTAACGGATACACACTCGCTCGAAAACTTCTTGATATTAAAAAATTCGGAAAGGAAATGTTAGAGCCAACTCGAATTTATGTAAAGCCTGTTTTGGATGTTGTTAAGCAACATGAAATTCATGGAATTGCCCATATTACTGGAGGCGCATTTTCTAAAATTACAAGAATAAATAAAAATGTCGGATTTGTTTTTGATAATTTACCAAAACCAAAAGGACTTTTTAAGGAACTAATAACCAAGATGGAAACCCCACTTGATGCTTACACTACTTTTAACATGGGAATCGGCATGGTTCTAGCAGTTCCAAAAAGCGAAGAACAAAACGTACTTGTAAATTTAAAGAAAAATAATTGTCCAGCGCAAGTAGTTGGCAGTGTTGTAGGAAATAAAAAAGGAGTTTTCTTAGAATATGAAGGCAAAGAATGGGATTTGACGATCTAACCAATCGCAGACGCATTTGTTCTTGCTAAAGAATCATGCAATTTCCTTGATCCGTTCTTTTCTCTTGCGTATCTCATTTGCCTTCAAATCCGTAATTGGAACATTGTTTTCTTCTAATAATTCCTGCATCTGGTAGTAATCAATCCCTAAAAGTTCAGCTGCCTTTCTTAATGTCAGTTTTTTTTCTTTATAGGCAGTTATAGTTTTTTGCTTGTCCATTTGTAAAACTGCACTATATAGGTATTTAATCGTTCACAGCTTCTTCAACAATCTTCTCTGCTTCTCCGATATAAGTCGAATAATCAAACAATTCGTTTAACTCAGTATTAGTAAAGTGTTTTGTCTTTTCCTTTACAACATATTTCAAATCCCGCCCAGACCTAAATGCTTCTTGAGCTAACTGCCTAACTAATTCATGCGCATCTTGCCTAGCCATTCCTTTATTTGTTAAAGCAATCATAACTCGCTCGGACATAACTAAACCTTGAGTAAGTTCCAGATTTTGTTTTATATTTTCAGGGAAGAATTCTAAACCAGAAAGTATTTTTGTAGTCTGCAATAAAATGTAATGAGTTGCAATAAAACTCTCGCTAAATATTGCGCGTTCATTAGCTGAATTAGTTAAATCCCGTTCATGCTCTAGTGCAATATTTTCAATTGCAGTCTGGACATTTGCCCGAACTAATCGCGCAATACTGCAAATTCGTTCGCTTTTATGAGGATTTCTTTTTTGAGGCATTGTTGAAGATCCAACTTGTGTTGGTGAAAAATATTCTGAAACTTCTAAAATTTCGTTTCTTTGTAAATTCCGAATTTCTTTTGCGATTTTTTCAAAGAGCGCGGAAAATATTGCTAGTGAACATAGTACCTCTGCGTGCCGATCTCTTTGAATAACCTGATTGGTTACTTTAGCAGGGGTTAAATCTAGACTTTTCATAACTTCCATTTCTATTGCGCTTCCCTTACCTTGGAAAGTTGCTTTTGTTCCAACTGCTCCCGACATTTTTCCAACTAAAATGCCTTTCTTTGCATCCTTTAATCTATCTAAGTTTCGCTTCGTTTCTTGATAATAAAGAGCAAATTTCATCCCGTAGGTAGTAGGAACAGCGTGTTGACCATGCGTTCTTCCAATGCAAATAGTTTTCTTATGAGTGTTTGCTAAATCTCTTAATACTTGCAACAAATTTTGTGCATCTTTTTCGATTAGTTCAATCGCATCTCTAAAAATTAGTGCAGTAGCAGTATCTTCAATATCATAACTAGTCGATCCTAAATGAACATATTTCCCAGCTTCACCAGATTGTTCACTTAATGCTTTAACTAATGCCATCAGATCATGATCGATTTCTTTTTCGATTTCTTTTACTCGTTCGATTTTTACTTTAATCGATCCTTCTTCGATTTTTTTTGCAGCATCTTTTCCAAAGTTGCCAATCTTGGCATGTGCTTTAGCTAATGCTACTTCAACAGCGAGCCATTTTTTCATTTTAGTTTCTTCATCAAAAACCTTGTTCATTTCCGTTGCATAACGCTCTTCAAAAGGAGAAATTGCCATAATATTATATATAGGAAAAGAAATTAAAATACACATAGCCAAGGACTAGAGAGTTCGTCCATCGTTCTTGCAAAAGGAATAGGTAAGGGAGATGTGTCTTCGCTAGTTAATCTGAATATATAAACTCGACGTTTAGGATCATACGAGCCATGATACGTTGCTTGGTCTTGATTTAGATTATCACAAGTAACGCTTGCAAGAAATTTTGTTATAACTTTTTTCTTCCCGCTGGGTTCTTCTGCACCAATAACTTCAACACGTCTAGGAAGTTTACCATCATGAGTGAGGCATTTTTGACTTAAAATTATCTTTAAACGATGTTGGTCATCATATTCAAACCCACGAATTGCACGAACTTTTTTTGCTGATAGCGTAATTTTTTTTTGAAAGGTTACTTTTGACATAACAAAACTTTTTATTAAAAAGGAATTAAAAACTATGGTAAATTCAAGTGTATGCTGTGTCAATAAGTATTTAAATAGTATTAAACATATTATTTAATATAAAATAACTAAAAAAACATGAATTAGCAATAAAGAACAGCATTTACTAGAAGGTGCATATTGATGAGATTAAAAAGATTAGCAGCAACAGCGTTTTTATGCGTTAGCTTAGTAGGTATATCACCAAGAATAGAACAAAGCGGAAAATTCCGCGCATTAGGTGAAAACATGGCTTATGCTCAAAAAGTTCAAGAACCAGAAAATATAGAAGTACAAGAAGCAGTCAAATTTTGTAAAAAAATACTTGAAAAACTAAGGGATAACGGAGATAAACCAATAATAGTCATATTCATAGCTAATGCAGAATCTAAACTTAGGAAAAATGCAGAAAGTTTAACAGCTAAACAAAGAGAAGAGATAGCAGTATTGTTTAGACAAATAGAACCAGGAAATTATGGAAATGCAAAAGCTAGCATGGATAAAATCGGGGAGGTTCTTGGAGTAAAAAATGTAGATAAAAAAGAGGATAAACCAAAAAAAGAAGAACCAAATAAAATTGATGCTACACCAGTACCAGTTGCAAAACCGGTTGCTGTCATAGTCACAGCAGATCCTATGAACGCTCACGTAAAAGAATTACTTGCTGGATTAGAAGATATGTTAACAGGTAAAGAACGAGAACATGAAACTGCTGAAGAAGTAATCGCAGGTAATCCTCGCGTAATTTCATCAACCAAGCCAGAAGTTATAGACGCTCTTGGCAAAATTGCAGCTAAGTTAAATAGAGAAATGCAAAAATTGAGAGATAGTGATGAAAAAACGAAAATAAGGCGCGATTATGATATTGCAAGCACAGAACTTAGCAGGTTAGAAGATAGCTTAAAATCAACAACAAGGGGAAGAATAACAAGATATGCAGAAGTAACTGATGCACAAGTTAAACCAATCATTGCAAAAATGAAACAAAATAGAGAAATATTTGTAGAAACAAAAAAAGCACAGCAAAAAGAGGAAGATGATTTAAAAGCAGCAATGAAAACAGGAAAAGAAAAAACACCTAATTTAATAGATGAACTTAAAAGAGACGCAAAACTTTGGAGCGATGCATTAGCTAGAATTGAGGGATTAAGAGCAACTGCAAATCCGCAAACGGCTAGGTTTTTAGATGAATATGTCAAACAAACAAGGCAAAGAGTTCAAGAAACAATAGAAGCAGGTTTAGCAGATCTTGAAAAATTAGTATCCAAAGGAGAGCATAGTGATGCAGAACAAAAAGCCAGGTTTACTGATGTAACAGGGCATAAGCTTGGAAGCCCTAGTAATGCAATTATATTAGTAGAGAACATAATCCAGGCTGAAACTTATCTTAATGAAAAAAGTATGATGCCAAATAGTAAGCAGATGACACCAACAGAATATTTTGATTCTACTGCGACAAAATATGGTGCGGCATTAGAAAAACTTAAGCAAAATGAGCGAACCAGAATTTATGGAGAGCAATACAACGGACGAATTGAAGAAGGTAAAAAATCAATAAAAGAATTGCAAGAAGCAATTAAAGACGCAAAAACAAAATTAAACCAAAATGTTCAGGATAATAGCCGATTAAGAGATAGCCGAATAACTGGTAGTGAAATAAGACGCGGGGCACTTGGCGCAGTAAAAGATAATGTAGATAAACTAGGCAAAATGCCAGTTCCAGTTGAACCAGCTGCGAAGGAAGTTTATAGTATACAAGGATTAGACAAACTAGGAGAAGACCATAACAGGATAGAATACGGTGTAAGGCTTGGTGGGAGATTAATGTCTTTTCAAGATTGGCAAGAAGACCAAAAGAAAAAGGGTAAACAGATAAACGTAAAAGGCTCCTACCAGATGGAAATGAAAGAAGAAGGCGGAAAACTTTTTATCGTACAACCTAATGATGAGGAGTATAAAAAAGGTAAGGTATACGCAGGCGTTTATATTGAAGCAACCGGCGAAATATTTGAATTGCAATGGAAATTTGATACCGATAGAAAAAGATTTGTACCCATTTTAGAAGTCGGTAGAGACGGAATTACAAACGTAAAAACAGGAGCAGTAATTGGAAGTGTGGACTATAATAGGGAGTCACATGAAATGAAACCTACTTCACAGTCTGCTTCCGATGAGAAATTCTTAGAGATTTTATGCGAAAAGAATATTGTTTCACCTAAATTTAACGAAAGACACGGGACATATAGAACAGCATTTGTATTATTCCAATAAGTTGTGAAACAAATATGAAAACCAAGGAGAGGGAGGTTAAAAAATCGGCTTTTTTCAAGCCAGTTTCAGCAATGTTAGCTGCGGCACAACTATTAATAAGCAGTCCTTCGTATTCATATCAGGAACAGATAGAGGGTAAATCTATGGCTCAAGCACAAAAAACTGCGGATAAAAAAGATCAGAACGAAGATTACAAATTTGTTGTGGAAGCATTAAAACTAGCTCAAAAGAAAATTGATTCTGATAAGCCAATCAACGGAGAAACTAGGGAAATCGTAAGTACGGCTAAAGGAAAAATTTCTCAAAATCTAGAAGATATTTCTCCAAAAGAAGCTGCGGAATTACTTAAACTAATTGCAAATTTAAAAACAAGAAATGTTGATAAATCGATAAATGATAGCATAATGGAAATGGAAAGACTGCTTGAAAAAAGAGTTGACAAGAGCGAAAGAAGAAAAAGTTACGAGTGGGCTGTAAAGGAATTGCAAGAGATATATGAAAAGTTTAGTGGGGGACCGAAATACGAAGTACAACCCACTGATTTAAAAATAGTTAAAAGCGCAAAAGAAAGAATACTTAGAACATTATCCGAGCTTGATGCGGAATCAGATGTAGTTCCATTACTAGCATTACTTAGAAAAATTTCAAATGTAAAAGATGTTCCAGATCAAATCAGGGAAACTGTTGAATCACTAGCATTTGCACTTTATAATTCAGGAAAGGTAATTGCAAAAAAGGAAAAAGGAGGTCCAGGATTATTTGGCGAAACATTAAGGATGGATGTTTCATTACACACATTTGAAGGGAGGGACAACTTCAAAACTGCAGCTTATTTAGCTTATAATAAAAAGGATCAAATGATTACTTGCAAATCAGGAGGAGTTGGAATTTCATCTTTAGGTTATTATGTACCTTCAGGGCAGGAAGATAATTTTGCCACAGGTTTTGGAGATGGCTTATGTAAACAAAGGCTTGGCGATCCTGCAACTGCTACTTCAATTGGTCAACGGATGGAGGATTTACTAAGACAAGGCCTTGGTCGAACTGGAAACAGGACATTAAGAGACTTTGGTGGAGACACGACCGCAATGAATGCATGGTTAGAAAAAATTAAGCAGGGGGATTTTGGAGGCGCATTACGAGATATTCCTGATGGAACTCCACTAAAAAAAGAGGTATTTTCAAACTTTTTACAAACCTTAACAGTAATAGATGTTAAACAAGGATCTGCGATCGCATTTAGGCCAACGTTCAATCTTCGTATTGATTTTAATCAAGATAAATGGGAAAAATGGGCTAACTCAGATATTATGCTAGAAAAACTTGGATTTGTTGTGCTAGGAATAACTGCATTTTACGAACCTTTGATATTATCTTACGAACAATCAACAAGACAGGATATTACAAGTGCAACTGGTACGACTACTTCAGAAAGTATATCAAGAACAGCGGATTTAATATTATCTAGACCTGGAGTAAGAGTTAAAATGGCAAAAGGATTTACTCCTGAATATACTGTTGTTATGGATGTAGGTGCAACAACAGGTGGAGCAGAATTAACCTTAACTCCTTATTTAAGAGCACCGGGAGATCGAGAACCTAAAAAAGGATATCGTTTACTTGACACACCAGCATTATCATTTAGATTTGATAATTTAGAAGTTGCTAGTGAATTTATAGGTAAAGGAATTGGAGAAAGTAAGAAAGTTTTAAGAACTGAACCTTTAGTCTACGCTGCAACGTCATTTGTAGCTAGCTTTGCAAAAGGTAATGTTGATTTAACACTAAGACCATCTTACATATACATGCAGAATAAAGTAACTGGAATTGGGACTAATGAAACAGGTGGGTCAGCAATAGTAGATATACCTGTACAAATATCTGACCGATCAAGAATAACATTTACAGCAGAAGGAAATATTTCACAAAATATTTTGGCAGTAGGAGGCAGAGTAAAGGCATCTCTTCTTGATAGAAAAAGCAAGGGTGGATCTGAAGAGGCAATGTCATTCACAGCGGGATATATGAGAATATTTCCAAGTAAACTTACTTTAGGCCTTGATGTAATTACAGGAGGTTTCGAAATAAAGACAGATATACTAAAATAATAATTTTAATTTAGGATATGATAAATATGGTGGAAGTAAACATGAAAAAAATAACATTAATACTCGGATTATTTTTGTTCCTTGCTTTACCAAGTTTAGTTTTTTCTTCTAGTTCTTATATAAGCTATGCTAGATTAACAACACTAGCTGGATCTCAATATTATATCGACACAGATTTAACATTCAATAACGCATTTTCACTTACCCAAAGTGGGGACACAATACAAAACAACGGAGCAGCTTGTCCAGGAAGTGCAACAGTAGGAAGTACTTCAAGCGCAACCTGGCCTAGTTCAGGTTCTAATTTTGGAGTAGTTAGCCCATTTCCAGCATGTGGATCGAACAGCTGTCCAATAACACCACCTTCAACAAATTCGGTTTCAACAAACAATCAAATTGTTTTCTTATCTCAAAGTACATTTGCAACTGCATTAAATTCTCCACAACTTCTTATAGAATCAGATCCGGAAGTTTCGATGTTTTATAATGGGATGTCAAGCCAGACAGTAAATTATATTCCCGTTACAGGAAGTAACCAACAAACATTAACTAGTCGACTTGGTAAAGTCGGAGTCTATTGTACAGGAACAGTACGAACTAGCGTAACAAACCCAAGCGGACAAACGCAAGTAGTTGATGAAGTCGATGTAACCCAACAATCAAATCCAAATATTCAATTTACACAAAATGGTCGATACACAATAACTACGCAAATGAGAAACGTACAATGTATTGGAGCAACATTAAAACAGCCGGAAAATGATGGATACTTTTATATGTATGTATATAGTCAATCGCCTTTAACAGTAACAAATCTTCCAAGCGATACAAAAACAATTACAGTCCAAAATCAACAAGTAACTGGACAAGTAAGCGGTGTAGCATTCCCCGCAGCTAATTCAAACATACAATTAGCACCAGGAGCTAGTACAACGATCATGGTTCCGATACAAAATACGGGAAACACCCCGTTTAGTGTGACCAATGTCGCATTTTCATCATTTAGCAACAACGTAAATCAACTAACAGTAGCGCCTACCCCGAATTATCCTTCACCACCATGTTTTCTAGGATGTAGTTCAAACTTTAACTCAGTAATCCAACCAGGTCAAACCCAGTACGTATTTGTAACTGTAAGCGCATCACAAAGTTTTAGTGGTTCAGCATTTGTATTATTGTTATTTACTTTAAGCCCAACACAAGGAACTTGCAGCCAGACACAACCAGGAACAGCTTCAATTCCTTATACAATTACAGCCACACAACCTCCACCTGTATGTCCTAGTCAAGATCCAAGATGTCCACCACCCGTTTGCCCTAGCGCAGATCCACGATGTCCCCCTGCCCCATGTCAACCAAATGATCCAAATTGTTTAACACCCTTGCCAGTTACATGTGAGATAAATCCAAATTCATTGACAATGGCGCAAAATTCTTTTGAAGTAGTTGGATTAACCTGTGCACAAGGAACACAAAGTGTAACGTGTCCAGCTAATCCAAGCTGGTCCTTAGCAGGAGTTAGCGGAAGTATAACAAACCCAAGCAACACAGGAGCATTAGTTGAAATTACATCAGCTCCGCCTGCAAGCGGTACTTTAACATCAATTCTTTCAAACGGACAACAATGCAGCGCAAGCATAACTGTTGCGCAAAATCCACCCCCAAGTGGATTTGATTGCACAATTTCACCAAGTTCATTTACATTTAGACAAAATCAGTTTAGTAGTTTTGGATTAGGCTGCTCGATAGGAGGTAATTTTATTGTCTGTCCAATTACACCAACATGGATTTTATCTGGTTTAACTGGTTCATTAGCAAATCCAAGTTCGCAAGGAGTTACTGCACTGGTAACTTCATCACCCCCAGCAACAGGCCAGTTAATTGCACAGTTTAGCCCGGGTCACCAGTGTATTTCAGCACTTAGTGTATCAGGCCCAAACAACCAAGGTCAAAGTTGTTTAATAACGCCAAGTTCAGCTACTTTAACTCAAAATACTCCAGAACAATTTAATTTATCATGTAATCAGAATGGAGTTAATATTCCGTGTTCTTTGGTAAAATGGTCGAACACTGGAATAAGCGGTTCTTTTATAACTGTAACAAATAATAATGCAGTTTTTTCAAGCCCATCTGCAGTTGCACAAAGCGGAGCGATAAATGCAAATGTTAGCGGACAGTTTAGCTGCTCGAGTTTAATCTCAATAGCAGGCCAGACAAATCAAAGCGAGCCACCAGGCAAAAATGTCACGATTGGACCTGGAGGAAATGGCTGTCAGGTTTCACCATCAACCGATGTATTAGTAACAGGACAAAGTAGAATATATACTGTTTTATGTGGGGTAAATCTTGTTCCGTGCAGTGCAACATGGAGTGTTAGCGGATCTGGAATAAATCAAAATATAGTAACAAACGGTCAAAGCGTAACTGTAACTGCTACGAGTACAACCGGAATAAATAATGGACAAGTAAGCGCTAATTGCGGACAAAGTTGTAGTTGCAGCGCAAGCATAAGTGTAATTGAAGCTATTTGTAGGTATTATACATAAATAGCATTGAACCTTGGGCAATGAGCAAGTAGCTTGTAGCAGGTAGCTAATTAGATTAAATTTTAAAACTCTCCCCAATTTTCGGAATAATTATTTCATACTTCTTTTCTAACGCGTTTTTTAAATCAGTCTTGCCTTCATTATGAACCAGGAAAACTTTTTTTAGGCCTTTTACTCCTTTTATGAATTGAATTAATTCAGTATAATCAGCATGCCCACTTATTCGGACTTCACTAATTTTGCAATTAATTTCAACTTCAGTTTCTTCAACCATTACTTTCTTTTCGCCAGATAAAATCTTTCGACCAAGCGTACCTTCTGCCTGATAACCGCAAAAGATAATCCGATTCTTAGGATCTGCTGCAAGTTTCTTTATATAAAATAAGACCGGTCCGCCGCTAAGCATACCTGAAGTTGTCACAATTATAGATGGCTCGCTTAGAACATCCTCTCGTGTTTTGCTTTTTGAAACATTGAAAAACTTGCTTTTAAACGGATCATCCTCGCTCATCAAAATTCTTTTTTTAATTTCATCACTAGCATAAAACGCATTATGACGAAATATACGCATCGCCTTAGTGATCATTCCTTCAACATATATTTTAGTTTCTTTTAAAGCGCCCGATCGCATGTAATCATCAAGCATAAGTAATATTTCCTGTGCCCTCCCAACGGCAAAACTAGGAATTATTACGTGTCCTCCTTCTTTGATTGTTTGGTTAATAAGGTCAACCATCTTCTGTGCTGAATCTTTAAAACTTGGAATTGAATCCGTTTTATTCCCATATGTCCCTTCAACGATAAGAGTTTCTGCACTTATATTTTTTTCACAAGCACTAAGAATTCTTGAATTTCTTAAACAAATATCTCCCGTATATAAAATTCCATTATTGATATTTAGTTTTATCATTGCACTTCCTAGAACATGACCAGCATTATAAAGAGAAAATTCAAAAGGTTTTTTTATTGTGTCATACAACTGATTAAATTCAACAATATTTGCATTTTGTATTACAGAATCAACATCTTTTTGAGTGAATAGCTTTTGTTCATCTTTCATATTGTGCAATCTTAGGTAATCCGCTAATAGAACCCCAATTAAATCGCGCGTTGGTTTTGTCATAAAAACATTTGGCTTAGCTCCCTTAGCGTAAACATGCGGTAAATAACCGCTATGGTCTAAGTGCGCATGAGATATAAAAATATTTTTTAAATTCTTAATTTGCTCATCGCTTAAATTAGGATACTCTGTCTTTTCTCCTAATTTAATTCCGCAATCAAGAAGAAGATTATTAGTTTGTTGATTATTTTCTAACAGGAAACAACTCCTGCCCACTTCAGATGCCCCTCCGTAAAAAGTAATATCCATCAGTATCAGTCTACAATTAGAATATTCCTAGCATCGCCTTGGCTTTTTCGCTCATCTTTTCCGGAGTCCAAGGTGGATCCCAGACAAGTTCGACATTTACTTCTTTTGCCCCAGCTTCTTTTACTTTGGTCTGTATATCAGCTAATAATTGGCCTAAAAGCGGGCACATTGGAGTAGTTAGAGTCATTTTAATATCTACATCATCTTTGTTTAATTTAACCTCATAAACTAGACCTAAATCAACAATGTTCATAGCGATTTCCGGGTCTTCAACGGTTAATAATGCACTCATTACAGACTCATTTGTTAGCATAGTATAACTATATACAAGAGTTTTTTTAACTTTATTGCAATCAATAATATTAAGGCAAATGGAGGTGAATACATGAAAGAGATAACTGTAGTAGCAAAAAACGAAATTGAAGCATTAGCTACAATAACTGAAAGCTTAGGTAATACTGGGATAAATATAGAAGCAGTTTCGGCATATGAAAGAAATAATAATGCAGTTATCCGATTAGTTACAAACGATGCAACTAGTGCAATGAAAGCACTTTCAAAAATACCAAATATCCAAGCTAAAGAATCTGACATAATAGTCCTTAGACTCCCAAATAAACCAGGAGAACTTGGTAAGATAACGCGAAAGCTCGCTCTGAAAAAAATAAATGTAGAAAGTGTTTATATTATTTCAAAAGCACATGAATATACAGAAGTTGCAATTAAACCATCACAAGATGATTTTGCAAAAACAGAATTACTATTTGGGATTAGAGTACATTAAATTGGCCTTGAGCTATGTGCAATGAGCGAATGGGCAAAAGAAACTTTGGCTCAAAGCACAATGCCCATTGCCCAAAGCTAGAATAAATGGTGTTTCCTTTGAAAGAACTAGATAAATTACTAAATAAGAAATTTACAAGATACGAAAACAAGGAGGATGGATACAGTTTAGATATACCACTTAATTGGATGCATATATCTAATAGCGATGATTTTGGAGATACCTTTAGCGACAAAGATAAACAGGAGGGTATGCTCGCAGTGAAAATAACTTCGTCTTTATTTCATACTTTAGACCAGTTTGCAGACGCGCTTGCTACGGGACTAAATATACATGATAAGAATAAACTTATATCAAGACAAAATATTGTTGTGGCAAATTTTGATGCGATTGAAATGTCATTTAACGCGAAGGCAGATGTAGGTGCTAAAGAAAAGGAAGCGATAATGATAACGTGCATTGTTCATGACCCAAAAGTTGAAAGATTTGTTTTTGTAACGTATAGCGCGTTAAAAGAAAATTATCCGAAGTTAAAATCGATTTACGAGCAGGCGAAGAAGAGCTTGAAGTTGATTGATTAAAATTGAATTTTTCCTTTAAGATATATATCAATAACTTCTTTTGTACGCACTGCCTGAACTAGTTTTTGTTTATGTAAATGCTCATCTTGTGCCCAAATAACAGAACCTTCATGAGCTAGTGCACATGCTAGAACCGGAGAATCTTTAGGGTCAATGAATTTCATTTCTTCTAAAGCTTGATTAAGAAATTTTTTTAGTTCTTCTTCTGGAACTAAGATTATATATTCAAGCAGTGTTTTAAGATTTTCGTGAAATTCTTGTTCTGAAAAACCAGCTTTTTTCTTTATTAAATCTTTGTATTTAAAAATTTCTTTCATTAAAGAATCTGGGAAATAAAGTTCGACATCAAGCAGAATAATTAGCTCCTTAGTAGTAGAATCTTTCATTAGTGCTGCAAAGAGAATATTTGAATCTATGACAAATTTCATAGGATACCTAGCCTTTTTGCTGCACTATGTTTTATCAAATCACTCAATTCGTCTACATCCGCTTCCGTAAGCTTGCTTTTAGAGGTTAACTTATTTAGTAATTCAAGATCAGCTAGTTTTTTCTTTAGAATAGATTTTATTACCGAACTCCAGCGTATTTCTTCGTGGCTTTTCATTTGTTCGTATATGTCTTTTGGTAAAGCGAGAGTTATATTTACAGTTTCCATTTTGATCACAAATATTTTATGTGATTTCACATATTTAAAGGTTTGGGTAATGAAAACTAGGAGACGATTGGCCAAGATTAGATATAACCTGGGAAATAAACCATCTTTAGTTCTTTTCTTGTACTTATTAATACAAATTTTGTACGAATTTATACAATTATTGTATTTTAAAATACAAAGAATTAAAAACAGTTTATATCTAAACTAATTATGGAAATCGTTGCAAAAGAACTTTTCGAAATATTGCTAGAATTTGATAAGTACTTACCAAGAAGCATAAAACTAATTGCGGTGGGGGGAACGGCCTTAACACTACTAAACAAAAAATCAAGTACTAAAGATATTGATATCTGTTTTTTGAATGAAAGTGAAGAAAAAACATTCCTGAAAACTGCCGAACGTTTAGGTTATAAGATAGAATCAGCAAGAAAACTAATTGGAAAGAATATAGTTATTGATTATTACTGCAAAGGTTACATTTTCGCAGTTCATCTGGAAAGTGATTATTTTGAAAAATCTGTCGAAATAACCACGATGCAAAAGCTCGAATTATATTCATTAAATCCAATCGATTTGATAATAACTAAAACTGCAAGGCTTAACCAAAGAGATGAAGAAGATATCAAAACTATTTTATCTAGTTATCCAATAAATCAAAAGGAACTAGTAGAACGTTACATAAAAACAATGGCAAACTCTTTAGTTCGGGATGCTAAAGAAAATATCCTAGTTTTATTTTCAATTATAGAAAAACAAATGAAAATTGATCAAACTGCTTTAGATATCGCAAAGAGGTGGGCAAATGAAAGATTTTGAAAAAATATTTTCTAAATATGGTTATTCATTATTCACGATTCACACATCAGAAGACGCAATAATTGATGCCCTTGAACTAGGAGAAACAAGATATATCTTAGGAATACCGTTAATTCTTGAAAGAGCTGAAATAGATTATACCTATCTGTTAGATTGCGCAAGAAAATCACAAAAAAAACTTTTAAGTAAATTATTAGAAATCATTTATATAGCATCTAAGATAATTCAAAATAAGGAAAAAAAAGAGATTCTTGAGAGAATTATTTTTAAGAAAAAGATCAAATTGAGTTATAAACTAGAGGAATTTGAAGAAATATATGAACAATATTCACAAAATATTTCAGAAACCAGTTCTCTTCCAGTTTCAATTAATTATCAGCTATCCTTTCTTTTTGCTAAAAAACAGATAGAGATAATTTCAAAATTAAAAAGTGGAAAAAGATTAACAAAAACTGAAAAAGAATATTATAGTCGTGTAATAAAGAAAAAATTAGTTGCGATAAAAGAACTTAATGAATTTGTGAAGGGGATTGTTGTTCGGGATTAAAATACCCCAAACCATCCAGATTTCTTTTTCTTGCTTTTTGATTCTTTCTTTTCTTCTTTGGCCTCTGATTTTTCTTTTCCTTCATTTTGGCTTTCGTTTTTTCCGTAAAACTCTTCAAGTAATTCCTTTTGTCTACCTGTTAATTTCTCCGGAACTTTTACAATGACTCGAACGTATTCATCTCCCTTTTTCTTAGACCGGATATTTACAATTCCTTCGCTTCTAAGCCTAAACACACTATGACTTTGCGTTCCAGATGGGACATCAAAACTCGCTTTGCCAAATAAAGTAGGCACTTCAATCTTATCTCCTATAGCCGCCTGAATAAAATTTATTGGAACTTCGATCCATAAATCATCCCCATCGCGCTTAAATATCGAATGAGGTTTAATTCGAATAATTATGAACAAATCTCCATTACCATCTTTACCAAATTCGCCCTGACTATCTAGCCTTAAGGTCATATTGTCTTCTACGCCAGCAGGAATATCAACGGAAATTGTTTCACTTTTATACTCGCTTCCTTCACCATCGCATTCCTTACATAATTTAGTAGGAATTTTTCCAGCACCACGGCATTTATTACACGTACTTGCAGTAACAAATCGCATAGCACCAAGCGTTCGTGCTTGTTGAACTTGGCCCCGTCCGTTACAAGTCTGACACCGAATTATTTCGCTTCCAGGTTCAATTCCGTTTCCATCGCAGTGCGAACAGGAAGTTGAATGTTTAAGATGTATGTCTTTTTTTGCGCCTTTTGCAGCTTCTTCTAAACTAATATCTAATTCATACTGTAAATCAGCACCATAATCGCCCCGTCTTCGTCCGCCGCCAAATAAATCGCCAACATCGCCAAATCCAAAATTTCTAAACATATCACCAAAATCTTCTGGATTTGCATTCCTAAAGATATCCTCCTGTGAGTATTGCTGTGAAAATCCTTCGTGACCGTATTGATCATAAGTAGATTTTTTTTGCGGGTCGCTTAACACTGCGTATGCTTCGCTAATTTCTTTGAATTTATTTTCAGCATCAGAAGATTTATTTTTATCAGGATGAAATTGAAAGGCGAGTTTTCGATATGCAGATTTGATTTCATCTGCGCTGGAAGTTTTATTAACACCAAGAATTTCGTAATAGTCTTTTTTGGACATTTGTTATACACACCTTACATACAGCATTTCTAAACTATTTCTCGCGCATGTTCTTAGTTGAGACCGCTGTCCTACAACCACACCAGTATTTATCCATGACGTTGTCGGCCAAATCCGTACAAGAAGCAGGATAAATTGGCTCACTGCTCAAAGCTCGAGGCTCACGGCTATCGATAAGCATTATTCTTCTGATTAATAACAACATCTTTCATAGAGTTTATCATTGACCGAGTTTGGCAGAATCTGCCAGTTTGACATGATTTACAAATAACGACATGCAATTTTTCTTCACCAAAAACAAAGTCACTAAACATGTTTCTCCAGATTTCTGTTGAAGATTTTGGAGAAGCGTAACTACCTGGGATGAACTCCTCTGGTTTTGATTTTCCACTTAGTACTGCGTATGCCTCATTTATTTCCTTAAATTTCTCTTCCGCATCTTTGGAATTATTTTTATCAGGATGGTAAAGCATAGCTAGTTTGCGATATGCTTTTTTTATTTCGTCTTCGCTAGCATCGTCTTTAACTCCTAAAACATTATGATAATTTTTTGGCATGATTTTACCGTTTGCTATTTTAGATATTTTAAATTTGATTTAATTTTTATTTGGATTTTATTTGAATTATTTAATATTAGATATTTCTAGAAGTAATTAAAGAGTTTGCACTAACTCCTTAATTAATCTAGTTGATACCTTAGCCAGCCTTACCCTTATCATCTTCCTTCTTTTCGTCTTCTTTCTTTTCATACTTGGCATCGTAGACTTTTTCATCGCCGGCTCCTGTTTGCCCTTCCCCTTGCTGGGCAGATGAACCAGCAGCACCTTCGCCACCAGTTTTACCGCCAGTTTGCTCGTAAACGTACGAACCGATTTCCTGCAAGAGTTTTTTGAAGGCATCACTTTCTGCCCTGATTTTAGCTAAATCATCAGTCTTTAAAGTTTCTTTTAGTTTTTTCATCTCCTCATCTATTTTTACAACCTTATCCTGTGGAAGCTTATCTTTTAGATCGGCAATTGTTTTTTCCGCAGTGTAGATTAAAGACTCGGACTCATTTTTAACTTCGATTAATTCGCGTGCAACTTTATCTTGCTCTGCGTGATCTTCTGCTTCTTTCATCTTTTTATCGATATCTTCACGAGCCATTTTATGAGGGGCAGTAATTCTCATTTTATGTTCCTTACCTGTTCCCATGTCTTTTGCGCTTACATGTAAGATCCCATTTGCGTCGATATCAAATGTAACTTCAACTTGAGGAACTCCTCTTGGCGCAGGCGGTAAACCAATTAAATCGAATCTCCCTAGTTCGATATTGTCCTTTGCCATGGTACGCTCTCCCTGAAGTACATGAATTGTTACTGCAGTCTGCGAATCTGCAGCCGTAGTAAATATCTGAGATTTTTTAGTTGGGATAGTTGTGTTTCTTGGAATTAATACAGTCGTAACCCCACCCAAGGTTTCTAAACCTAAACTTAATGGCGTAACATCTAGTAGTAAAATGTCTTTTACTTCACCAGCTAGAACACCGGCTTGTACTGCTGCTCCCATTGCAACACATTCCATCGGATCGATTCCGTGCTCGACTTTTTTACCTACAACATCTTCAACAAATTTTTGCACCATAGGCATTCTTGTTGGACCTCCAACTAAGATAATTTTGTCAATATTAGTCCCACTTAATTTCGCGTCGCTTAATGCGCGTTCAACTGGACCCCTGCACCGGTCAATAATAGGCCTAACCAAATCTTCTAATTTCGCCCTAGTTAATCGGTGTGTAAAGTGTTTTGGAGTTCCATCTACACTTGTTAAAAATGGTAAATTAATTTCGCTTTCCATTGTCGTTGAAAGTTCGATTTTAGCCATTTCTGCAGCCTGCTTTAATCGCTGCATCGCCTGAGGATCTTTTGCAACATCAAACCCAGTTTCTTTTCTAAACTGGTCAACTAGAAAATCACCGATTACTTTATCCATATCAGTTCCTCCTAATTGAGTATCCCCGCTTGTTGCCTTTACTTCAAAGACCCCGCCTCCAAAATCCATGATAGTAACATCTAAGGTTCCTCCACCCAAGTCAAATACTAAGATTTTCATATCTTTTCCGACTTTATCTAATCCATAAGCCAGACACGCGGCAGTTGGCTCGTTAACTAATCGAACTACCTCTAAGCCGGCAATCTCACCAGCATCTTTTGTAGCTTGTCTTTGATTATCATCAAAATATGCGGGAACAGTAATGACTGCTTTTGTAACGCTTTCGCCTAAGAATTTCTCGGCATCATTTTTTATTTTTTGTAAAAGCATTGCACTTAATTCCTGTGGTTTGTATTCTTTACCAAAAATATTATATTTAAAATCAGTTCCCATTTTTCTCTTAAATGCACTAACTGTTCCTTCTGGATTTGTTACTGCTTGACGCCTTGCAGGTTCACCTAAAATTCTTTGCCCGTCTTTTGTTATTGCAACATAACTTGGGAATGCTTTTCCGTATTGTGTAATTCCTTCAGCGCTTGGTACGATTGCAGGTCGTCCTCCTTGCATTACTGCTGCTGCTGAGTTTGAAGTTCCTAAATCAATTCCGATTATTTTTGTCATTATAATACACCTCTATTTTTAGCATAAATTTTTTGTTTAACATATCTCGAAAAATCCATGAGAAATTATAGTCATAGAAATTGCGACGGTTTTATGGGTTTCGTCCCCAAAATAATTATATATTAATGATTCAGATGCAGGTTTCTTTAATTTTAAAGCCTGCATTCCCAAAGCATATTTTATTTTTTTAGTTTCCATTATTGTTTCCATAAGTATCGCCTTTTTTTATGATGCAATTCCGACTTGAACTGCAGTCGCTAATCCTCTTGCGATTGAACTTTTAAGTGTAAGATAATCTTGATGATGTTTTGTTTCAAAATGGACATTAACATCCGTTTCAACAATATTATCACCGCATTCGCATACGCCATCTTCAATATTTATTTGAATCTGTATTTCGTTCATAAAATCTCCTCAATTCAATTACTTATTTTACGTTACCCTTACTTACAGCTACAATTGCGTGCCGTATTACCTGCCCTTTAAATTCGTAGCCTTTCTTTAATACATCACAAATTTTTCCTTCTTCAACATCTGTTTCTTCATGCTTTATTGCTTCATGTAAATATGGATCAAATTTGTCCCCTATTGCACCAAACTCTTTAAGCCCTTCTTTAACCAGCGAACTAAGGAAATTTTTATAGAGTAATTCGATTCCTTTTTTCATATTTTCATCAGATGATTTTTTTGCATATTCTGCCGTGATTTCAAATTCATCAACTATTGGCAAAAGCCTTTGTACTAACCCCGAGTTGGCACGTACAAAGAGCTCTTGCTTTTCTTTTTCAACATATTTTTTGTAGTTTTCAAAGTCTGCGTGAACTCTTTTGAGTAGGTTTTCCATTTGTTTGGTGTCATCCTTTTTGAATTCTTCTTTTACTTGCTCTGTTCCAAGTTCTTCGAAGATTTTATCCTCTTTATTTATTTCGTTTATTGTTTCTTCCAAGACTTTTTCCTGTTTTTTATCATCGTCGGACATGTGAAAACCTCATTGAGTTACAAAAATTTACCTGGGTGTAATTTCTTTTTTCTTTGAAGAAAACATTTTTTCCATAGTAAGAGTGAGTAAACCATTTTTGTATTCGGCATCAATCTTTTCTGGATTTATCCCAGATGGCAATTGAATTGTTCGTCTATATCCATTGTAGCTTCGCTCCGAGTAGAAAGAATCTTTTTGTTTTTCTTCCTTTGCTTCTTTTCTTTCCCCCGTGATTGTAAGCATATTTTGCTCGGCTTCGATCTTAATATCATTTTTATCTAAGCCAGGCATTTCGGCTTTGATTATGTATAAATTATCTTTTTCTTCTAAATCCATCAAAGGTGGCTTAAACATTGAACTCATAAACTTACTTTGAAGCATTAATGGATCTTTGGTTCTAGGCAGGATTTCGAATATCTCATCCATCTCTCTTTGCATTCTTTCTAATTCATCCATTAAACTTACTGGTCTTCGTAGCATCGGCAATGCCATACTAAACACCTCATTTTGAATTTTCTTTAATTTTAACTTTTTTTAACTTTGTTTAAAATTTTAACAAATCATTAAAATTTTGAACGATATGTTAAATATTTCGAAATATTTTTAAACCTATCGTACGCTTATTACTGCATATGACTAGCGAATTACAAATAAAAAAGCAAAAACCACGAGTAATTGCAGAGATTGCAATACGTGACGTCACCCCTCCAACTGACCAAAATAACATGGAAAAACAAATAGAATGGATTTGCGAGTGTCTTGGCCTTGCCCAAGGTGAAAATGATTTAGCAGCCCAAATATTTAAAGAATTGCTTAAAGCGACTAAGGATCAGGAGGGAGTTTCAACTCGTGAAATCATGGAAAAAGAACATGTAACGCAAGGCGCAATTGTCTATCATCTTAATATTTTTATTCAATCCGGAGTTGTAAGAAAACAAGGAAAATACTATTTTTTAAGAAGTACAAGTTTAGACCGGACGATGGAAGAATTAGAAAACGATATGCTCAGGCAAATGCGAAGAATGAGAGAATTAGCGAAGTTGATTGATAAGGAGATAGAAGGAGTTTAAGAAAGAAAAAGAAAATAAAATTATTTAACTGGTTTTTTATGATCTGTATCATCTAACATTTTAATTTCTCCTTCTTTAGCCTCAGAAAGTCTTTTTTGGGTTTCCATTTCTAATTAATAGTCAAGCATCTTTTCAAAATCTGTGGGTAATTTCTCTAGGTCCACAACGAAATTTTGAAAAACTTGTTTTTGAACAGTTACTGTTTCCATTAATTACACCTAATAAGATTTATCAAAGGTTCTTTAAATATTTCACGTTCCTTCGATAAAACTACCTAAAAAACCTCAAGAACACAAAACAGTTATAAACTTTGCCCCCCCCCCAATTACGTTGGTGATATTACTATGGCAGCTCCAGGATTTAAGGAAAAAAGTTCAGTTTTACCAGTAAGAACAGAAGATCCGATTAACGAACTCCATCAGACTGAAAAAAGGCACATGGCAATAATCGCAATCCGAACTCCGGAGGGAATAAATTATCGGCAGGTTTACGAAGGCGGAGATGTAAAAATAAAACTTCATGACGGTAGGGAAATAAAAGTAAGCGGAGAAGAAGTAATAAACGGATATCGCGGGAATGCACTTGGAGCAAATCTTAGTGTAACTATAACCAGAAATCGCGCTACAGAAGCTAGTTCACGAGGCGTACTTAACCTCGGAAATGAATTAACCTTAAGAGGGCAGGGAGTATCTGTCGAATTACTTGATATTTCAGAGCCTCAAAACAGAAGCGATGTTTCGCATGCGATATTAAAAATAGAAGATCCGATTTTAGGTACCCGAATTGCAATAGTAAAACCCGGACTAAATAATTCTGAAACAATAAGATTACCAGGCGGAGATTCAATAGAAGTAACTGCACTCCGGACTTTTGCAGGGACTACTTTTAACATGATGAATGGTGCAGATTTGCATATTAACCTAAAAAGAAACGGGCAAGTAACTGGAAGAAGTCTAGGTTTAGTTCAGGTTGGAAGCACAGTTTCCTGGGGGAATATACGCGTTACTGTTGCAGATTTATCTGAACCAATGGGCGAAACAAAGTATGGCGCAATTTTCCAAAGTAGCGACTCTACAAATGCAGTAACTGGTTTAACAAAGGCCATGCCAGGAGTTCCAAAAAGAATTGGAGGGCAGGAAGTAGAAATATTGCAGGTAGCTCCAGCAAGAAGTAATTCAGGGGCAACTGCAGCTATCGAATTACGTGTTGGTAGAATTAACTATACTCAATATCTAGGCGTTAATGAAGATTTTATTATTGGGGGAAACAGGATAAGGCTTAGAGATTTAGCTATGGAATATTAAAAAGAATAAGAAGAAAAAAATTTAATCTGTTCCTGCATCTGAAGAACAAACATCAGAAACTGTTAAGTCAGCCCATACTGCATTAAAAGTATATCCTGGAGCTAGACGATTTGCGGTAACACTAAGTTGGGAACCGCTAACCCAAACATTTGCGGTTTGACCTCCTGGGATAAGTAACCTTCTTATAATCGCGCAATCTCGATCCAGAATAGATAATGCCGCAGATATTGAAGATGGAGAGATAACTAAGTCATCGAGTTGAATTGCTACAGGTACTAAATTCGAAGTAGTGTAAATTATGGATTCTCCACGACTTATAATTCCTGAAACCGAACTACACATTGCTGGCGCAGGTGGGTTGGGAGTACAAGTTCTTCCAGCGTCTGGTGTAGCATCTCCAGAAGCGACACGGTCAGTACCCGCATCGTTAGATAAACCACCATCAACGGAAGAACAGATATTAGTTATAGTTAAAGTTGCCCATTTTGAAGCAAAGCTATAACCTATTGCAATTTGATCTGCCGTAATGTTAAAATTCGATTGACCAACATTAAACGAAATCGTAGCACCTTCAGCGATAACTGCTTGTTTCACAACCAAGCAATCATTATCTAAAATAGATACAATTGCTGATTTTGTATTAAGAAGCGCTTCTAAATCATCAAGCCTTAAACTAAAACTTCTTCCATCAGAAGTTGCAAATGAAATTGATTCGGTCAGATTAATTGTTCCAGATACAGATAAATTACATGGTATGGCTGGACCATTATTTGGACAAACAGGAGATTGTGACGCATCTGGATTTTGTGCTCTATCTTGATTTGTAGTCGCATCCATTTGTGCAGGTTTTGAATCAACTCCTGCGTCTACGTTTCCATAAATGTAAGTATTTTCAGTACAGGCAAAAGTTAATGCTGCAGCAACTACACGGCCTAAAGTACCAACTCTTGATTTGAGAGGGGAATCGGTTAAGGGTTCTATTTGCTTTGGTTTAGCTCTGCTTTCTATTACTTCTACTTTTTTACTAGAAAATAATTGTTTTAAATTCATTAGTAATCACCAAAAATATATTTAATTCAAATGATTCGTATTAACATTCCAATTTGTCCTTACAAAATCGCCATTAATTGAACTCATTGAAGTAGCACAGGAATATGAATTGTCAACACTTGACCTTAACATTTCATTAGAATTACCATAGTTTATCTGACAAATTGCATTTGGAAAACCAGCAACCGGAGAATAACCAAAGTTTTTATATGGTGGAGTATCAAATGTCCAGCTAGTTGCACCTTGTGCTTTTGCCTGACTAGTAAAGCCAATAAAATTAATTATCTGACCTTCCCTTATTCTAAAATTTGCTCCAGAATTTCCTAAGGATCTTTTTGTTTCTACTAAAATTCCTTTGTAGTTGCCTGGGCTTATCTGAACTATTTCGTACATGTTGACCCATCCGTCAACGTTTGCCCAACCATGCCAATAGGGTAGTCCATTATTTACTGCGACTGGAATATCCATAGATCTTCCATAGATATATTCAGAAGATTTTGCAGCAAATGAAACTGTAGATAAAATAAGTACTAAAACCAAAATTCCAAACAATTTTAACATGTTTTTCATAATGTTATTATATGTAAAAGACTTTTTAAAGGTTGTGATTATGAGTAAATCAAAAGTTTACTATCAACAGTATAAACCTTAAGTATTAACGTGACACTTCTTTTTAATATGTTGCCTAAAATAATTATTTATGCAATATCAGATAAAAGCTAGACTACCTGGAAAAAAACCAGAGAATGTAACGGAATTTAGTGAACGCACGGATTCAGAACGACAGCAGTGGAGATTTTATTTTAAACAACAGGGAAACGTTGTTCAAATCTTTTCTGCAACCAGCTTACTTAATGTAGATGAACTTAGGAAAAATTTAAGACAAAGGCCGCCTGAATGGTCTGATTTAAGAACACAAATTCCAAAAGAACTCCGAGAGAGAATAGACGCAGTACTAAAATCATTTTATCGTGAGGTAACCCTTAAACGGTTAACTATTCCGTGGTCCGAACCAAAAACAATCCATGAACTTGAGGCACATACAATTTTAGTACATCTAAATCCAGGCTTAATGCAGGAGTATGGATTACCTGTTTACGATTTATTAGAAATAAATACTGTTCTTGGTCTTAATCGAAGTCTGGATGCAGTTGAATTAGTCATAAGAGAAATACTTAAAAATACAGTTGAACCTTCCGGTCCACTTTATCAATATTTTAATGACCTTGTAATGACTTTAGGAATTATCCACAACATGAACCACATACCTTTTGGTGATCAACCAGAACTAAGGTTACCAAGTAATTGTCATAGATACCAGCTACGAGCTTATTTAACAGAATTCGAGTTAATCGAAATTGAAAGGATTTTGTCTAATTGGAAATTGTTGGGATTGCCAAATATACAACCGGAAAGAGAAATTTATGTTTAAAAAATAAAAAAAATAACGTTCTAAAAATTCTCGAGAATTTTTCTTCACCAAAAGCATGTTTTTATACCTTGCGAGCAGATTAAACGTATTCTATTAAAAAAATAAAATAAAATTTATAAGAAGGTGAAAAATTAAATGAAATTATTTATCGTATTAGGTTTAGTATTTGCTTTATTACTATTTGGTTGCGCAGGAAGTACACCAACAACACAAACAGGAACGCAAAGTACGGCAGTAGCTCCAAGCACAGCAACTGATACCGCAAAAGAATTCAAGGTAACAATTGGACACGATTCAGGTTATAATCCAAAAGCATTCACCGTAAACAAGGGAGATGTTGTAAGATTTTTAGCAGTAACTGAACCAGGAACAAGCTGGCATGGGCACGGAATTACGATTGATGAATATGGAGTTAATCAGGTAGTAAAAAGCGAGGATAAGAGTAATCCAGTAAAAATACAATTTACAGCAGATAAAACTGGAACTTTTAAAATTTACTGTAAAACCTGTGATGAACCTACAAACTCCTGGAAAGCAACAACCGGAGGAGCACATCCAGATATTCAGGCTACTTTAATTGTTAAATAATTTGACGATTAATTTTCTTTTTCATCCGCAGATGAAAAGCTAGAGAAGGGCATTCCTCTTCTCTGGATTTTTTTATTTTATTTTTTTAGAGTTTTTATAGCGAATAATCATCCCTTAGCATCCTAAATCCACTGTAAGGTCTAGAATCCCATATTCGTTCAATTGGACCAGCTCTAGCTTCAATACAAGAATATCCTAGGTCCCTAGCTTCTTGCGCTTTTTGAACTAGCCTAGAATCATCTGAAGAAGGATGTCGTAATGCGGTTTGAGCGGAACTTGGCAGGTAATACGCAAGCCTAATTGTAAAAAACCGCGGGTCAAAAATATCTCTTATTGCTCGAAAATCTACTACAACGTCTTCCATTAGAATAAATGACAGGTCAATTTTTCTTTTGGGATTAGCTTTATGCCAAAGTTCACCAAATCTGCCAATTTCTTCAAACGACATTAATTTTCCTTTAGGCATAATTAGCCTTCGTTTATTTTCATCAGTTGTATGCATTGAAACATTTAATTGAAAGGTATTTTCATAAGTTGAAACAAACTGCATAATGGCCTCAAGTAACTTATTTGTCGTAGGCGAACCGGGCATAACAGAAAAAAGCTGAAAGGCATTACGATATAATTCTGCTAGCGCGAATACGGCTTCCATGGTATTTGCATTTAACAGAGGTTCTCCTGCCCTTCCAAATGAAACCTTAACTGGCCATGCCGGATTAAACCACGGAACGCCATTGATATTTTGAACAACTCCCGCTACTTGTTGCAGATACTCGGCAACAGTAATATTTCTAACTAAGGATAATTCACTTACCTTGCAAAAATCACATCGAACTGGACAACCGATCTGATTAGTTATAGATACTAAAGTTCGATTTTGATAATCTTCCCCAGAACAGGTCATCGTTTCAACAAGTTTATCATCATGCGTCCGGTAAACTTCCAAATGAACCCCCGAATGATTTGTTCTGGAAGCAAAACGCATGTGCGTTTCTAAAGTCATTGATTTTGGTGAAGGTTTTCTAAGCATCAATAGTGTCATAGATATATTGCAAGTCAGGACAAATAAAAACTAGTGTCACGAAAACGGCATTATACTGAATCAAATAAGTAATGCCGATTTAGAAAAGGCCAGAAGGGCTTTTCTAATACTTTAGAACGACGGTTCGTTCTAAAGATCTGCAAATTCTTTGAATTTGAAGGGATCGAGAACAAAGTTCTCTGGAAAACTTTTCTGTCTTAGTATATTTGCTTAAGCGACTTAAGATTTTCTTGGCGTAAAGACAAACGATTGCAAAGTGGAAAAAAGTAACTCACTTATTGTCCCTTTTGGGCAACCCGGAAGGCAAACTTAGAAAAATAATATTTGTTTTTACATTAAGAAAATAGTTTGCAGGAGAGGGTTTTTCAAATCATTTTTTAACCGCTAGTCCTTTTTTCGATCTTGCGAATTAAAACTTGCAATATTGGAGGAGTAACTAATGTAGTTAGTAGTGCCATGGACGCAATTATTGAGTATTCTGAAGCGTTTAGAATTTTTGTTGTCAACCCGATGGAAGCAACTATAAGCGCAACTTCACCTCTTGGAGACATACCAAAACCAACGATTGCAGCTTCTAATGATTTTAATTTTGCGAATATTGCAGCAAGACCACAGCCAATAACCTTAGTTAGAATAGCTAGAAAAGATAAAATCAGGATCGGAACTAGAAAAGTAGCGAGTGCATTAATGTCCATAAGAGTACCTAAGGAAATGAAAAAAATCGGCATAAACAGCATTTCTAATCCATATGTTTTTTCTTCAATCTCACCGTGATGTTTACTTTTATTTAATATAATTCCGGCCATAAATGCGCCAACGATCGCAGACAATTTAATAAATTCTGCAAAATAAGCGTAGAAGAGTACAAATGCCAAGATCAGCATGAATATTTTTGGACTCATTTCTTTTTGATCTAAATATTTGACAAAGTAATTTCCAGCTAAGACGCTACCAAAAAGAAACACGACGGCAGTAATTAGAGTTAAAATTATCGATGCGAGTATTGATTCGCTTCCAGTGGCACTTGTAACATTGATTACAAAAGATAATACCAAGAGGCCTAGAATATCATCTAAAACAGCAGCCCCAATAATTATTTCTGCGAATCGTTCATTTAATAGTTTGAATTCTTTTAAAATTGCGACTGTTACTCCTACAGATGTAGCAGTTAAGGCGGCTGCCACGAACATAGAATACGCAAAACTTCCTCCAACGTAACTTGCGTATAAATATCCAACAGCAAAAGGCAAAACAATTCCTGCGATTGCAACAATTAAATTATCAAATGCAAAGATACGCTCGATTTTGTTATGCATTCCAACTTTAAATAATAAAATAACCGCACCCAATTGCGCAAACACAGTTAGAACATTTTCTAGTCTTAGTATATCTGGGGGATTTGCAGGTATTTTAAATGGAAGATTTAATGAGGTTAGAATATTCCAAGAAAGATCCAGAAAACTTGAACTCATAAAAATTCCTAGAACCATCAAAATCATAACTGATGGCTGTTTAGTATATGCAACAACTAATTCACCTGCAACTGCTAAAAGGAGCAAGAATACAATTTCAAAGTATATGTGTTTTTCTCCCTCAACTTCGCCAAAAACGCTCGTTCGAATAACGAAGATTGATAAGAGAAGGAAAATCCCAAGTATAAGTAAACCGATTATAGGAGATAACTTTTCGATTGTTGATTTCATAATATAATTATTTTGACACAGGTTAAAAATAGGCATTATTTGCAGGGGGCAGGGATCGAACCTGCGTAGCCGCTAAGGCACTGAACTTTTCAAAGTAATTGGTTAAACCAAAAAGCCTCCTGAATCCAGCACGTTTGACCGTTGCGATACAAAACCCGGAACTCAAAAACCCGGAACTTTGACTCCGCCACCCCTGCATTAAATAAGTTTATACTAAGTCAATAATTACGAGTACAAATAAGATTGAACGAACATAATAAAACGGTTTTTATTTATTTACGGATTTACTGTTTTAGTTAGCTTGACTAAACCAAAACTAAGATAAACTTATTAATTTAAGTGTATTTGATAAATCTATGAAGGTAAAAAATGCGAAAACAAGCAAGAATAAACCAATCAACATTAAGAAGATGACGTTAATTTTCTTACTTGGCATATTCGCACTGGTCTTTTTTTATGTATTTGTACCATCAGAATTAAACTTCATAAAGGAATTCATTGTTTGGGCACTCTTCATTTGGATAACAATTATTTTAGCATTTACAGGAATTTACTTAATAAAAAAATATAATAAAGAAGATAAAGGACGATTACAAAGACTGATGGAAAATATTACTGCCGGAATTGTCGGAGCGTTATTAGTTACAATGCTAGATAAATTTAAAATTTATTCTTTTGCATTATCTTCTTTCTCATTAAACGGCATTCTCGAATTTTTGGTAAGTATATTTTATGTATTTGGAATATTACTCTTTACGCTTGGAGCTTCATTACTTCCAATATGGGCAATACTTTCTTATTTAGAAAAAGATGATGGTTGATTAGGGATTAAATGAAAAACAAGAATTAAATGGAGAAAATTAAAAAAAGATAAATAGGTTATTTAGTTTTTAATACGCCATTAACAACTGCATCTTGGCCAACTCGGTTAGTTACAATAACTTCTCCTAACTCAGTATTAAGCACGCAACCTTTAGTGATAATGTTCGCTCGAATATAATCTTGAATTGCACTGTGTGCAACAGACAATATCTTCGTCTTGACAATTTTGCCAGTTTTATCTCTTACGTTTGCAAATGCAGCTCGTTTAAGTTTTGCCTTGTCACTTCCGCCCCTAGTTCTTAACTGGTCTATAACAGATTTAGTTGCAACTTTTGTTAAAGTTGGCACTCCACCAACATGAGATAATTTCTTATCTCGGTTTTTTCTTCTCATACCGCCAGTTCCAGAACTTACTTTTTTCCTTGAATTAGATTCGTGATATTGTTGCATTGTATAAACACCTTACAAAATACTACTTTACAATAAGTAGAATATTAATTACTACGGTATAGTTTTTATAACTATTACTGTTTATAAATATTATGCTTATCTTAAAAATTAACCTAAAGATGCCTATTGATGATGCAATAAAGGCAATTACTAGTTTTAACGCAGTTCTTGTTAATATAGGTTTAGTTCATTCGACTAAGGAAATTGAACTTGCAGATTACCTAACCAAAAAATCATTTAAAGAAAAGACGAACATTGCAAAAGATTCGAAACTCGAATTTTTACTCTGGTTAAGCGGAAAAAAAGATATAAAAAGCGCAATGGCAACGATAAAGCCAACAGAAAAGGAAGCCATTTTGATTATTTTTAACAAAGAAGAAGATAAAGACCAAATACTTAATAAGCTTGAAGCGAAAGAAGAAGTTTTTAAGGAGAAAGAAGTAGACCAGAAGAGACTAGAAAGAATTAGTTTAAGCAGGATAAATTAATGTTGCTTTTTATGTAAAAGAAAGGTTTATAAGGAGTTATGTGCTAAACTAATTATGATTCAAAAAATTAGAACTAGTGGATTTTTGCTTTGTGCACCACACAGTAGCGAACATGCTGCGGTTTTGCCTTTTTTAAAAGAAGTAGGAGTAAAAATAAGACGATTGGGTTTTTCAACACTAAAAGAAAAAACGCCCGATTCCAAACAATTGACGAATATGGTAGCAGATGTTCCTTCTCCAAAAACAGATCAAGAAAAGAAAGAGCTAGATTTAATTATTAATATTTTAGACCTTAAAGCACGTTTACTTATTGCGATGGGAAACCATACATTAGAAATCCATGCGTCTAGCGAAGAAGCTTTTAACAACATAGGAAATGTAAGAAGTGACATAGGAAGACTTTTATCGGGATTCCAAACAGTAAAAGGTCAGCGATTAGTATATGGAAGAGATGCACTTAAACGAGCAGTTGTAGGAATGCAAAATGATAGTTTAGAAAGTGAATATGTAAAAAAAGTTGAAGAAGATTTAAGAATGAATTTTGAAGAAATGAGGAAGATTCTTTTAGAAATGGTAGTTGAAAGAGAAAAGAACTATCTTAATTTCGAAATAGTAGAGATACCAGGAAGACTTGTAAGAACTCATTCTACATACAGCCATCTAGGCGAAATGTTTGAACGATTACCATTTACAGAAGGTCAAGTAGATGCTGTAGTAGACATATTTATAAGAAAAAGATACGAACTTTTAGGCAGAGATGACTAGGAATCAAGTTGTCTAGTTAACATTTCCTGATCAATTGGGAGTTCAGTTCCAAGAACCTGATGAATAAATATAAATATTTCAACTACTTTTGGCTTGTCTTTTGTAACCCGTTCTGCCATTTGCTTTATTGAAAGTTCTTTTCCAATTAACTCATATAGCATAACTCCTTCTCGACCATATTTTTTATATATTGAGAATGCATCATCTCCGTATTTTTTCTTAAGTTCTGCTCTAGTTAGAGGCTTAAGTAAAATACCTCCTTCAGCACTTAAGTATTTTATTATATCATAAACAGTGTAAAGTGGAATATCAAGTTTTAATGCAATGTCGATAACGTCTTTTTTACCGTCAGCTTCATCAATTATTTTACTCCCCTTATCCCCAAACTTTAGAACTACTTTTGCTTTTAATTTGACACTTTTAATGATATCTGTGGAAGTTTTTATCGGAACTTCAACTGGAGAGATGTCTTTTGAAATTGAATCTGATTCGGCACCCTCTTCTATAATTGGTTTAAACTCAGACTCATCTTCACTTTGTGGACTAACAAAGGATTTCTTTTCTTTATCCTTGTCTTTAGAACCAGGATATTCTAGCTTAATTATTCCCTGTTCATCTAGAAAATCTAAAATTTCAACTAATTTACTTTCACTTAGACCAGTTTCATTCATAATTTCTTCTGCAGTTTTTTGACCATCAATTAAGGCATAAACTTTAATCCCGATTTCGCCATATTTATCTTTGATTATTCTCTCAACAGGGCTAATCTCCTCTGCTTTTTCTTCTTCCTGTTCTGGAGCAATATCTTCTTCTGCTTCGATTTTAAGCTCTTCTTCTTGTTCTTCCTCTTTTTCAACTGATTCTTCTTTTTTCTCTTCCTGCTCTGTTTCAATGGAAATTTCTTCTTCATTTATCTGAGGCTCTATTTCAACCTCTTCTTTAGCTGGTTCTTCTTGAGCTTCCTGTTCGTCTTCATTTTCAGGTTTTATCTCAACATCTTCTGGTTTTATTTCAATTTCTTCAAACAGATCTTTCTTTTTCTTTGGAACGGGTTTTTCAATTTCAATTTCCTCTGAAGATTCAGGCTCAATTTCTTTCTCTGTTAATTCTTCTTTTGATTCTTCAGGTTCTATCTCGTTTCTAGTTTCCTCTGTAGTTTCTGGTTCGATTTCCTCTTGAGATTCTTCGATTTCTTTCTTTTTGAGTCTAGATAGTGGTTCTTCTATTTCTTCTGGTTCTTCATGAGCTTCTTCTTTTTGTTTGGATTTTGTTTTAGTTGATTTTACGTCTTCTACTTCAGATTCAACGATTGTAAGTTCAACCATACCTGCTTCTTCCATATATTCCATCACTGAATCAAAACGGTCTTCTTCGATGTCCAGGTCCTTTTGAAGTTCTCTTACAGTACGCTTGCCAGTCATTACTTTATATATTTGTAAACCGAATTCACCAAATTTTTTAAGTAGTAAGTTTTGATTCTTGAACCTCTGAAGGGGCCCTTTTTCTAGTTTTTTAATTTTATAATCTTGTCCTTTTTCCATAAGCTCACGAGCTGATTAACACTAATAAAGTATAATAACAATTAGAATGTGTTAAATTATAAATATTAGCTTATAGCGACAATTGTTATTGAGCTATTAGAAATTATGTTGCAAAGGGTATATTTATAAGGATTTGTAAACATATTTTGTAAATAGAAATTGGATTAAAATAATTCTTATAAGGTGAAAATATTGACAGTTGTGATTGCAAAGGATATGCCAGTACCAAGAAATGGTAATGGTAGCGGAATAAGTGAACCTAAAACAGGCCAAGCTAGATGGAATATACCACCCAAAACAGAACCAGTTATGATAACTCCAATAATAGATTCGATTAGATGGAAAATGGCATTAACCCCCAACAACGTTCTTTTAAGTGCACTATTAAACCCCAGTAAAACTGAATCACACTTAGAGGTAATTACTGATGCAATTAGGCAAGGAGCGGATGTCAACGCAACAAATAAAGCAGGATCAACTATAGATATGGGGAATGGAAAGAGAGTAAAATTACCTGGGACTCCCGCCATATTTCTGGCAATCATGATGGGCGACTTTGAAGCATTTAAATTATTATGGAGTAATCCTAAACTAGATAAAACAGTAACAAATAAAGAACCAGTAACAGGTAAACTAGGAATCAATATCGAAGAGACCCCTTTAGCATGCGCCCAGAGATTATATACGAAGTACGGAGCTATGGAAGGAGACGAAAATTTATTTGGACAACTTATCGGATATAAATTAATCATCGACTTTCTAGTTAGCGAACAACAACCATGATTTTAGATTTAGAATTCTTATGTCCTATTTCTTTCTTTTTCAATTTTATAATTTCCTGTTTTTATAATTTGTCCGATAGGAATCCCTTGAATTATCGCATGTTTTAATTTATCCTTATCCAGATTCGTTTCTAACTTGTCAATTTGTCGTAAACGATTAGCATAAAATCGATATGCTTTAACTGCAGCTGAATATGCATCTCTTGTATGGGGGTCAGATATATTTTTTGCAATTTTTTTCTTTTGATCAGTTTGCATGCTTTCTTTAGGAAAAATTACTTTAACATTAAAACGCGCAGCGATTTTGGAAACAAAATTAGGCGGGGGCGTTACATCCGAACCAGTTATAGATGGAATACCAAATCGGGAGATTAATTTTACAATATCTTCTTCATTTGCATCTCTAACACAACCGCAAGTAATTAATTTTCCATCTAAATTAAGTGCAGCGTAACCAACATTTATTCCGGGGTCAATTCCGATTATAAGGTGCAATAATTCACGCTCGAAAAATTACTTTTTATTTTTCTTTCTTTTTCTCCATGTACTCGTTTAATTCCTGTTTCAAATAAACATGCGTATTCGGTTTAATATTCTTATTTATTACAACCGTTCCGATCCAGCAGTTTTCACCGATTATTTTACCTGGCATGATACATACATTAACTCCAAATTTTACATTATCGCCAATTATTGCGCCTAATTTTTTCTTCTTGGTATTGACCCAACCCTTTTCTGTTTCAACGTTTATTGAGTCTTCGTCAAACCTTAAATTTGCAGTTTGAGTACCAGATCCAAAATTAACTCCTTCTCCAATTATGCTATCTCCGATATAAGTAAGATGTTTTGCATTTACATTATCAAATAGAATACTATTTTTTATATTAGTAAAACCGCCAATATGACAATTTTTTCCAAAGCTATTTATGCCACGTAAATTAACATTAGAAATTTCACAGCCTTCGCTAATGTACGAAAAGCCTTCAACATAACTATTAATTAGTTTTGCTCCTTTTTCTAAAATTACTTTACCCTTAATAGTCGAATTTTCTATTTCGCCATTCTCAATTCCATCCATTTGCGAGAGTAAATATTCATTTGCGTCAAATAAATCCCAAGGGTAAGCGATATCTAGCCAGTAACCCGAATAGATTACTCCAGTTGAACCAATTAGACACTCGGTTATTTCATATTCCCCGCGCGAGCTAGGTTTAATTTTTTTCAGTTTTGCAAATATTGTAGGTTCAAAACAATAAACAGAAATATTTACTAAATCGCTTTTAGGTTTTTCTGGTTTTTCTTCTAAACCAATTACTTTGTTTTCTTTATCTAGTTCAATTACCCCATAACGCTTTGGTTCTTTTACTTTAGTTAAGCACATTGTAGATTCAGATTTCTTTGGATTATGCGCTTTAATTACTGCTTTTATCGCACTTGGTTCTACTAAATCCGCAGCTAATGCAACGAATGTAGAGTTAATTTTTGACTCTGCAGCTAGGAGTGCTTTAGCAGTTCCATAGTCTTTACCTTGATCAACGAATTCTAGTTTCATGCCAAGTTGTTTTTGCACATTTAGGTCAGAAAAATAGGAAATTATTTGTTCTTTCATGTCTCGGACTACGATTACTGCTTCATTAATTCCAGCGTCTTTTACAATTTTTAATACATAATAAAGAATTGGTTTTCCAGCTGCTTGCAGCATAACTTTTGGGCGAGTATTAGTTAAAGGCTTAAGTCGTGATCCAGATCCTCCTGCGAATATGACTGCTTTCATGATGTACACACCGAATATTTTTCTTATATAAATAAATTATACAACCGCAAATTATAAAGATTTGGAATTAATATTACAATTACAGTTATTTATAAATGTTACCACATATAGTATAAATAATGCGCTACGCGAAGCTAGTTCAAAAAAGTACAAACAGAGAATTCTACTTGGACGGGAATACTGTAATTGGTAGAGCTAGTAATATTTCTGATTCTGAATTATTTGGAATATGGGAAAGGAGAATAAGTGGAAAAGATCATTCAAATAAAGGAGTGAGAAATAATAGAACAATCTCATTCGATAAGTTAAGAAAAACTTATGAAAATAGAACTCTGGAACTTGGTCTTACAGATGTAACAGCCTGGGTATCTAGAAGGCAGGTTTTGTTCCAAGTACCAGAACATCAAGAAACGGGTTATGGAATAGTTGATTTATTTAGCATAAATGGAACTAGGATAAACGAGCAGTATATTGAACCGGGAAGACCAACATTAGTTAGTCACGGAGATATAGTTTCATTTAAATTAAGTGAAAAATATGATCATTTTATTGAATTCGTATTTAAAGAAATTGAGAAAAAAACACACTACATAGGGTTGATAGTTGCAGACCCTGATGGAAGTCTATTTGATGACCGGCAAACAGCAGAAGAACTTAAAGCTACTTTAACTCATAGAGGTTTTGAAGTTGGCCTACTTAAAGGTCAGGTAAGTTCTAGACAGTTAACAGAGAAATTGTACGAATATTCTAGCAGATTAAGAGAATGTGATTATTTTCTTTTAATGTATTTAGGCCATGGATCAAGCAAAGGAGAACTAGTTTTAAAGGACAGAAAAATTGGAGTTAATGAACTATACGATTTAGTTTCTAATATACGGGCAAGAAAAATGATGATTTTTGATTGCTGTTATGGTTGGTATTATATGCAAAATATTCCTGCGAATTCGGCAGTTGCAGTTTCTCAAGAGGAAAAACAAACGTGTACAGGTGTATTTTCTAAACCGTTTATCAAGGTACTCGAAAAGCAAAAAGAAGGGATATATATTGACGATTTAGTAAGAAGTGTTTGTTATAAAGCAGAATATCAATTAATGATAAGAGGAATAAAACCAGGTGCAAAACAGAGAGCTACAATCTACTTCGCTTCAGTTCTTAAAGATGAGGAACAAATACAAAAAGATAGAGACATACGAGAATTCAATTATGAACGAAAAATGATTAAAGAAAAATAGAAAAATTAAACACTTGGCTTACTATCAGGTACGGATTTTGCAGGCGGCTTTTTCTTAAGTAAAATATATGCTACAACCGCAATAACAACAAGCAAAACCAAACCTAAGCCCGCTGGAACTAAAAGATTATTATTTAAAAGGCCCGCGAATATACTAGGTTCTCCAGTTGCAGTTATTGTTGCGGATTTAAGCACAACGCCGTCTTTTACGATTTCAACTTTATAAAATCCAGCAGATTTAATAGAAATTTTATAAATTGCAGATTCTACAAGAGTCTCTTTTTTGGTCTGATTTTGGGGATCAGTAATTCTAACTTCGCAGTTATCACAAACAACTTTAGCTTCAATAACTTGACCTACTTGTGCGGACGCAGGAGTTTGCAGTACCAACTGTTTTACAGGTGTTGGTTCTGGTGTTGGCTGTGGTTCGGGTGTTGGGGTAGGTTGACTTTGTGCAACGCAAGAATGATTTAAACAAACCTGATTTAACGAACAATCACTATCCAAAGTACATGAACTAGCAGGAGTTTGATTTGTCGGACTTTGATTTTGAACTGCACCAGAACACTGTCCACACGCAATTAATTCTAACCCCGTGCTTACCGTACTATACCCAGATTTTGTTGCATTAATAAAAATGTGTTTACCGCACCCGGGAAATCGAACTTCACCCGCTTGTTCAGTATCAGCTTCATAAAGACCGCTATAAGAGCCATCAGGCTTTACTTCCCAAACAATTACATGAGCATTTGCAATAGGGACACCATTACTAAGAACAGTTATTCGATTATTTGTGCAAGTTAAACTGTATGAAAGAGTAAGAAATGTGTACCCTCCTGGAGTTGGTTGTGGTGCTGGTTGCTGCGGATTTGTAGATGTAAACGTCCTAATTCCACTAGTGCCAATATTACCAGCAGGATCAGTGCATGTAACATGCCAGGAGCTACTTCTAGCATTTACGATGGAATAACGAATATCCTTAAGCGTATTATTTGAAACATCAAAAGTACTCACAACTGCGCCGTCAATTTTAAGCGAACAGCTAAATACAGTATAGACGTTATCACTTGCAGTCATAGTAAAACTTGTAGTACCAGTAAGTATAGATGCACCATTATTTGGACTAATTAATGAAATAACAGGCGCAGTTGAATCATAATTGATAAATTGAGTTTCACTTCTTGCTCGATTATTTTGAGCATCAGCACATTCAACATAATAACTGTACCTCCCTTGATTAGTTAACCCCAAACCAATCGTAACAGGTATATTATTCGAAGCAGTTCCAGTATTTGTATTTACACCATTTGTAAATACAGAACAAGTTGTTGAGGATGGCCCATTCATTCTAAAATAGACACCAACGTTACGTGTAGTCGTATTGTATTCACGTACAGGCTCAAGAATAGTTAAAATCATAGGGATTTGCGCAGGTGGACTATTCATTACAAAAGTATTAGTTCGACTTCTACCCCCATTTCCAGCATCATCAAAGCATTCTACATGCCAACTGTGTTGGCCATTTGCAATAGAAGGCGGACTTAAAGTTGCTTGAGTATTTGAAAGAGTTTGAGTATTGACTGCTTTTTGAATTCCATCAATCCAAAGGGAACAGTAAAGTGAATTATCAATGTTGTCGGATGGAATGAAATTGAAATTTGTATTAGGATTAGTTAGTGTCAAACTATCTGTTGGAGAAACTAGAGTTATACTTGGCTCAGTTCGATCGATAGTTAGGTCGTAGTTAGTACTGTTAGTTACTTCGCTACCATCAGGATTACTACAACTAATCCACCAGGAGTAATATCCTTCGTTTAGGCTTGGTACGGAATTAGTAGTTGTAGCTCCGCTTTGTGCGTTATTATTATTAATCCTAAAATTTCCATAAGAAGAACCAGTTGGGCTTCTACCTGCTAGCATAGTTGCACATGAAAAAGTTTGAAAGTTTGTATTAGTTGCGACAAAGGTAAATGAATAGGGACCTTGGCTAAATCTTGCATTGTTAGCAGGTGAATTGACTGTAATGCCAATAGTAGCATTAACTACTCCAAAAAGAACAAACAAAATTCCGAACAAAAATAACAATTTAGTTTTCATAAAGAGAAATAAGAAAGAAAGAATTTAAAATGAGCCTTGTGCAGTGCGCCTGAGGCACTGAGCCACAAATAATCCGTGCGTTGCTCATTGCTCAATAGCCCAAAGCTCAAAGCTATTTACATATATTATTAGTCTGATCGCAAACTTCGCCAGTTACGCAATCTTTATTACTGTTGCATCGCCCGATTTTCGCCTTACAGATATGCACACTACCATCACATAATTCATAATTAAAGCAGTCAGAATCTACATTGCACATTCCACGCTTTGAGACACATTTATTAGTAGATTTAGAATCACAAAATTCCCAGTAAGCACATTCATTATCTGCCAGGCAGTAACCTTGCCTTGCAACGCACTTTTGACTACTGTCGCATGTAGCATAAGTTCCGCAATCCAAGTCGTTATTGCAGAATCCGGTTTTTGGTTTACAATAGTTTGTTTTTACATCGCATGACTGGAATGTACTACAATCGTTATCAACACTGCATCGATTAGGTAATAGTACGCATCTCTTTTGGTCTTGTAAGCATGTCTCGTATCCTTTACAGTCTAAATTAGTCTGACATAAACCAGGCCTTACATTACATTTATTAGTTTGAGGATTACAGATATTTATTTTTTGATCGCAGTCTGCACTAGTTGCACAAAACCCTTGCGCTGTAACACAACTATTATTATTACCGCAAATCTGCCAGTTTGAACAATCCGCATCATACCTGCATTTACCTGCCTCGAATTCACACGTGAAATTTTTAACGTTACACGACATCAAATTATCCTTACAATCAGCAGTGACTTCGCAAGAGTTAACTTTAAGTTCGCATTGTTTTGCAGCAATGTTGCAAAACTGATAATTTTTACATTCAGTATCTTTGGAACATTGCTTTGGCCCAACGCTGGCACAGCCAAACAAAAATAGTAAAAACCCTATTCCAAGTATAATCAAAAATTTTTTGTTAATAGAAAACATACTATCAGATTTGTCACTAAAGCTTTTTAATAATTACAGGAAGTTCAACCATATTGAAAATTAGTGAATCTGCTGCAGTTTTTAGATTAATTTTTGATTTGGACGAATGGTAATTGTCTAATTTAACAGTATGCATACCAAATTCTTTTGCACTTAGTATATCTGCTTCTTCTTTATCACCAACCATTAAGCAGTCTTTGGCTTTTACGTTTAATTTAAGTGTAACTAACTTAAAAAACTCCGAACTCTTTTCTACACCAAGATCCTCGCTTACAAAAACATCTTCGAAATAATCATGCAGACCCATAAGAATTAATTTATCCCATTGCTTTATTGCGAGCCCATTTGTAGCAATATATAATTTGTATTTGTTTTTCTTAAGATTTTTTAATATAGTACGTACACTAAAAAAGGGTTTAATCGAAAGTTTAGTTTCATGATATGCCCCAACTGCTCCCGCAATGTATTTCGCAATCGGAGTTAATTGCAGCTTTATACATAGATCATCAAAATGACCAGGATAATTGGAGCCTTTCTCACGAACAATATCCATGAGCATGTTATAAAGTATTTTTTTATCTTTTTTAACTCCCAATTTGATTAATGCACTAACCGCATTCTCCCTTGCTCGTTTTGCGAATAATGTGCTTGGAAAAAGAGTATCGTCGATATCAAAGAAAATGTGACTAATTGCCATTATTTTTTAAACCTTGAAGAACCTGCTTTGCCAAATTTTAAAATACCAGCACGTAGCAGAATAAGAACTGCAAATAGGATAATAAATATGCTTGCACCAATATTTGCAACGCTTGGGGATTTGTAGAAAGATGAAACTGCTTGAACTACATTTGGAATTTCTAGGAAAGATGATTTAGCAGATACTTTGGCATATTCTGATTCAGAAATTGCAGTTATTTGTTTTGTTGAAACAACCACGCCTTCATGTGAAGATAATAATTGTATTTTATAATCTCCCTTTAATGCGGCCATAATTGAAAGTTCACCAGATGCCGAAGTTTTTTCTATAACCGTTTTTTTATCAGGGTAAGTAATTTTTATTAATGTATCAACACAAGGACCTTGTTTACTTTGAAGTTTTATCTTAAAGGCCTTACCAACAAGTACATTTTGATCAGCAACAATTTCGCATGTATCAACTGAAGGTTTAGCGTTTATTGCCTGAATTGAGCTATACTTGGTAAGGTCAAATGGAAGAGTTATTGAATAGACTCCAACTGTATCTAGTTCTGCAAACAGTTCTCCGTTTAAACTAGTTACTGCAGATAATTTTTCCCCCTTTGGATCTTTTACATTAACTTCAACTCTGGCACAACTTTCTCCATTTGGAGTTACTAATCTAATAAGTCGTTTTTCACCAACATAACCGTATTTATCATGGATAATTAAGCAGGATGGATAATTGACACATAATTCTGTATTGTAGCCTAAGCAGTCATCTTTGCACCTTAGTTCTCCACCTATGTACCTATTTGTAAAGCATGTTTGTCCACCTAAATCAGAGCCATCACATATTTCCCCTATATCTATAAGGTTATTTCCACAGAAATTACAATCAATATCGCAACTTGTCCTGCTTTCATTAAGTGAATATTCACAAATGCCATTACCGCAACTATCAATGATTTTTGTTTCGTTGGATGTTTCGTTTAATAGCAATGTTTCGTTTTGTAAAGTTTCATTTGATAATAGCTCGACTGTAGGGCAAGACTCAGAAGTAAAAGAAACCGTTGTTGGAAGCGGCATCTGATAACCGGATTTTCTAGCATCAACTTCGTAAGTCCCGTGTTTAACAAGGTCTAAGTTTAATTTCCCGCTAGAATCTGCGTTTGCACTTAAAACATTTCCTTCATATGGTGAAGTTAGTATTACATCAACAATTGCTCCCGGCAGGGTAGATATATGTAATGTGTTTGGACAAACTACACTGGCAGATACACTCACAAATTCAGAAGTTAATGCTTTTGGTGGACTGCTGCTTGAAGAACGAGATGCAGATACTGGAATACTTATTGTAAACCTATATGTTGAAGTATTTACTGAATTATTCACATTATCAG
>JBBSVN010000007.1:112998-121122 GCA_038046765.1 Microcaldota archaeon | reverse complement strand
GATAATAATCAAGGTAATGCTCAATCTTACCACCTTTTTCCAATTCTTTTAAAAGTTCTTCAACATTACCTTCAGTAACTTCAGCTCCTTGCGTAATATATTTTTTAAGTGCAATTGCAAATTCAGATGAAGTTATGGGACCATCTAAGCCAAGGTCTTTTCTTGATTTTAGGATAGTATCAAGTGCAGTCTTAGGAGCAAGCTTAACTTCTTTTCTTTGTTCCTTGGCTCCTTCACCTATTCTAAGTTTATAAACAGGTCTTCTTGCAAAGCGGGCGATTACATAAACCAGAATTATAATAAATAATCCCGGAATACCATATTTTATGTAGGTTTCACTAATATCTTCAAAATTATTATTTATCTGAATGATTTTTGTTAAACCAAATATTTGTAGATTTAAGACATTCTGGCCTCTTTGCAATTTTGCAGGGATAACAAGCTCTCCGGATGATACAAAGAAAATCTGGGACTTGGTAGAATTATTTAAGGATGCAAGAACTTTTTCATTTTCAATTTTAGACCCATCAACCATGACCTTAAATGTGTAAAGGTCAGGCTGTGAATTAACTAAAGTTATATCTAAATCTTTTACATGAACAACCCCACTAGCAAGTTCTTTATATCCTTCAAAAACACGTACGATATAGTCTCCAGATTCAGAAAAATTCAATCGCTTTAAGTAGAAACTTTCCCCAATATTTTTTGTGATTCGTTCCTGATCAAATTCTTTTGCATTTTTATAAATGACCATTCTTGGAGCAATAGTAGTTTTATTAAGGAAAAACGAAAGGGTTGAAAATGTATTTGGAAAGACTTGGTCAGTTTGTATTATTGTACTTTTATTAAGGTAAATTGTATCATTAAAACTTTGGTTTTTTGCATTTGAGTATATAATTCTCAAATATGAAGAATTACTAATGTTAAGGGAAATTGTAGAAAAAGTAATATTATTATAACTGTAATTTCTTTCGATATCATTTGTAACTAGCCATGAATTTTGATAGATATTTTCTAAAAATCCTTCACCACTCTTTTCTAAAAATGCATCCAGAGTAGTTTCATTGATATATATGTTGTTTCTTTGCATAGAAGTAAGGTTTTCATACCAGTTTTCCTTTTTTATACCATTGTTAATTATAAGATCTTTTTTACCTAAATAAAAAAAGGACTGATTTGTATTGTTTGATTTGATATCATCAATTATATACTGTGGCATAGCACCAGTTGGGACAATTACAATTCCTCTCCTATTTTTTGCAAATGGGGATATAACATTGACCTTAAACCCCCTTTGTTCAAGTTTTTTTACAATTAGAGTAAATTTATCAAAATTATCCATCGCAATTCCATTTTCCTTGAGTATAGAAACCTCTTTTTTGGGTTCCACATCGTATGACAATAAATGTAATGAAACTGCACCGCTTGATGAGAAAACAGCGTAGCCAAAATCCCCTGCCTGTCCAAGTTCCTCAATATTTACAGAACCCAAATTAGTTTCTACTAAAGAAGCAGGAGGGTTAAATGCCAAAAAACTAAAAATAAGGAATAGGCAAATAGCACAGATTATTACAAAAATAACATTTTTGAGCTCCATATTATATCCTTGCTGACTTTAAAAAGTCCATATCGTTTTTGTATATCGTCCTTACGTCTTTTATTCCCATCGCAAGCATTAATGGACGTTCTAAACTTATTCCCCATGCCAAGACAGGGTACTTGTTACATAATGGTATACTTACTTCAGGTCTAAAAATCCCAGCTCCGCCTAATTCAAGCCAGGTATTTTTTGGTTCATAAAATATTTCAATTTCAAGGCTCGGCTCAGTATATGGAAAATAACTTGGCCTAAACCGAATTTTTTCAAAACCCAGGCGTTTATAGAATTCTTTTAATATCCCTAAAAGATGCCTAAACGTTGCTTTTTCCCAGACAATTATACCTTCAACCTGATGAAATTCTGCCAAGTGAGAATAATCAGTTGCTTCATTCCTAAAAACACGGCCTATTGCAAAGTATTTTTTTGGTTCACTGTTTCCTCTTAGTTTTTCCAGATATCTTGCGCTGGTGGCCGTAGTGTGGGTTCGAAGCAACATTTTTTTAGCAACATTTTCTTGCCAACTGTATTTCCAGTTTTTTTCATGGGATTTTTTTATTGCCCCAACAAGTTTTGAGTCTGGCAGTTCTACTTCCCCATTAAGATAAAAAGTATCAGCTAGTTCTCTTGCCGGATGATCCTGTGGCTGAAAAAGAGCATCAAAATTCCAAAAAGAGCTTTCTATAAACTGGCTTTCCATCTCTGCAAACCCTAGGTTTAGAAAAGTTGATTTTATTTTTTTCATCATTTTAGTTAACGGATGATTTTTTCCAACAAGTGCATCAGATGAAGGGGAATTAATATCAAAACCCAAAGAAGCTTCGAGTTTGTTACCTGTGGGATAAACGAGAATATTTTTACGAAATGTTCGTTCTGCAAGCTTTCGATCAAAAAGCATTTGTGCAGTTTCTTGGTTATCAGCTTTGTTTGATTTCAAGATGCAAGACATTGTACTGGCTACAGATACAGCATATTCTTTAACTTCATCTGGTGTTTTTGTAGGAATTATTTTACCATTTTCGATTGATATAAATCCCATTTTTTTCGCATTTGCAAGTCCCAGTTTTTTATCTATTTCATTTAACTGTGAAATTAGTATTGAATGATTTTCAGATGAATAAACTTTATTAAAAAGACTAACTTCGTAGAGTTCAGTTTTACTTAATTTTTCACCTTCTTCTGTAAGTTTATCAAAAACAGCAGATTTTTCTTCTGTGCGCATAACTGCACGTTGTTTTAGATCTTCAACAACTTTTCTAACATGATCAAGATTAAGATCAGTCCCTTTGGCAATTTCTTCGATTGATGCATGTTTTTTGAAATTTACAAATTCAAGTATTTTGTCTTCTCCTTGGTACATATAGCTCACACATATTTTAGATTATTTTTTCTTAATTGATTGTAAGTAAATATAAGTTGCAGCGAATATGGATACAATTATGAATATCGCAGGCCCATGTTTTCCTGTTATTGCATTTTGTGTTCCTTTAATTACGTTTGCAAAGAATTCAGATACTTCTTTGTCAATGCTTTCCTCAACTTCAAAGACAGTAGAGAACTTAACAAGTGCAATATTATTCCATTTTAGATAGGACTGTTTTGAAGGAAGGACAATATCAGATGGAAGGGGGTTAACATCTAAAATAAGACTTGATTGTGGGAAAATAATCACAAGATAAACATTATTGTCAAGTATAACATCCCCATTATCACTGGTCCTAAATAAAAGAGCGGATGGATTTAGAGTATATTTTGTTGTTCTTGGTTTTTCATAAGTTGTCTTAAAAAGACCAGTACTATTTATGTAATCATTATTTATGTTTAAATAAGGATAAACAGTATAGTCAAGGATTAATTCCCCCCTGCAAACATTCAAAAAAGGATTGCATTTTCTAGGCTGAGGTAAAATCCTAAAATTCTGAATGTCAACCTTGTTCGGATCAACATGAAGCCGTACATCATTAATGCCGGTTGCATTTGCCCAGAAAGAAAGATCGTTCTTATTAAAACCATTTTCATAAACAGCAGTATCATATGGCGTATTGATAAAGAAACGTATTGACTCACGTACCCTCGCACTACCATCGCTTTTGACATCTTTTATTGTAACATCAAGTTGGTCAAGATTAAACTCGGCAGTAACAAGAGAAACTAATGCAATCGAAATCAATAGTAAAAATAACACTTTTTGCATATGTTTTTCACGTATAGGGTTTATTTATAGCTTTGTATAGACTTAGTAAATCACTTTACATATAAAAAAGTGCAGATTCTTATTATATACTTGTAAGGCAATGCACTAATGTTTCTCTTTTGGCATTGCCAGCAGTTCTTTTTTATAGACTTAGTAAATCACTTTACATATAAAAAAGTGCAGAAACCTAACACGAACTCATTTTATATGCCATTTTCCAACAGGTACCTGACAGTTCGCCTTGTTCCTTCCTCAATAGTTACTTTTGGTTTCCAGCCAAGTTGTTTTATCTTAGCCGTTGACAGATGAACGATTTTCTGATCTCCCACCCAGCCAATTTCACCACCAGTGTAAACTTTATTCACGTTGTTTAGACTCATTTCTTCAATTACTATGTCCGCGATTCGATCTATTTCGATAGTATGATCGCTTCCAAGATTGAAAATGTTTGTCGTTTCTTTTCCTTTTGAAATTCCGGTTAAAACACCTTCAACACAATCTTTTACGTACAGGAATGATTTCTGTTGTTTTCCGTTTCCTAAAATTTCCAATTGCAGGGGATTCTTTTTTAATTTATTGTAAAAGTCAAATATACAACCGTGGGGATAGCGCTCACCAATAATTGAAACAAACCTATAAAGGTAATTTTGCATACCATAATAAGTAGAAAACGCCTGACATAAAGCTTCCCCAGAAATTTTACTTGCTCCATAAAGCGAATTTTGTATTAATGGAACGTCTTCAGGTGTTGGAATAATTTTAGGCTCACCATATACTGCGGCTGAAGAAGTAAAGCAAATTTTTTTAACATCATTAATTCGCATTGCCTCCAAGACATTGTAAGTTGCAATCGTATTTTGTTCTAGATCTATTCGAGTATTAATCATTCCGCCCCGGATGTCAGCATTGGCAGCATAGTGAAATACAAAATCTATTCCTTTTAGGGCAAGATTAAGTTCTTCACTTTGTGCATAAAGATCAAGCTTCTGGAATTTGTAATTCTTATTTTTTTTATGCTCCTCAACAATTTTTGGTTGAGCAGTTCGCAGGCTATCTAAAACTAGCACATTTGCATTTTTAGCCAGAAGTGCATCAACAACATGACTTCCAATAAATCCTGCTCCTCCAGTTACAATTACATTTTTATTTGAGAAGTCTTCCATAACCAGAATTAGTAAGAAAAGAAATTTAAGGCATATACATATGCTAAAACATATGCTAAAATGCAATTATTAATAGAATTAGTCTAAATAATCAGTAAGTACCATAAACGATAACTTTAAAAGGGTTAAATGTGTAAGTAGTATATGCAAAGAATAACTCGTGACGTTGCCAGAAGAACCCTAGTTGACATAGTCAACAACGATAGAATGACACAAGGACATAACAGAGATACTAGAAAAGATCGGAGAACCATAAGAGAATGGGATAATTTATTAGAAGGAAGTCTTAGCGCCACACCATCACAAATTAAAATAGAATATTTAGAAGGCGCAGCAGATTATAGAAAATATAAACGAGGCATAATTCGACTTGGAGCAAATGAAAATGACTTTGCAGATGGTGTAAGCGTAACGCAGAATTTATGTTTAAACAGAGAACTTGTTGCAAAAATGCTAAAAAAAGCAAGAACCAAAATAGAATTTAAAGATGCAAGTGAACTATTTAATGCACTTAATGGATTTAAAAAAACGAATGAAAGTGAGGCAATTTTTAATGATGGCACAATCGCAGTAGCTGTACTTGACAAAAGTAGCACATGGGTATTAAACAGATTATGTAAAGAGCTAGGTGACTTAGGGTTACTTATTTATTTTAAAGCTGCAAAAGATATGGAAGAAAGCAGGGCCTGGAAAGGCAAATTAAAACTTGTAAGAACAACAAGCCAGGGAGATGAATTAGTTGCAATATTTAACCCTAAAATAAATGGAAGAGGAGGAAACTACGAAAGTGCAATGGATGTATTTCAGGCAGAGCTAAGTAAAAGAATTGCAAAATATATAGGATCCTTAGGTTTTACTGGTCCGTTATACCATAAATTACACGGTTTTACAATGGATAAAATCTTAGCACAAACAAACGAAAGTAGATATATACTATATGGCAAGGAGTATACAAGCTTAGATCAATTAATGTCAGCTTGTGAGATCCAAGGTAGCATAAATAAAATGCGTTCGGATGAAAACAAAAGAATAATTCAAACGTTATCGAAATTAGCTCCTTCCGCAGAACTAGGAATACCTAATTTAAATGACATTCCATTGAAAGGAGACACATCAGAAATAATGGATTTTTTTATTTCAATAAGATTTAGGGTGGACCCAAAAACATGGGAAGCACTTATTGAATTTACAGGTGAAAACGGAAAAGGCGTAAGCAGTGCAATTGAAAATATCCTAAGTCCAAGTGTATTAAATTTAACCGGACACGCAGTTATGGATTACATAAAAAAAGAGTGGGTTGACGCACTAAAAGAAGCGTTTACAATAGAAAACATAGAGGCTAAACTTAGAAATGCTGGTCCATTAGATTTAGGATTAAAAAATGGTGGAATAACTCAAACAGATGAAAAACTGGCCCGCGCTTTTGAATATGCGAAAAAGAAACTTATGGATAAAGTAAGAGAAGAGAGCGTAAAACATGGTGACGAGATAAACATCAAGGAAGTGATTGTAATTTCAAGCCAAGGGAAACCAGAATTAGAATACAAGGTAGCTTTGGAATTTATAAGAAGACTAGGAATTGAAAATTATACACCTAAAAAACACGAGGTTATTGCAGATTTTGTAGCTATGCTTCACTTAGATGCACGTACAACATTAGAACAGATACACTTAAGAAACATAGATGGATTAGAAATAACTCTATTAAACTTACCAGCATGGGTACGTGATCCACAGGCATTTGTTGAAGAGTTAACCCTTGTTTCAAAAACAGTTAACCAGGTTAAACTATTTTTAGAAAATTTTGAAAACTAGAAGAAGTCTAGCTATCGTAAATAATCTTACTTCCTTCAACTGGAAAATCAAAATTAACTTCTCTTAGACTACCAAGAGCTTTTCTAACTGCATTCTGTTTGTCTTTTGGAGTGTAGAACATCAAAAATCCGCCACCGCCAGCACCAAGAACTTTACCTCCAACTGCACCAGCATGGATTGCATTATCATAGTATGAGTCAATCGCAGAATTTGAAACATTAGATGCGAGTGCGCGCTTAAGGAGCCAGGCTTCATTAAGCATATGACCAAAAGAATCTAATCGCCCGTGTTCGAATTCGGTTTTCATTTTTTCGCAGATCCCACGAATTTTATTTAAAAACTCCTGTTTGTTATCGATATTTTGTTTTTGCTCTCTTAGTACACTGCTTGAGGCCCGACTTATACCTGTGTAGAAAAATAGCAAATTCTTTTTTAGTTCGTTTAGTGTTTCTGGTTTTACATTCATGTTTTCTACAGTAACCGTATCGTCTTTATTGAATTTTATGAATTTGAATCCACCATATGCAGCAATGTATTGGTCTTGTTTACCAATTGGTTCTCTAAGAGTTTCAATTTCAATTTTGCACGCATCACGGGCAAGTTTTTCTGTATCAAAAGAAGTTTTTTTATAAGTGTAGAAGGCATTAAGCATCCCAACTAGAAAACTACTAGATGAACCTAACCCAGTACCGTATGCTGGAAAATCTGCCATGTTACTTAATTCAATACCATCTTGAATACCAGATAATTTCATTGCTTCTCGAATAGTAGGATGAAATATCTGATCAACATTGTCAACGATTTCAGTCATACGATAATTGAGTTGAATTTTCTCATCAAATCTTTTGTTGACCATAACGTAGACGTATTTGTCAATGGCAGCACTTATTACGCAACCATAATCTTTTTGGTAGTAATCAGAAAAATCAGTTCCACCACCAAAAAATGAAACGCGTAACGGAGTTTTTGATGCGATCATAATTATCACGATTTATTTACAGAAATATAATAGTTATATGTATGACATTAAATAAATAAACTTATTGTAAAAGAAGGTTTTGTAGAATCTTTGTAAATTACTAAACATTACTAAACCTAAGCTCAAGTTTAGTATGGTTTAGTATTTTTTTCTCGAAGAATTATTTCTTCATCTTCTCGATTAGATAATATTTCACCAAATCACTAATTACCCAGTGAACTGCTTCGGCTACTTCCATATTATAAGTATCTGCGATGATGCTGTGTTTGGAAATATCTTTTACTTTTCCTCCGCCAAATGCGGTTAGCGCAAAAGTTACTGCTCCAATTTTATTCGCGTATTCGATCGCTCGTAGCACGTTTGTAGAATTCCCACT
>JBBSVN010000007.1:0-112988 GCA_038046765.1 Microcaldota archaeon | reverse complement strand
ACTTCACTGATGCGGGCAGTGTTGCGAACGCAGACAAGATCGCCAGGTTTAGCGAGGTTCTCAAGTTGCTGCTTGAAAATAGATTCGTAAGATTCGTCGTTTCCCCATGCAGTAATTAAACCAATATTTTCAGTAAGAGAAATTAAACGAAGTCGTTTGTGTTTTGAATTCGAATTTATCGTTCCTTTTCCTAAGTCAAGCGCATAGTGTAATGCATTATTCGCACTATCGCCATTGCCAAATAAATAAACAGTATTCCCCTTTTGCGAAGTCTGGTAAATTAATTCTGATAGTTCCAGGACTTTGTCTTCTGGAATTGCCTTAAGCGCTTTTTCTAATTCCTGCATATATTTGGAAAGTATTGGTTCTTTCATAGAATTACCTTTGCGATTATGAGTTAATTTATGTATAACAGAAACGTTTTTTAAGGGCTTTTAACCGGAACTTTAATTACTTACTTTTAGTGTATCGCTCGTGCGTCCCAACATCCCTGACTTTTTCATCAGTTAGATAAGCAAAAAGCTTAGCGCCTTTTTCTAAAGCACTTGACAAAACTTCTTTATCTAAACCTGATTTTTCATCTGGAAAGAAACGAAAGATAGAATAGTTAAAGCAATAGACACCCGCATTCCCAAGATTCCCCGATTCAGTTAAACTTCGGGATTTGTTTTTTAAGTAGAAATTTACAACTTTGCCATTTTCATCTAATTTAATTATATCGCTATCTTGCGGATGGTCAGTTTGATGAACGGTTAAAGTAGCCTCCGAATTTTTGCTGATATGGAAACGGATGAATTTACTTAAGTCCATGTTAATATCAAGATCGCCATATAAAACAAGGAACATTTCGTCTGTTTCAATATATTTAGAAGCTATATTTAATGCACCCCCTGTTCCAAGAGGTTCTTTTTCTTTTGAATAGTAGATTTTAACTCCAAATTTGCTGCCGTCGCCAAAGTACTCTTCGATTTTTTCAGAAAGGTAACCAGTGCACAGAATAATTTTGGTTATTCCAAATTTTTTGAGATAGTTGATTTGATGTTCCAAAATAGGTTTTCCTCTTATTTCAAGTAATGGTTTTGGAACAGATTCGGTTAGTGGTTTAAGCCTTGTACCTAAACCGCCTGCAATAATTATTGCTTTCGATACCTGAGTTTCTTGTTTATTATTTAGTATTAAATTAGCAGCTTCCAATAGATCAGTACAAGTATGGTCTGGCTTTAAATCCCCAGAACCATCCGTTCCGCCATAGCCTGTTCTAACTAAAATACTAGTGCAGTTTGCATTTTTTGCGGCGTTTACATCACGAGTCTGATCTCCAATTACGAATGAATTTTTATCTAGTTTAATTCCAAAATCCTTTGATGCCTGTTTTAGCATACCAATTTCAGGTTTCCTGCAGTCGCATTTTATTTTATATTCTGGCCGTTCACCCGCATGCCCTTTTTCTGGGTGATGTGGGCAATAGTAAACAGCTTCAATTTTTGCCCCTTGTTTTTCAAGGGTATCTACAAGTAATTTATTTGTTTCTTCCACTTGTTTGACCGTAAGCATACCTTTAGCTATGTGCGGCTGGTTTGTTATTATGACAACGCAATAACCTGCAACATTTAGTAGTCTTATCGCTTGGGCAGATCCTGGAATTAGTTTCATCTGCTCTTTATTATGAAGTGGAATCGACTTACGTTCGGTTACGGAATCGATTTCTTCTATAATTGTTCCATCACGATCTAGGAAGACAAATGCGTTAAAATTATTTATTTTTATAGGGATTTGCATAGTAGATTATTAGAAAAAAGGTTTAATAATTGCAATTGTTAATACTATCTTATGTCAATTGCCATTCTTTTACCAAGTTACAATGAAGAAGAAAACATTGCCCAAACAATCGAAGCAATTGAGAAAATAAAATCTAGTGCAACCGATGGAAATACCTGGCAGATTTACCTAGCGGATGGAGGTTCAACAGATAAAACGCGCGAAATCGCAAAGGAACATGGTGCAATAGTTTTGGATTTTAGCGAGCGCGGAAAAGGACGAGCAATAAAATATGCATTTACAAATATTGATTCTGATTATTTGATAATAATGGATGCGGACATAAGTTATCCTGCCGCAGCAATTCCGCAAATACTTGAAAAACTAAAAAACGAAAGTTGTGACGTAGTTATTGGTTCTAGGTTTAGCGGAAGTATTGAACAAGGTGCGATGAAACCGTTAAACAGCATTGGAAATCAGATGTTAACAATTGCTGGAAATATTCTTTATAAAAATAAAACAAGCGACCTTTGTTCCGGTATGCAAGGATTTACAAAAAAGGCATACAAAAACATGAATATAGATGCACCGCACTTTGAAGTTGAAGCTAATTTCTTTGTTGAAGCTGATAAAAAGGGATTAAAAATTTGCGAGATTCCGATTGATTATAAACGAAGAGGAGGAGTTAGCAAACTTAGTTTTAAGCATGGAATAAAAATTGGATTGTATTTGTTAAAACGAAAGTTTTAGTACTTAACTTCATTTTATCCCCAAAAGTAGGGAGAATACTACAAATTATCAACAAATCTGTGAACAATACGTAGAATTGTCAATAAAACTGTGGGAAAAAGGAAAGGTAAAAACACCCTCATTTTTAAACATTTTGGAACATATTATTATATACAAGGAGATATAAGATATGAACGGCAGCAAACCAGTATTTATTGATCCAAGATCAATTTCTCCCAAGTATACGAAACATCCGGGTCCATATGCGATAGATAAACCAGAATTAAGAAGAATATTTCCGAGAATCGAACTTATAGAACCGAAATTAGAAATAGGCGAACATATTAAAGGAGACGCAGATCCCCCAAGCATTCGTATGCTTTGTACACTTGTTAAATATTTGGGTGCAGAACGGATTGTTGAACTTGGCACTTTTAGAGGAAAAACTACTCACAACATCGCATTAAATCTTCCAGAAGAAGGGCGGGTTATAACTGTTGATTTACCGATTGAACTTAGACCGGATTTTCCAGGCGCAACTTTTTATAGTACTGATGAAACTTATTTCCAACATGAAGCTAATATCGGCGCAGTATTTCGAGCTGCACCAACGCGCGATAGGATACAACAAATATTTTTTGACTGCACAAAATCAGAAAATCAGGTACGTGAAGCCCTTCAAGGCAAAAGCGTAGATATATTTCTAGTTGATGCAGCGCATGATTATGACACCGTTAGAGATACGATGCAATGGATCCCAAATTTACTTAGCCCCGGTGGAGTAATATTTTTTGATGATTATAATAGGGCTGCAACCCATATTGGCGTTATGCACTACTTGATGGAAGATGCATACAAAAATGGAACTGTTTACTATGCTTACCTGCCGCAAGGCGAACAGGCGAATATGGCGTTTTTCTTAAATCTCCCAGAGTGTAGAGGAAGAAACTGGAGAGAATAATCGATTCGATTAATTTAGTCGCATTTTCGTCCAAAAAACGATAGATTTAGCACTTTTTGCGACTAGTTTTCAAGTTCGATCGATTTCATTAACAACGCTTGAGTATAATTCAGAAGATATCCTAAATCCATTTGCAATAAGAAAAGCAATTAAATCCTTTAGATATTCTTTTGTTATTAAATTTTTACGGTAAGCTAAAAGTAAAACTCCTAAAGTCCCTTTTGTCTTTAACTGGAAACTACGGGCAACATGACGCCCCGCTGCTTCATCTATAAGGATAAAATCTGCATTTTTATTTAGAGCCAGGGAAATAGAGGATATTTCTCCAACATCTAATTCGGTAAAAAGGAGAACCGTTTTGCTAATTTTATGTTCTACAACTTTTATCCATTCTTCGTTTATTGCTTGTTCAATAAAAGTTGAATCAGAATAAGATTCTTCTTTGCCTCTAACGACAACTTCTTCGTAAACCTCTTTTGTAATTATTATTTCTTTAAACAGTTTTTTCAATAGGTTAAGCTGATTTATTTTAGCTAAACAAATAAGCGGAGTAGAATTAGAAACAATGACCATAGCTTTCACTCCTTTAAAGATTTTAGGTCTTCGGATAAGTCAACTTGCGAATAATTAAGTTCGACTTTCCGTTCTCTTAAAATGTCCAACATTTTCCATAATGAAACTCCAGATAGTCTTGCTGCCTTAGCTAATGAAACCTTCCCTTTTTTGTATAATTCTAGTGCATTTTCTAATTGTTTTTCATGTATACCTTTTAGTAGAAGTTCCCTGATAAGAGTAGACTTTTCTTCGTTTTCCTGTTTAGCAAGCTCTTTAAGTTTTTGATCAAGTTCAGAACCTAATCGAAATGATACCATATCGGACATTTTAGCACCTTATCTAATGTAATACATTATATATAAAGTGTAATATTTAAAAATAGATAAGAAATAATTAATCTAGCCTGGTTTTTCTGCTACCACAAAAGGAACTGCATCCCAAATATTTTTATCAGTTATTGTTCTTGGGTCAGTTTTTCCTCCTGCAACTAATCTGTCGCATTCTCGATGTGTTAGCATTAAGGCAGTTCTCATGATTGCATCTTTTCTAGCTTGAGTTTCTATTTCGTCTAATCTACCCTGATGCATTGGTCTAAGCATTAATACGCCTCCTTCCTGATCGCTTAATATTTCTTCTATTCCAGGGGTAACTAGGAATGCACCTAACCTTACATTAATAAATCCAGATTCCTCGAGCCTTTGCGTTATTTCATGCATTTTGAATTTGGCTTTTATTGAGCCTGACGCATATGGTATTTTTCCAGTAATTTGTGCAACCAAACTAGCAATATTTTGATAATCTAATCTTACAAATTGATGATCATCCAGAACGTACTCTGCTCGAGTCATTCCTTCTATTGTTGCATTAGAATCAACTCCTACAAACCCAGAACTTGTTCCTGATATAAATATTCCACCTGGAAATAACATGTCTTTGATAGCTCCTAAGGATGCTCTACTTGGCAAATTATCTGTTTCTGATTCAGCATTTAACCAGTGAAGTAATTGGTAACCTATTGCGACATCTGCAATTCCAAGTTGTAATGGTTTTACTCCTTCTATCGAAGTGTTTTCAAAAGTCAAACGATCTTTTAATTCCTTTGGTTCTAAAGCTGCTTTTTCAAAAACAGCTGATGGCCAAAAATCCTTCGATTTGCCAAGTTCATCCATTTCTTTCTCAGTTATATTTCCTGCTTTTAATCTCCCAATTAAGTAAGGTGTCCTAAATTCACTTATTCCTTTTACCTGTGCGTACGGGAGTTCTTTTGCTAAAGCTAAAGTAGTAGTTCCATCTCTGGCATCAAGATCAATTACATTTATGTTACCTGCGCGTTTTTCAGAATCTGGCAATGCAGCTTGTAGTAATTTTATCATACCTTTTGCATGTAATCCTGTTCTTAATTCCAAATTGGCATAACTTGCCCCATGACCTGCTTCTGGACTTGATGGATGATTTTTTCTCATAAGTATTCACCTTTATTTTTCGTAGTTGTAAAAATAATAAGTGTCAAAGTAATTAAAAAGATGTATGTTTACGCAAAACTATTAATGAAGCAAAGAAATAGCAAATAAGAAAAACTCCTGCAATTACAAACATTGTTGCGTATCCTAAAGAAACAACCAAAAATCCAGATACCCCTAAGATAACTGTTTCAGCTAAGCGAATTGGTATGTGTAATAAACCAATGTCTGTAGAAAACGTTTCTTTTTTATCAAGTGCACTAATTAATATCATTTCATAAATTATCGACATGCTCCCAGCAGCTACAGAATAAAGCATCGTCGCTGCAAACATCAAATCCTTGCTTGCAGTTGTGTATAAGAACAGAGCAGGGATACTAAAGAGTGCGGATAAAATTATCATTTGGTTAGGGGTAGCTTTTAGTTTTAATAAAACGATTATTGTTAGTGCAGAAATTAGTGGGATCATCGACATAAACCCCCCAATTTCAAATGGACTAAGTTTGATCTGTGCATAAAAATATACTGGAAGCAGAAATGTTACAAGTATTGTTTGGACTGCACCAAATAATCCCAAAACTAAACTATTTTTCCAAAAACTAATTTCTTTTTTAACAAATATTTTTTTGATGATGGAACGTATTTTTAATTCGGAATTTTGATTTTTGTTGTTCTTTAGCAAGATCGTTGAAATCAAAACTACCAGCCCTATACCAAATAAAAGAAGGTACATATTGGAAAAACCCAAATATACAATACCTAGGCCAGTCACAAAGTTTCCACAGAATTCTCCAAAGGACCTAAGGCCAACAAAAAAAGAAGCAATTTTGGATATTTCGGTTTTATGGTCAAGTTCTGCAATTTGCGTCCTGTTTACTGCCCAAAAAGACGAAACCGCAGTTCCTTCGCTTATTTTTCCTAGTACAAAATCGCTCGGGCTGTTTGCGAACTTATAAGTAATTAAATAGAGAATGGATGCTACGCCTTCGATCATAAAGATTAGTTTTGTACCTATGCTATCTGCAATACTGGCAAGTACTAACCTTAAAAACAGCATCATAAATGGCAGTGTTGCAAAAATTAATCCGATTTCCTGAATTTTTATGTTCTTGTCTAAAAGATAAATTGGAAGAAGTATGGCCATTGCTGAACTTAAAAAAGAATGCAGATAATTTATAGTAAGAGCTGGTAAAAAATTCTTATCCTTAAGTACGTGCATATACAAAACCAAAATCCTTAATAAGTTTGTTTGCTAGGACTATTTAATATATAAATAATTGAAATACTTTATTAACAAATAACTTTATTAGAGGCGAGTTTTATGACTAAAGGAACAGAACTTTGGACAAGAGCAAAACAAATAATCCCAGGAGGATCACAATTACTTTCAAAACGCTCAGAAATGTTCTTGCCAGATCAATGGCCATCATACTATTCTAAAGCAAAAGGCATAGAACTTTGGGATTTAGATGGAACAAAATTCATAGATTTTTGCATAATGGGAATTGGAGCGAACATCTTAGGTTATGCCGATAAGGATGTAAACAAGGCAGTAATTGAACGAATAAAAAATGCAAACATGGCAACTTTAAACTGTCCCGAAGAAGTAGAACTTGCTGAAAAACTTTTGAAGATGAATCAATGGGCTGGAATGGTTAGATACGCACGAACGGGCGGGGAATCGATGTCTGTTGCAGTAAGAATAGCTAGAGCATATTCTAAAAAAAGTAAAGTCGCTTTTTCAGGATACCACGGATGGCATGACTGGTATTTAGCAACAAATTTGCTTGATTCAACTGGTTTAAATGACCATTTATTAAAAGGTTTAGAGCCAAACGGAGTTCCAAAAACATTAAGCGGAACTACAATCCCATTTCATCATGGCAAACTTGAGGAATTACAGACAATTGCAGATAAACATAAAGATGACTTAGGTGTAATCGTTTTAGAAGTTCAGAGAAGTAAAAAACCAGATGTTAGTTTCTTGCAAGGCGTAAGAAAAATTGCTGATGAAACTGGAGCAGTACTTGTTTTTGATGAAATAAGCTCAGGCTTTAGAAATACTGTTGGCGGAGTGTATAAGGAATTTAGGGTTAATCCAGATATTATCGTATTTGGAAAAGCAATGAGCAACGGTTTTCCCATGGGCGCGATAGTTGGTAAAAAAGAAGTAATGGACAGCGCACAAACAAGTTTTATTAGCAGTACTTATTGGACAGAAGGAATTGGACCAACTGCTGCCCTAGCCACGATTAAAAAAATGGAAGAGAAAAATGCGCCAGCACACATAACAAAAATCGGGATTAAAACCGGAAAAATTTGGGAAAAATTAGGAAAGGAACACGGATTAAAAATGCACGTTGATTTTGATTTCCCACCAATTATGCACTTTGGTTTTGATTATGAAAATGCACAAGCAGTTAGAACACTTTTCACGCAAGAAATGCTTAAAGGAGGTTATTTAGCATCGGGTGGTTTCTATGTTTCGTATGCACATAAAACTAAGGATGTCGAAGCATATGCAGATAAAGTAAACGAAGTCTTTGCACTACTAAAGAGCGCAATCGAAAAGAACGAAGTAGAAAAGATGCTTAATGGTCCAATTGCACATTCTGGGTTCCAGAGATTGACGAACTAACGGTAAGGGCATGGCTTATTCTGGGTTGGAAGTTGGAAAAGAATCTGCACAAAAAGCAGCAGAAGAACTTCTAGCTCGAGTTCCAAAAAGGAGCGTTCAAATAATAACCTTATCTACCGATGTGGTAGACCAGATTGTGAAAAAAGCAACAGAAACAGCAAAGACAGAAAGAGGCGCTTCACTAATTGTAAAAAAAGAACTTTTTCTTTATTTAATGCGTAACTCGCCATCAGCTGCGCTTGAAGTTGAGCGGGAATGGTACAAAAAGAAAGGAGTTTCTTTTTCTGATAAAGAATTTAACAGTATCACACTAGGTACCAAGCAAACATTTGTTGGTGCAAACGGCATTTTTGATCAAAAAGCTTCTGAATTAGCTTATAGGGAAGCAAGTGTTGAATTAAGAAAATTATCCGTATTAAGAACTAAACCAAAATCGGATAAAATCCAAAGAGAGCGAAAATTGGAAGGAGAAACGAAACAAGACATTGTCGGAATTATTTCCAATCCTTATTTGATAATTTCAAAATTAGAACAAAAAGTAAAGGAATTTGCAAGAAGAGCACCGCAAGTAATATCAGAAAGAGAGCGGGAACTAAATGAAAAAATAGTTCAAACTATCCCTAAGCAGTATCAGCAGTCAGTCCAACTTGGAATGGATATACTAAGGAAGAGGGGTGGAACTTTAGAGCAGCAAGAACTTTATTTAAAATTTGTACAATCTTCAAAAACAGATCAGAAACAGATTACAGTTAAAGGCTCATTTATTGCCGCCCCAATTGCATACATAATTAATTATATAGAAAAAAAGGACTTCAACCCAAAGATGCTTGAATTATTGCCTGCAATCGAACAAACAGTATCAGCAGGCAGCAGCTACATTAACATTTATAATAAACTTGAGATATGTTTAAAATTTGCAGAACTTGCAGTAAAAAAAGCAAATAATCTGGATAATGAGCATACCCAAAAAATAATGCGCGAAACAGTTATTTTATGCGACAGAATAATCTCACAAGGAGAACTAGGTGTAGAATATTTGCATGACCTAAGTAACTTAGTTGGCAAAATGGGTACTATAAGACAACTTCAGAAATTTCTATTGCCAGCATTAGATTATATTTCTAAAAAAGAATTTATGCCAAAAGAGGAGATGATCTCGCTTTTATTTGATTATTTTGGTAAAAAATTAGACGGGGCTAAGGTAGAAGAATTTAAATATAAAGTTCAAAGCATAGAAGAAAAATTCGGTGGTGTACTTAAAAACAAATTAGTTATCGCAAATTATGGCAAAGCTGATTATTTAGTTAGGAAATTAAAAATAAAAAGAGACTGGGAAACAATAGTTAATTTTGCTTATGCCGTATCTATTTTAGGAGAACAAAAAACCCAAGAACTGCACAATAAGAATGGGATTGTATATTTTGCAAGATACAGTCCAAAAATGCTTGAAGAAACTTACGCAAATTTAGACCCTAAAAGAAAAACAGACAAACCAATACTAGTTGTTGCTTATAATAAAAATGACTGGAATGGGGCTTTTTATGAAGGTGTAAATACAAATATGCAGGACTTAACTAAGCACTACAAATTAATTATCTATGAAGTAAACGGAGAACAAAGATTTTATGAAAAACTGTTGTATACTAGAATAAACTACGGCAAAATAAATACATTAATTATAGGGGGACATGGCGAGCCAGGTATGATACAGATGGGAGATCCGACACCAGAGCAAAGCATTGATTTAGGTGACAGCGTAAACCTAAGTATGGTCTATGATGTTTTTGACAGAAAAGACACGAGACCTAAAGTTATACTTGTATCTTGTAGCACAGGTAAGAATGAGGGTGCAATCGGCGGACTACTCTCCAAAGTTTGGGGAGCGGATTTGGAAGCACCAAAAATACCAACAAACATAAAAAGATTTGATCTTGCAGCAGATGGAAAAATTGAAAAAGTCGTATATGGTTTTAGTTCAGAAAGGGCACGATTTGTAAGTGGCAAACAGATGAAGGCAAACTTTTTAGAAGATGCACTAAGCTTCTATGAAAGCGTTAGGGATAACGCATACGCTTCAATAAAGCAAACGATATCTGGTAATTGAAAATATGGATTTGGTGCGAATACCATTTATAAATATTTCACCATAACTTTAAGCATCGCGCTAAATATCTTCCACTCTGCATTTAGTTTTATCCCATCGCCAAATCTAGGCATATCGGCTCGTTCATTTAGTGTTATTGGAACTTCTGCAATTTTGTAACCGTGCTTCTTTGCTGCAAACATGAATTCTGTTCCTACGCTGCCAATCGAGTCATAGTAACCAACTTTACTAAATATTTCACTTCTAAACGCTTTAAACCCGCATAAAGGATCGCTTACACCAATTTTAAATTCGGAATATTTGGCATATATTTTTTCGCTAATTCGTGCTTTCCAAGGCCTAATACCAATTACAAAATCCGCTTTTTCTTGTTCAATTGGTTTAAGCATTTTTGGAATATCTTCTGAATTATGTTGGCCATCAGCATCCATTAACAAAATAATATCGGCGCCTAGTGAAACGGCATGTTTTATTCCCCTATTAAGCGTTCCATCATAGCCAAGATTTTTGTCGTTTGTAATAACTGTAGCTCCAGCTTCTTTTGCAAGTGTAGCGGTTTCGTCTTTAGACGCATCATTAACTACTACTACATCGCAGTATTTCTTTATGTTTTTTACAACTGTAGCGATTGTTTTTTCTTCGTTATAAGCTGGAATTACTACGATTGGTTTCATAATTTAAGCACCATGCTCTTTTTCATATTCTTCAAGTTCTTGTTTGGTTATTTTCCAATTTCTTCCAAATTTTATCGCACCAATTTTTCCAGTACGAGCAAGCAAACTTAGGTATTCATCGCTGTAGTTATTTTTACTGATTTTAGACGCTTCTTTAAGAGTTAAATACTCTTTTGATTCTGTTCCAAATGAATCTAAATAAATGTCCAAAGAACGTTCAACGCATTTTGCTACGAAATTTGTAAATGGAATTAAATTTTTTTCAGTCTGACCAATTATAATCGTTCGAATGTATTTTTTTCTTTCTACTTTTAAGATTATTATTGGTGGATAACCATTTCGCATTAGATAGAGATTTAGTAATAGTCTTGCAGTTCTACCATTTCCATCAATAAAAGGATGAATATCTACAAATTTTTGATGTATTAGAGATGCCGTTTCTATTTGTTCACCAGTGATATTTAAAAGTCTATAAACTTCTTTCATAAGTTCTGGAACTTTTACTGCGTTTGGAGGTGAATAATCAGTACCACTAATACGTACCGCACTTCTTCTGTAAAACCCCGCATTCTGTTGATCAATACGATCCAATATTATGGCATGCAAATTAAGGATATCGATTTCTTCGATTGAGGGTTTAATGACTAAAGATTCTATAAAATCGATTGCCTTGCTATGGTTTGTAACTTCAAGATGTTCTTTTAGGCTTTTTCCACCAATAGTTATTCCTTCTTCTAAAACTAATTTTGTTTCGCTTAGTGAAAGAGTATTTCCTTCGATTGCATTTGAATTATAGGTTAAATCTACTCTGAAGGTTTCCTGAAGTCTTGCTAGTGCCCCTTGGTTAAATGGTCTAAGTTTATCTAGTGCATTTCTTTTTTCAAGGATTCTTTTGTAGATGTCTTCTTCAATAAGCATAACAATATTATATATCGGATATAATATAAATCTTCCTATCCGATATATATTTTCAGCCGTTAAAGAATAGATATAATATCGGATAGAGCGTATTTTAACTTATCCGATATTTAACCGCTTTAGTTTAACTAAATCTTCTCCCAAGTAATAGCTTCCCCGTTTTTTATATCGACCTTCGCAACCTTGCCAACCACATCATTAAAGTGTTTTGGTAAAAGACCTTGCCAAGGCCTAAGTATTGTAAGCATATCAGAGGTTATTTTAGTTCCTTTTGTGATATCCTTAGCAGCAAATATGCTTCTTCTTTGAACGATCTTTGTCTTCTCTTCGCTTGGGTAAATATCTTTTATGGGTGAACCAAGAGCTTTTTCGGCATTACGTACATCGCGAACCATTGCAGTAAATTCTGGAACATCTAACGCGAATGGATGATCGGGACCAGGTAAACTTTTATCATTGGTAAAATGTTTTTCAATAGCACAGCAATTAAACGCAACTGAAAGAATCGGAACTGTGCTTCCGGGAGTATGGTCAGAATAACCAACAGGTACACCGAATGTTTTTTCTAATGTTGCCATCGCACGAATATTGGAATCTTCAAAAGGTGTCGGATAGTTAGTAACGCACTGCATAAGTAAAAGTGGAACTTTATATTTTTTTATTATATTTACTGCTTCAGTAATTTCTTCCATTGTTGAAGCGCCAGTTGCCATCAAAACAGGTTTACCTTTACTGGCAATATAATCAATTAATTGAACAAATGTAACATCCCCAGAACCAATCTTGTAAGCTGGTACATTTATTTCTTCTAGAAGATCAACTGCTTCTAAATCGTATGGTGCAGAAAGAAAAATTATTCCTATTTTTTTGCAATAGTCAGAAATTTCTTTATGCCATGATCTTGGAAATTCAGCTGATTTATAAACTTCTGAAACAGATTTTTTCCATTTCTTTTGAAAATCAGCTTGTGAACCAGTTTCAAATGCGATCTTATTTATGATTTTTTCAGTAATAAAACTTTGGAACTTTACAGCATCAGCACCGCACTGTTTGGCTAAATCAGCCATTTTCTTTGCTTTATCTAGGTTGCCATCAAAGTTTGACCCTACTTCTGCAATTATGAATGCTGGGTGCCCTGGACCTACCCATTTGTCTGCTATTTTGAAGGATTTAATCTGATTTAATTCCATAAATGTTTCACCTAAGATAGATTCAATATGCCTAAATATGATTATATATTGCGCCGATAAGAATAATAGCTTTAAGCCAAGTAACGAACAGCTTGCGTTGCAAAAATTTCTTTTTATTAATTTTGCCCCGCAGTTTTCGCCGCATTTCCCCGCAAGGGGAAAGCTAGAGGTCGCAACCTCTGGATTGTACCGCAGGAAAAGATAAAGAACTTGCTTTTTGTTAGCTTTAATGTAAAAGAATGTTTTATAAATACTTCGATGCACAATATATTTACTAAGAATATCAACTTTAGAGAGGTTAAACTTATGAGTGCAACAGCAGTTCAAGTTAATAACAGAAACAGATATGAAAGAACACGTGAATTAAGTAGAATGCTTACTAGTGGATCGATTGCCGAGGCTATTATAAAAGAAGTAAAAAGAAAATTTGCAGAACAACCACTGGAAACAAATATTTTTGACGTATTGCCAGTAAAGGCAGCAACATCTATGAGATATGATAAGGGTGCAAGAACTGCCACTGCTTGGAATGACGGTGGAAAAGAAGAGAGAATAGACCTACCTTTGGAAGGCGGCTGGCGTATATCAGACGGAAATCCATTTGGAGTACCAAACGGTAAGCCAAGCAATCATGATGATCCAAATGCTCTTTATCTTATACTCAGTGAAACTGTAAATTTTAGCGGTCCGATTGGTCTTGGTTTTAGTTGGGGCGGCAGGGTGGGAAAACGTAATTTCTTTGCCGACGGCAGTTGGTGGGATGATTCGGGAATGGCACTAGTTAATTTAGCGTCTTCTGTTTTTGGTTTGGAAGCGCTAAGTAGTATTAAAGACCCACAAAAACTTAGAGAAAATGCGGCTCAATTAAGGCAAACTGCAGAAAGTCTTAGAAAAATACTTGGTAGCGATGAACGCGCTGCAATAGAAATTATAAAGCCAATTCTGGACAAAGCTGCCAAGTTCGATCAATTAGCAGATGAGCTAGAAGGAATAAAAAGATAAGTTCGATCTGAATTCTATTTATTTTCTCTTAGTCTTTCTGGGTATTTCTCTTCCATTAATTTCTTATAAAGTTTAATTCCATCAGGAATATCTAATAAAACTGTCTTTAATGTTTTTTTTGCTAAACTAATATCAAGTGAATTTTCTTTTGGACGCTCTGCCCTAAGATTTTCTAGTTCAGACATTTTAGTCGGTATTACTAGACTTTCATCAAAACCAAATTCCTTCGCAAACATAAGCGCAAATTCGTATTTTGAAATTCTACCTTCACCAGCAACGTTGATTGTTCCAGTAAAATCATTTTGTGCTAATTCTAAGAGCGCTTCGCAAAGATTATTTACTACTAATGGGGAAAAATGAAAGTCAGTAAAGGCCGTAATCTTTTCTTTATTTTCAAATTTATTAGTAAGCCATTCTGAAAAACTTAACTTGGTTTTGCTATTTTGAATATTAAAGCCATACATATTTGTTCGAACGATTACGTGGTTTAAGTATTTTTTTACAATAGCTTCGGCATCAACCTTTGTTTGTGCATAATAATTTATTGGATGAGGTTTTTCACTTTCTTTATGAAAAGGAGTTTTACCATCAAAAATCGAATCTGTTGAGATGAATATAAATTTTGCATTAGAAGATTTTGCAAAGTCCAAAACGTTTTCTGTTGCAGTAATATTCATCTTTTCTGCCAAAGTTTTATCTTCTTCACAAAGGTCGACATTAGTTAATGCAGCGCAATGGATTATTACATCTGGTTTAAAGTTAAGGCTTGAGAAGAAATTTGCTTGGCTTAAATCTGCCTTTACTGTTTTTACTCCTTTAATTTTTACTTCATGCGCATTGTAAAGCCCAACTACTTCTAGACCTTTTTGTGCTGCAATAAAACAAAGATTGCTCCCAAGTAATCCACTAGCTCCGGTAATAAGAATTTTCATTTTATTTCACTTTATAATTTCAATGTAGTTATCAGATATAATTACTACAGCTCTTTCAAATTTAGATTTATCAGTAGATCGAATTATGGATAAAAAACGTTCTGTAACTAAACGCGGATTTTGATTACGGAACCTTAGGATAATTATTCCGAAGTGGCCTAATGGAATACGTTTTGTGATGTTGAGGAAATCTTTATCATGAGTTATTATAATCAACTTGTGCGTAACGGCCATTTCCAAAACTTTTTCGTCAGGCAAACCGAAAAGTTTCTTTTCTTTAATATCAATTGCTTCAAAACCCGCAGTTCTTAAGCCTTTAAGTAGAGTAACAGAAACGTTTTCATCAGTTAGGAATTTCATGAGATTTACCTAATTAAAATTACTTCCTCATGTTTTAGTGCATTTGCAGCATAGTTAATAGCAGCTAATATATCCTCTTTTTGAAGATGAGGTAATTCCAAAAGTATTTCTTCAGTTTTCATTCCTGAAGCTAAGAGTTCTAAAAGATATTCGACCGAAATACGCGTGCCTTTAATCAGAGGCTTACCGGCAAGAATCTTTGGATTAAATGATATTCTATCTTCCATAATTTATATTCTCTATTTTATTTTATATACTTTTGTGTTTCACGAAATAATTGAAGTATTCCGAAATAATCGAAACTACGCATTTATTTTATCTCGCCTACAAGTTCTTCAAGCAAATCTTCAAGCGAAACCACTCCAACAAAGTTTTCCCGATCATCAACAACAATAGCCATGTTTCTTCCTAATGACTGCAAGTTAGCAAAGGCATTGGCAACGATTTCCTTTTTATTAATCAGGATTGGTTTCCAAGCCGCATCTAGAACAAATTTATCTGGTTTTTCATAAAGAGCTCGCCCAAGTATTTTTATGCTTACAGTACCAACTACGACGCCAGCACCATCTAAAACAGGAAATCTTGAGTATTGGCTTAAGAGTGCTTTCTTATGAGCTTCGAGTATATTCAAATCTGCTTCAAGACAAACGACGTTTGATTTTGGAGTCATAATTTCTGCAACAGTACGCCCTTTAAATTCAAGAACTTTTTCAATCATTTCCCGCTCTTTTTCAGTTATTCCTTTATGCATTGCGCCAAGCTTGGCGGCTGTCCGAACTTCGTCTTCAGTAAATTGCTCGATTATAGTTGCCCTTGAGTATACTCCGGGGATTAGACGATTGATTCGGTCAAAAATCCAAACTAGAGGATAGGAAAATTTGTAGAAGACAAATATTAAGGAGCCAAAGAAGAGCATAAATTTCTCTCCATTTGAGGTTGCAAAGCTTTTAGGTGCAATATCGCCAAGTGTAAGTAAAATAAATGTCATAACTCCTATAGCAATAGCAAGGCCGGATTCTCCAAATAGATAAAGCGCCATATCAGTTGCAATTGCAGAGGCAGCGATATTCACAATATTATTGCCTATTAAAAGCGCAATTATAACTTTCCTCTTTTCGCGTCTTAGCTCAGCAATGTTTAATGCGCCCTTAACCTGCTTTTCAACTAATGAGTGTACTCTTACAAGAGATAATGCTAGGAAAGATACCTCTGCTGCCGCAAAAAAAGCTGATGCTGCAATAAGGAGTATTAGTAAGACTGTATTTATGTAAATATTCATTAGATATTATTAGACGTACTATAATTTATTAACCTTATAATACGCTAGGAGTTTTTCAATTCCTTCTTCGACATTTATTTTTGACTTAAAATTTAGAAATTGTTCTGTATATGTTGTGTCCGCCTTAGTATTGTAAACATAATTAGAAATCTGATTTTTTATATATATAGGCTCGATAGTACTCCCGATCTTATTTTGAACGAGCTTCACAATTTCTTTAAAGGTATGAGACTTGCCTGTTCCGACATTAAAAATATCGAAATTTTTTTTATTATACTTCATTGCCAAAATTGCAGCTTCAACAGCATCGTCCACATACACAAAATCCCTGGTCTGGCTGCCATCACCATAAATTACAGGAGATTCATTTTTAAGAAAAGACCAGATAAATTGAGAAATTATGTTTGCGTAGTTTTTCTTGTATAATTCATTTGACCCGTATATACTAAAATTTCTAAGACAAACAGATTTAACTCCATAAAGATCGCTGTACAATTTTGCTAACCGTTCCATATAGAACCGCGCTTCAGTATAAAAATCGCTAACTCCGATGGACATGTTTTCATTAAAAGGTTCTTTTTGACCATTATATAGTGAAGATGATGAAGATAGAACAATTTTAGCATTTTTATCTTTGGCAAACTCTAAAATAGATACGAACTCATCAACAGCCTTGCTTGTAATATGCCTATTCTCCTTATACATGGGAGTTGAGGATGGTACACCATAATGAAAAATTAGATCAATATCCTGCTCTTTAATTGTAGATATTTCTCCGACATTTTTTTGATAGAACTTAACAGAATTTTTTATATTTTCAATATTTGATATATTACCAGTATGTAAATTATCTAAAATAATTACTTCATGATTATCTTGCACAAGCTTAGTTGAAAGGTGCGATCCGATAAAACCTGCGCCTCCGGTAACTATTATTTTCATATTATTAATTATGCAAAGAATGTTTTTTAATTGGCTAGGCAACAGTAAACCAGAACATACTTTCCTACTAAGCAGAAAGAGGTCATTCATATTACATACCTGCAAGGCATCGCACTAAAAGTATCTAATGGCGATGCCAGCAAGTCGGATGTTTCTCCAGTACATTAATTTACTTTTGGGATTACTGGGCAAAGCACAAGATAACGGTTAAATAGGTTTTCCATCAATAGTAAAGATACATATTCTAAGGCGAAGTGAAAACATGAAAATCCAGAGAACAGCAGTTAAGCGTTCTCTATCTTTTCATTTTATGGTGATAAAATGAAGATTCTTGGTTTAAGTTTAGGACAACTAACAACTGCTGCAATTATGATTGATGGCGAAGTTATCGCCTGCGTTAGCGAAGAAAGATTCACAAGATATAAAAATGACATGGCATTTCCTAAAAATGCAATCGAATCCTGCCTCAAGGAAGCTGGAATACAAGGTAAAGACTTGGATATAGTCGCCATGGGAGCAAAGGAATGGCCTGCTGAATATCAATTAACTAAAAAATTTTCGCATTTTAACATTCAGGACTGCGTAAGGGAGCAACATGTTTATTGGTACCCAAAAATGTATGAGAAAAAAGATGTCAAATGGACTGAAGTTTTCAAGGACAAAATAGATTATAACCAGTATCCATTTAAAGGATGGGACAAACTTCCTTATAACACACCAGAGTCTTGGCCTGCTTATAAGGAATTTATAGTACAAACTCTTGTCGAACTTTTAGGGATAAATAAAGAAAAAGTAGTTTTCTTAGATCACCATACATGCCATGGATATTATGGTTATTACGCTAGTCCGATGCGAAATAAACCAACCTTAATGGTAACTCTTGACGCTTGGGGAGACAACTTAAATGCGACAATAAGCAAAGTTGTAAACAATAAAGTGGAACGGGTTTTTAGCTCGAACGATTCGATGATCGCAAGACTTTACCGATATGTAACCCTTCTTTTAGGAATGATGCCAAATGAACATGAATACAAAGTTATGGGTTTAGCAGCTTACGCACACGCTAAAACAATGGAAAAACCATACCAAGTATTTAAAAGTACACAATATATCGATGGACTAAATTTCAAATACCACGAAAAACCAACAGATATGTATTTCTACTTCCAAAAAAGACTAGAAGGAATGAGATTTGATGGGGTAGCAGGAGCTTTGCAAAAGTACACTGAAGAGCTGATTACAACTTGGCTAGCAAATGCAATTAAAGAGTACAACATCCATGACGTAGTATTTAGCGGCGGAGTTGCCATGAACATTAAGGCCATGCAAAGAGTTTTTGAAATGCCCGAGGTTCACAAATTATTTGTCTGCGGAAGCGCAAGCGATGAATCACTCGCAATTGGCGCGTGCTATGCTGCAATGTACGATCACTTAAACGCCAAAGACAAGCCAATCGAAATGAAACCTTTACCAAACATGTATTTAGGAGATTCTTTTTCACAGGATTATGTAGATAAATTTGTCAATGATAACAACTTGAAAAATAGATACACTGTAACAGAAAACGTTTCGAATGTAATAGTTGCTAAAAAACTAAGCGAAGGAAATGTAATCGCAAGATGCGTTGGAAGAATGGAATTTGGTGCGCGTTCTTTAGGAAACAGAAGTATTTTAGCTGATCCAAGAGATGCTAAAGTAATTAAAAAAATAAATGAAAAAATAAAGAACAGGGATTTCTGGATGCCATTTGCACCATCAATTTTACATGAAAGAACAAAGGATTATTTCGTAAATCCAAAGGAAATTTTTTCACCATACATGACAATCTCTTTTGAATCAACAGAACTAGCAAGAACCCACTTACCAGCAGGATTACACCCAGCAGATTATACGGGAAGACCGCAGATGGTAACTAAGGAGATGAATCCAAGTTATCATGATTTAATTAGTGAATTTGAAAAGGTAACTGGGGGCAAAAATAAGGGAATTGGTGCAGTACTTAATACTTCATTTAATTTACATGGAAAGCCGATTGTCAGAAGTCCAGAAGATGCTTTATTTGTGTTTGAAAACTCTGACTTAGATATGCTTTTAATTGAGAAGACGCTGATTAGTAAAAGAGGGTAGAAATAGATAAGAGAATTTATTTTATTTCTTTACTTCCTTCGCTTTCTTCAATTCTTCATCCTTTTGTTTATGATAAGCTGCATCCCGCACGTATTTATCATTTAAATTAAGTAACTCTTTATGGGCATCTAGATATTCAACAATATCATCAAGAGTAAAATTAGGGTTTTTAGGATAGAGTGCAGTGTAAACTTGTTTAATTAATTCGTAATCCTCAGTGTAATCAACAGTAAGCCGAACATAAGATCGATCGAATTTATAAACAACATTTTCAACCTTAAAAATTTCAGTATGTTCAGAAATATAAGGAGTAACGTGCTCACGCTCAAATTTGAAAGTTGCTTCTTTGGCAGCTTTTTCTAGTGCAGCAAAGGTAAATATTTCAGTATCAAAACCATCGGGGTATGTTGGAGGTTTTCTGTTGCATAAATAGTCGCATTTTCTTTTGAAAAATTCTTCAACCATCTGGTCAATCATTACAGGATCATTTAATGGGCAATCAGAAGTCACACGAATTACAATGTCTGCTTTGTTTTCTTTAGCCGCACCATATGTCCTATCAAGTACATCATCTTCGCTACCACGATAATAAGGAATTCCGAGCTTTTTTGCGTATTCAACCAACAGATCATCTCTAGGTTGAATTGTTGTTGCAAGTACGATTTTAGTTATTTTTTTAGAATGCTTTAAGCGTTTAATGAAGAACTCGAGTAGTGACTCCTTACCTTCTTTATCGATTGGCATTAAGATTTTATTTGGCATCCTAGTTGAACCTAGCCTGGCTTGGACAACTGCAACAATATTTTTATTATTCATCTTAGCACCTTCATAATCGTCTTTAATGTCTTTTCTGATTCGGCAATTCCCAGGATTGGCTTTTTCTTAGCCTGAATGCATTCTAAAAAGTGTTTCATTTCTTCTAGATACATTTTATTAACATCAAGAACAGCATCTAGTAAAACATGTTTGTTTCCATCGTTATCATAAAGTTCAACGACTTCTTTTTGTTCATCAGCCTTATAGTCCCAAATAATCGTCGCATCTTCAAAAATGAATTCACAACTTCGTTTGTACTTTCTTCTTAAATAGTCAACATGAATATTTGCGACAGCATCAGAATATTGTAAAATCACTTCGGCAATATCATCTTTTTGTATTTCAAGTTTACTTATCCTGCCTTTCCAAGATAGTAATTTTTTTGGAATCCCTAAGAACCAGTAAATATAATCAAACTCATGAAATGAATCAAGCACAACTCCTCCTGCTGGACCTGCGGCGTATAATGTTCGATAATCCCGTCCTTTTCTCATGTTTGGCAAATACTGTCCAAAGTATGCACGTGCAGATAGTAATTTTCCGTATTTTCCTTCATCCGCAAGTTTCTTCACTAGCTGCAACCCATCGCTAAATCTAAAATTGCACGCTACCATCGCAGTAAGTTTTTTTTCTTTTAGTATTTTTTTAAGTTCAGTAAATCCCTCAAGATTATTTGAAGGGGGTTTTTCAATAAACAGATGCATTCCCTTATTGGCCAAATGGATTGCTTGAGGTAAATGTAGATTAGTTGGTGAACAGATTACTGCAAAATCAGCATGTAAAAGAGGGTCGTCTAGATTCTCAATATACTGCACTTGCAATGTCCTCATTTCTTTATTTGGTTCAAATCCGATTACTTCTACGCCAAGCTGCATTAAGTTTTTAACATGACGAGTTCCGATACTACCTAAACCAATTACTAATGCTTTCAAATAAATCACTTCGAATTATTTTTCATCCATTCCATCGTTTTCTTTATTCCTTCTTGTAAACTGGTTTTAGCAACCCAGCCAAGTAAATTCTTTGCTTTAGATGAATCACAAAGAAGTTTTGGAATTTCAGCTTGAGGGTGATGATGAGGAATATGTTTTATCCGATTTTTATCAGGACAAACTAAAGCAGCCAGTTCATTTACCGAAATATCTTTTCCAGTACCGGCATTTATAGTTTGACCAGTTGTCTTATCATTTAATGCAGCACCAATGACAAAATCGGCACAGTCTTCTACATAAAGTAAGTCTCGGGTCTGTTTTCCATCACCAAATATGTTCAAATCTTGTCCATCCAAATAGCGTTTAATAAAGACGCTAACTACGCCGCCTTCCATGTTTGTTTTTTGATATGGGCCATAAATGTTAAATGGCCTAAGAATTACAACAGGTAAGCCAAGACCATAATAGTATGAAATGGCTAATTCTTCTGCAGCTAGTTTACTTCCAGCGTAAGGGGATTTTGGAACAACTGGATGTTCTTCATTTATAGCTTTCCCTCCAGCTAAATCGTAAACCATGCAAGTTCCAATTAAAACGATTTTAGTTTTGTTCTTTCTGCAGCTTTCTAGCGCATTATATGTACCAACAATATTACTTTTGAACGCACGATCTGGATGATCTAGCGATTCTTGGACATTGATCTGTGCTGCTGCATGAATGCAGATATCTATTTTATTTGAATTAAAAACAATATCAAGTTCATCTTTTTTGGTGACATCGCCACTTATGAATTTAAAGTTAGAATTTGTTTCGAATTCTTTTATATTTTCGATACTACCATTAGACAAATTATCTAACGCGATAACTGTGTGGTTTAAATCAAGCAGTTTTTTGACTAACCAGCGCCCTAAAAAGCCAGCTCCTCCTGTAACTAAGAATTTCATAAATATGACCTCTAAATCGATCAAGATAAATAGTAATATTAACTTTGACGCCAAAATTCATAAATATGACGGTTATTCCTAATGATTTAAGAATTGAAGGCAAGCAGATTTATCTAAGAAAGCTCACCAAAAAAGATGCAACTATAGAATACTGCTCTTGGCTTAATGATAGTGAAGTTACAGAACATCTTGTAACGATAAAAACTACTGTGGAAGAAATTGAAAAATATATAAAAGAAAAGAACGAGAATAATAAATGCCTGTTTTTAGGAATTTTTAGTAAGGAAAATGATCAGCACATTGGGAACATAAAGATTGAACCAATAGATTTTCAAAAGAAAATCGGGATGATGGGAATTTTAATAGGAAATAAAGAATACTGGGGAAAGGGACTAGGGACGCAAGCCATAAATGTATTCGTTAAATGGACATTTGCAAATCTTGGTCTAGAAGTGATCGAAGCAGGTGCTTTCCCTGAAAATAAGCGATCGATACATGTTTTTCAAAAAGCAAGTTTTACGATTGATAGGATAGAAAAGCAATCAGTTATGCACAAGGGAAAACTTTCAGACAATATAATTATGGCGATTCACAAAACTTAGATCTTACTTCCACCACTTAAAAGTCCGCACATCAACTCCAGCATTTTTCATATAAGCCTTAGCCTTGATTATGCTCTGATCTGTAAAGTGTAGAATACTTGCTAGTGAAACTGCGCTTGCATGCCCTTCGTTTATACCTTGAACTAAGTGATCGAGATTTCCAACTCCTCCTGATGCAATAACTGGAACATCAACTTCATCAGCAACTTTTTTTATAATTTCTAATTCGTAACCCGTACGCGTTCCTTCCCTGTCTATTGAGGTTAGTAAAAGTTCGCCCGCCCCAAGTTTTACGGCTTTTTTCGCCCAGTCGAGAACTTCGACACCAGTGGATTTTTTGCCGCTATGAGTAAAAACAATGTACTTGCCATCGATTTTTTTGAAATCAATTGAAACAATAATACATTGACTTCCAAATGCACGGGCACCATCTTCAATTAATTTTGGATTGTAAAATGCAGCAGTATTTATTGCAACTTTATCTGCTCCTGATAGAAGCATTTTTTTAATATCTTCAACTGATTTTATACCCCCACCAGCAGTTATTGGCATAAAACACTGGTCTGCTGCACTTCTTATAATTTCGAATATAGGTTCACGATTTTCATTAGTTGCAGATATATCTAGTAAAATAAGTTCATCAGCCCCCTGGTTATCATATATTCTTGAAGTATTTACTGGGTGACCTGTGTCAATAAAATTATCGAAATTTACACCTTTAACGCAGCGCTTATTTTTTATAAGTAAACAAGGGATTAATCGTTTTTTAAGCATAAAGATAACCGATCACAACAAATCATAATTTTAAATTTATAAAATTTTCAATCAACTTGAGCCCATCTTTCTGGCTTTTTTCAGGATGGAACTGGACTCCAAAAATATTATCTTGTTGCACAGCCGCAGTAAACTCATGTCCGTAATTGCATGTTGCTGCGACTATAGCGGGGTCTTTGCAAACTACTTGGTAGCTGTGTACAAAGTAAAAACTTGGTTCTTGAAGGTCTTTAAACAGTAATGCATCTAGTTTAGGTGAAACTTCGTTCCAGCCAACATGTGGAATCTTGAATTTATGCGATTGAGATTCGAGTATTTTTACTTCTGCATTAATAAATCCTAAACCCAGATTAAACCCTAGTTCGGTGCTGTTTTTAGCTAATAACTGCATCCCTAAACAAAGACCAATAATTGGCTTTTTCTTAATAACAACTTCATCGGATAATATCTTGTCAAGCCCGCTTTCTCTTAGATTTTTCATCCCATCCCCAAAAGCACCAACTCCAGGAAGAACCAGTTTTTCGGCGTTTGCGATATCTTCTATTTTATTTGAGATCACAACTTCTGCCCCCATTAAGAAAAATGCTTTACTTACTGAACGCAAATTGCCTAAACCATAATCTATTATAGTTATCATGAAGTTACCTCAACCAGATTAAAAATTAATTATATTGTCTTATCCCACTGTTCATAATCAGGCAGTTTATCTCCTTTTTTAATTTTCTTAGGATCAAAAACATGCGGACTTACAACGTGTCTTGCTGCGAGTTCATTAAACTCGTCTTCCGTAAGTCCTACGTATTTTAAAAATACATCTAAACTCGCTGGTCTTTTACCATCGTATTTTTCTATGAGTTTTTTGGCTTCATCAACAGTTATTCTCTTATTTCTTAGATCCAGACTCATTAAGTGAGAGGTTCTTCCAAAACCTCTTTTGATGTATTTTAAATAATCCCTTACTCCCTGAACATAACACTCAACTTTTTCATAGTAATAACTTTCTGGGATTCCTTCAACTTTGCTTCCTTTCCATCCTAGTTCTTTAGCAATTATATCTGATTGATTTTTAGTGTCCCATGGCATAAAACTACCCAAACAAATAGACCTGCATTTAATTGCACGAAGTGATTCTAAAGAAGGATACCTAAATGGTTCAAGATCCCGCAGCGTTATGTTTGTGTCATTAAGCATTCCTTCCATATCTTCCGCAGTTATCCCTAAATTTACGTATTTGTTAAATCGTAATTCATCAACTTCTTCAGGCTTGCTATAATCATAATAGCTAGTGTATTCCGCACTTGGTTCGCCCCAAATTAATAAAGGTACTTTGAATTTGACTGCAATTTGCATCGGATAGGAGAATATCCCGACGTGGCAGTGCCAACAGAAATCTCCTTTTCGTTTGAGTGATTCTAACATTAATTTTTTTACAATCTGCCAGTTTGGCCTAAATTTTAGAAAATCAACACCAAGTTTTTTTACAACCATTTCAGTATTAGCAACTGTTTGTGGCCTTAAAAAACCATGATCAAAGCAGACTACAAGAGGTTTTAGCTTGTATTCTTTAACAAGATGATAAAGAGTAAATGTACTATCTTTTCCTCCACTAAATGGAACAATGCAATCATATTCATATTTGCCCCTGTGATTTTCGAGAATACTTTCAAATTCTTTTTTCCTAGCTACCCAATCTACCTTTTCTTTTTTGTATTCGTTTTGCTTGCAAACATTACAAACTCCTTCTTCATCGTAAGTTATCGTTTCCTGGGTTTCGGGTAATAAGCATCGTGTACAATTTCTCATATTTTCACCTTAATACGATTTATCTTAGGATATTTATATAGTATATGCTATTTTTGTCTTAAATTTTAAGATAGATTTTAATATTTACTCTGTTTTTTAGGTCATATGAACGAAAAAACCAAAATAAGTACATATTTAATAGATGAAAAAGATTGTAAAATATTAGATTTGTTGCAAAAGAACTGTCGTATACCACTTACAAAAATTGCGAATGAAGTTGGACTTTCGATTGATTCTGTAAAAAAACGCATGGACAAAATGATTGCAAATAAAGTATTCTATCCAAAAATCCAGCTGCGTCCAAGAAATTTTGGTTTTGCTAACGTAGTTGAAGTAAAAATTAAACTGCAGTATGCTGATGAAAAAGAAATGGACAGATTTATCGCGTACCTGAAGAATCATCCCCATATTGTTGAGATACTTTCGCTTTCAGGTGCGTACGATCTTACAGTTGTACTAATCTCACGTGATGCGATAGAACTAGGAAAGATAACAAGCGATATTCGAAACAAATTTGGAAAATTAATAAGCGCTTGGGATGCCTCATTAACCGTAAATAGTTATAAGTTTGAAGAATATGATATGCTTAGGCTAATAGAAAGATAAAAAAGGGATAATATAGTACAAGCCTAGAATATCCCAACCATCGCCTTTGCTTCTTCGCTCATTTTTTCCGGGGTCCATGGGGGATCCCAGACTACTACTGTGTCAATTTCCTCGAACTTAAAAATAGATAATTTTTGTTTTATTTCTTCTAGTATTTCTCCTAGCATGGGGCACATGGGAGTAGTCATAGTTACCTTGATATGGACAATTTTTTCGCTTTCTACCCAGACATCGTAAACAAGCCCTAAGTCAACAATATTTATGTTTAGTTCTGGATCTATAACTTCTTTAAGTTTTTCTAGAATTTGTGCTTTAGCAATTAGTGCCATAGGTTTGCCACTTTTCTTATTTTCTCTTATAATAGGATTCTACTTCTTCAAGCATTTTTTTAATTTCAGGCTTGGACAAAAGTTTAACATCATTTGAAGAATATGATTTTGCATTTGTCGCTTTGGCACCATATTTATTTTCCTTAAGAAATGAGACGTAATCCCGCATCTCTGGGAGAATGATAAACATATCCTCAGACTCTAATGCGTGTTTTGATTCATGATCAGTCATTAATTCTTCATACATCTTCTCTCCGGGAAGAGTTCCAATCATTTTTTTCGCGATTGGTTTACCTTTAGAGTATTTTTCAATCATCGAATCAGCTAAATCGCCAACTTTTAAAACAGGCATTTTAAGAACAAATATTTCCCCGCCCTGCGCGATTTCTGTTGCTTTAAATAAGAGTTTAACTGTATGCTCGGGAGTCATTACAAAACGAGTCATATCTGAATTGGTTACTGTAAGTGGACCCCCTTTTTTTATCTGTTTTTTAAACAGAGGCATCACTGAACCGCGTGAACCTAAGACATTTCCAAACCTTACGCTTGAAAGAACGGTTTTTCGCGCTCCTTTGTAATAATTAGCAGATGTGATAAGTCTTTCCGATAAGAGCTTACTGGCACCCATAACATTTGTTGGATTAACTGCCTTATCGCTGCTTGTTAAAATGACTTTTTGCACATTCGTATCGAGCGCAGCATCAACAACATTTTGTGTCCCAAGAACATTTGTTTTGACAGTTTCAAAAGGATTATATTCTGACGATTGGACATGTTTTAAGGCTGCACAGTGAAATACGATATCCACGTGACTAAACGCTCTTAATAAACGATCTTTATCCCGAACATCACCAAGGAAAAAACGCAAAACATCATCACGGTTTAATTTATGCATCATTTCAAACTGTTTTGTTTCATCCTGATCAAAAATCCGAATAGCAGATGGCTCGTGCTTTAGTAGTTCTTTAACTAGTGCTGAGCCGACACTTCCAGTCCCGCCCGTAATCAGAATCGTTTTACCTTTGAATATCGAATCATTTACCACAAAATCACTGTATATTATTGTTTATAGAAGCATTTTTATTTAGTAGGCAAATGCCTAAAGAAGAAATCAAAGACAATTGGAAAATCAGGATGCTTTAAAATGTCTTTATAATCAACAACATAAGCTTGCCCATTCATTTCATAGAACCTGGCGCTAAATGAGGTTTCAAAAATTGCGGATAGAAAAGTTATAAGCTCATCCTCATCGTGTTTGTAATTTTCTAGGACGTCTTTTACCAGATAAGGTAGGTCATTGTAGCTTTTACATTTTTTGACCATTTCCATTTTATTATAGAAAACACTTCCAAGAGTTATTGCTGGTTTTTTGAACAGGATTGCTTCCCATCCCGCCGTACCAGTTATCGTGATTAGAATCTTGCAACTTTTTATAAGTTCTTTTGAGTTTATTCTTGGGTCGATTAGAACGATGTTCGGAATTTTCATTAAGCGCTCGTAATAAGAGAAATCCCGCATACCAAGGGCAGCCATGACCGGATGTTCTTTAACATATAGTTTGTAATTTAGTGGCAGGCTTTTGGAAATATTTTCAATTACTGCAATCTGATCAATATACATTGGAGCCATGATCATAGTAGCAGTTTCAGGCTCGTAGTGAAGCGGAAAAAAAACATATTTTTCTTCATAGTTTGGCTGTTTGAAGATTTCCGAGCGCTCTAGATATATTTTTCTAAATTTGTTTGTGATTTTATCCTGCATTACTTTTGTTAGATCCCTGCCCTTAAAAGCTGGATCATCTTTATATCTTCCAAAATAATACTGAAATAAATATTCTGGTACCCTTGCAATTTTAGATAATTGGGAAAAAACAGACGAATTGGATTTGATACCTTTTTGCGTGGCTGTCAAATATTCTGGTTTAACTCCTGTTTCTCTAAATTGAGTTATAAAATCCCTTGCTTTATTTTCATTTTCACCAAATGATTTTTTTGCCCGAAGTTCATCAAATTTGTCGTATGAATTTTGAATCTCATCAAAAGGAGTTTCTGCAAAAGTTATCCAACTGGCTGTTCTTGTTGAATTAAATAAAAGAACTTTTATGCCCATTTTTTTAGCAACCCAAAATAATACGTGGCAAGGCATTGAAGCAACAACATCAATTACAACGCAATCTGGCTTCGCTTCAGAGAGCATTTTCTCTATGTATCTAAAGTATGCTTGGGTAATCTTAAGGTAGTCATCATTAGAATATTTAGAATTTTTATTGTATAAAACTAAATCTCGATCAGCATATATAAATGGCCATAAATTTGGCATACCATATTTCTTTTCTAGTTCTTCGATATATTTTTCATCCACAACTTCGCTTTTATATTTTGCAAATGCATCAGGAACAGATCCAAGACTGGAATATTTTACCTCGTTTTGAGAATTAAGAAAATCTAAGTCTTTCTTTTGGGCGACAAATCCGCAAAATTCAAACTTCCCTGAATAAGTATTATTTAGCTGTATTGCAAAGGCATGACATAGATGAGTAAACTCCCAGTTAAAGAAGAAAAATATTTTTTTCATAAGTAAGCACCAAATTATATATAGACATATTTCTTCTAACTAAGAATTTAAAAAATAGAAGGAAAAACTAAAGAATGGATTAAACGAGGGATTCAATTAAACTAATTACCCTTTGTGTTGCTCCGACTGCGGCCTGATATGGTTTTTGGACTAAACTTCCATCAAACGCACCTATGATTAGTCTGGTAAAAAGACCTTGATCTTTTGTTACCATTCTTGCGGCAGCACCTAATTCAGCTAAAAACGCCTGACTTTCATCTCCTTCTTTTTCAGGTTTTAAACCAGGCATATACTGAATTACTAATGGAGTTTCTTTGGCTAAAGCAGGTATGGCTGGAAATGAGAGTGAACCTGATTTATCAACAAACTTTAATGGCGGATGTTCTTGATCAAAAAGCAATAGTGCGTCAAGGTTCTTAGTTCGTTTTGCAGTTCTTGCGATTGCAGCATTAACTAGTGGATTATTGCATGTTCCAATAACAACATCAGCAAAGTACAAAAGAGAATCTAAATCATAATCATTTGCTGGATCGCTTCCACGTGCGCTTACTGGATTGTGTAATACTTTTGCTAACCTTGATGAACCATTTAAAGTTGTGTTTGTATCTATGGAATCAAAAGCAGCTTTTGCATCCTGACTCCTAAAAGGATGAGGACGAACTAGAAGGTTTATTTTACCTATCGAAACCGATGCTAAAGCGAGTGCTTTCAAAACATCTTCCATAACGCCTTTTTCATCAAATCCCCATGTTGCTTTATCAAAAGAATCACTAAGTAAAACTACGAATTTTGCATTAGGGTCTTTATTGAAACTAGCAAAAACAGGTTTTGATAATAACTCTTGCCTTGTTGCAGGACTTAATTTCATCACAGTTTCAAATGTTGTTTCTAAATCAGGACTTCCTGTTACTATTAGCATACTTGCATCAAAGCCTTGGGCAACCATACTTTGCTTTTGTACTTCATCTAAAACCGCAATAGAGGTAGGAAGTAGTACCACTTGCCTTAGGATAGGGCCAACTTCTGCATCTGTGGAGGTGTCCAATTCACTAAATCGTGCTACGGTATTTGAGCGAGCATCCAAAAGAGCAACTGATGGGATACCTAAATCATGTGTTATTTTCCATAATCTTTGTTCTAAAGTTAATGGACTTGCTTTGCTCTGAATTTGAGTTCCTGTAACTATGATATCTGGATCAGCATTCAAAACTGCAGTTCTAAGGCTAGCATCAGATATACTGTTTGGTAATACCTCATGTTTTACCCCTGCACTATCAAAAGTTTTAGAAACCGCATCAGAAGAAAGAGTACTTACGCCAACATGATTAGTGTGTAAATTTCTTATAACTGGAGCTAATGCAGCAGCTCCGCCATTCATAGATGCTGCGAAAACAAGTTTTTTACCTTTTAAATTTGTCATTAAGGATCACCAAAGTTAAATGAGTAATTAGATAGTGATAATATAGTGGTTAAAACAATATATAAACCCTTCTTTTACCACTAAACTAAGCATAAAATGCGTTTGCGATTAACTATCCATATAATTTTTGATATAGAGGTTGATTAAAATTAGTCCGTAGCAAGTGACCGTGGTAACTATACCATTCCAACTAAATTACGCAAATTAATTCCTTAGGAGCTTTCGTTCGCCATCCAATTCGTTAGTGCGAGTTTGTTGGAGTTTGTTATTTTGGATAGCAAACATAATTCATAGTTACAAGCTACTTACTACTTGCCACCAGCTAGCTTATTATAAGCTTCTTCAAATTTATCAATTGTATTTTTAACATCGAAATATTTTGCACGCTCGATACCAGCTTCAGATAACTTTTCCCTAAGTTTAATGTCAAAATAAAGTAAGTCAATCTTCTTAGCTAGTTCAAGTTCATCCTCGCTTTTAAATTTTAACCCGCCTTCGCCAGCTACCCAGGGACACCCGCCAATATCCGCAACAATTACAGGTAAACCAGCATACATGGCATCAACTATTGCCCGTCCAAATGCCTCTTCCCATCGGGGAGCATGAATAAAAACATCGCATTTTGCAAATAAATTGTACATTTTTTCATTGGTTATAAATCCATGGAATGTTACCTGTTTTTCTATCCCAAGTTTTTTAGCTAATTCAACTAATTTTTCTTTTTCAGGACCATCTCCAGCAATATCCAGACTAATTAATGGCTTGTTTACTAAGGACAACGCCCTTATAATTAGATCAACTCCTTTAGTATGCTCAAGCCGACCTAAATATAGTAAACGAAATGAATTTTCTTTTTTGTCCGATCGCTTGGCTAGTTTAGACTTACTAAAATCAAACCCGTCCCCAATCATGAAAAGTTTTTCTTTTCGTATCCCATACTCACGATAGATATTTTCAACATAGGGGCTAACGGGGAATAGTAAATCACAATATTTATCGATTAAGCGTAATCGCTGTTTATGTAGAAATCTTATTGGAAGGGTAATTATATCTGTAGCTCCAAAATTCTTTCGGTAAAATAGGTATGTATTTAGATCCCCTACAACAGGTATTTTGCCATCAAACTTTCTATATAGTGCTGCACCAAGAAGCAACCTTGGATCATGCATATGGTAAATGTCAAACTTTTTTTCGTATTTTTTTAATTTATCCTTTAGCGTAAGTGTTAAATCAATATGACTTTTGATATCTAAAGGATCTTCAATTATTTTATATGGTTTTTTTGTTCGATCAAAACCGATATTACGCTTTGGATAAAATGTTAGTATAGAAACTTCATGCCCGCGCTCGGCTAGTTTTGTAGCGTATAGGTCAAGACTGTGCATACTGCCTCCGCTACATTCTAAATCCATGAATAAGTCAACAAAACAAATACGCATAAGATTAGTTCTCACTTTTGCATTTAAAATGTTATCTTGGTAATGTATCCGCTAATTAGACACCCATCTTTTCTAAAATCCCCGGATGTGTTCTAAAGAATCTTTCAAACTCGGGATTCGAATCTAAATTAGCAATTACTCGGTCAACAAAACACATTACAAGGTCACTTAAATCAATTTCTTGAAGTTTTATATGCAAAATGCCATCGTTTACTATTCTATGGGGAGGATATTTTGGCAAAATCACTTCAAAAATATTTGCATTACATAGCACGATAACACCATTATCATCAAACTTAAATCTTTGTACTAAAGCGTAAGCTTCGGTAGTTTCAGATCGCAGTAACAAAAAGAGATTACCTAAAAATTCAAAGGAATGATGTGGACCTTCTTTTGATTGATCGATTTTACCAGAAAAACGATTTCTAAAATTCCTAAGCCGATCAGTTACTTTTGTATCGGGCATTGTTTGAACTCGCAATCGAGAACTAACTGAGTCATAAATTATTGTTTTATGAGACATTTAATCAATAAAAAATTAAGCTACAAGCAGTTTTTAAAGATAGATAAATGAAATTTTGATCATTATATAATCATTTAAGCGATTGCAATATCTATTTATAGTTCTTTTTTTCCCTATTTAGTTTATGTGCGGCATTACTGGTATCTACGGTCTAGCTGATAAAAGCTTGATAAGAAAGATGACAGATAAGATTTCTTATCGTGGTCCAGATAGCGATGGCTATTTAGTAGATGACAAAATTTCCATTGGATTTAGAAGGCTTAGTATAATAGACTTGTCAACCGGTGACCAACCTATTTGGAACGAAGATAAAAATATCGCAATTACTTTTAACGGAGAAATATATAACTACCTTTCCTTGAAGGAAGAATTAATAAAAAAAGGCCACAAATTTTCTACTTCAAGCGATACTGAAACGATTTTGCATGCTTACGAAGACTGTGGCATGACCGCATTCACAAAACTAAATGGAATGTTCGCAATTTCTATCTATGACACGCAAAAGAAAAAACTTGTTTTAGCTCGAGATAGCATTGGAATAAAGCCGATTTACTATGCATTTGTTAATGGAAAACTTATTTACGGTTCGGAAATTAAATGCATACTAGAAAGCGGTGAAATAATGGCAGAAGTAGATAGAGAAGCGCTTTCGTCATACCTAACTTTTGGAACAGTTTTAGGAGATAAAACATTGTTTAAGGGAATAAAAAAGCTGCTTCCCTCACACACCCTGACCTTTGATGGCAAGAGACTAGAAATAACTAAATTCACACCTGAAAAAGTAAAACTTCCGCAAAACGCAAACTTATATTCTGTACTAAAAGATTCCGTACGCGCACAATTAATGAGCGATGTTCCACTAGGGGCATTCCTTTCTGGAGGAATTGATTCAAGCACAATTGTTGGACTCATGGCAGAAATTAACAAGGAAACTAAAAACGAAAAACCAATTGAAACATTTACAGTTGGTTTTGGACAAGAGAGCGATGAATTAAAGTATGCTAAAATCGTTTCGGATTATTTCGAAACGAACCACCATGAAATAATGATTGTACCAGAGGATATCCCAAAGCAAATTGACGAACTAGTGCATCATTATGATGATTTAACTTGGGATAGTGCATGTCTTCCTGTTTATCTGGTTTCGAGTCTTGCACGTAAACACGTTAAAGTAGTTTTATCTGGAGAAGGTAGCGATGAATTATTTGCTGGTTACGAGCGTTACAGACCATTTTCTAATTCGCTTCCAATTCCGAAATTTGCACGCTTCCTTTTATATGAACAATTTATTCGAATGTTTCCAAATTCTTTGCGAACTAGGATAGGCGGATTTAATAGTTCTTATGCTGACCAGGTTTTAGATGGCTACAAAAAAGTACAGGGCAATGCACTTGAAAATGTAATGAATTTCGAGTTTAATGAATTCTTGCCACATCAACTTCTAAACAAAGCAGACAAAGCAACTCTTGGCGCTTCAGTTGAAGGACGGGTTCCGTTTTTAGATAATAGCGTAATACAATTTGCTAAGACTATTCCACTAGATCAAAAACTAAATGGATTTACTGGAAAGTACGTTTTACGACAAGCAGTAAAATATCTTGTCCCTAAAATAACAAAGACAAGGGCAAAGAAAGGATTTGGTGCGTCTCCTATTTTCTGGTTTAAGAATAAGGATATTCTAAATTATGCAATGAATTATTTGGAAAAACCAATGCTAAAAGAAGTAGGACTTGACCTAAGTATTTGCAAAGAATTAGCAGAGTTTAAAGGATTTAGACCAAGTAAAAAAGCGTATCAATTATGGAGCTTATTTTTACTTGAGAAGTGGTATCGGGAGTTTATTAAATAACTAAATACAATTATTTTCTAGAGCAAATTCTTAACAAAATCGTCAAATAAATATTTTGAATCATTTGGCCCGGGGCATGCTTCAGGATGATACTGCACACTAAATACTTTTTTAGATTTGTGTCGCATACCCTCATTTGTTCCGTCGTTTATGTTAACATGCGTAAGCTCAAGATCATCCGGAATTTTCGTATTATCAACGGCATAACCATGATTTTGTGTTGTCATTACGACCTTGTTTCTTATTTTATCAAGTACAGGTTGATTGCTCCCACGGTGCCCAAATTTCATTTTATAAGTTGTGCCCCCAAGCGCATGCCCGATTAATTGATGACCAAGACAAATTCCCATAATTGGATAGTTATTTTCAATTAGTTTTCTTATAACTGCATGCTCGTTAGTAAGCATTTTAGGGTCTCCTGGGCCATTAGAAAGGAAAACACCCAATGGAGTATAAGCGCAGATTTTTTCAAAAGAAGTATTATGAGGAACAACAATTACTTTCAGATTCCGCTTAACTAGTTCCCGTATAATATTTAGTTTCGCGCCATAATCAATTAGTACAACCGTCCGGTCGCTTTCTTTACCATAAACCTTTGGCTCTTTTATCGAAACTTTTTCAACAAAATTAACAGCAGAATAATTAAAATTAAGCTCTTCAATTAATTTTTTTACGTCAACCGTCTCGTTGCTTTGGTATGTCTTAATTATAGCTGGCATAACTCCTTCGCTTCGAACTTGTCTTACGATAGCGCGGGTATCAATTCCGCTTATACCTGGAGTGTTGTTTTCTTTTAGAAATGTATCCAAGGTTTTTGTTGTCTTTCTATGATAAGTAACTTCATCATCTTCTCTTAAAACAAATCCTTCTAAATGAACCTTATCGCTTTCAAAATCAGTTTCATTAGTCCCGTAATTGCCAACTAGAGGATAGGTCATAAGTAAGATTTGACCAGCATAACTTGGATCGGTTAGTGCTTCCTGATAACCAACCATTGAAGTATTGAAAACTAACTCGCCCGTCTTTTGTGCAACTACTCCAAATCCATTGCCGTAAAATATCGAACCATTTTTCAGAACTAAGACTGCTTTAAGATTGTTTGACATGAAAACCACTAACTTATATGTTTTATATGTTTTAACTAAATGAAAACTAGAATATTATAACGCGACTGGAATTTATAAATATATCTCGAGTAAGTTTTTCTAAGTGGCAAACATGACAAACTCAGAAGTTAAGGCACTAATATTATTGATAAGCGGATTCCTAATAGGCATATCTTTTATAATAAATTCTTTACTAAACTATCGTCTTTTACAAAAGATAAAAAACACCCCTACATCGAAGGTAGAGGCAGTTGCAATGGGACTAAGCGAAGTTTATGGCGAAAGTAAGATGTTTAATCAAGTTTTAAGCCCAATTGCAAAACAAAAATGCGTTTATTGGGAAATAAATGCCCAGTATTATAAATCTGGTAAATATGGTGGTTGGAAAGAATTTTACACATCAAAAAGTACAGATAAATTTTATATAAAAGATGAAACAGGTAAAATTCTAATTGATCCAACAGGCTCACAAATTGAAATTCCAGAAGACAAAGTTTACAAAGGATACATATCTGGCAAGGGCGTTTTTGGAGTATCTCATAAGAAAATAGAAAGCTCTGTACTTGAATATATAGAAACACTTAAAGAAAAGGATAAAAAAAGTTTTATGGATCATCAAAATCTTGAAGTTATGATTTACGAGTATTTTATTGCAGAGAATGAAATGATTTATGTTCTTGGTACAGCTACACCATATGAGTCCGTTGAAAATTCAATTATTATAAAAAAGGAAAAACCAGATAATATTCTCTACATAATGGACAAACATGAAACTGAAATAACACAAGAGATGGGTTCAGGCGTCAAGACATCTTTGGTAATAGGTTTAATAATTTCAACTATATGTTTATTTTTACTTTTGACAATGTTTAAAATATAGGTGATAGCGATGGTTTTTGCTTTAGGAATAACACTGGCATTTGTTGGTATTGTTTTATTTAGTTGGGCGATTTTTTACTTTTTATCAGTCTACAACGGACTAATAGAACTAAAAAATAACATCGATAAGGCATGGTCAAATATAGATGTTTTGTTAAAGCAGAGGTATGACCTTATACCTAATCTTGTAGAAACGATTAAAGGTTACAAAAAATATGAAAAAGAAACTCTTGAAACAATAACAAAATATAGAACACAATTGGTAAGTGGGAACCTTAGCAGCAGGGCAACAGCAGACAACATGATAACTAGTGCACTAAAAAGTATATTTGCAGTTTCAGAAAATTACCCAAAGCTCCAGGCTAATGAAAACTTCTTACACTTGCAGCAGGAATTAAGCAGAGTAGAAAACCAGATTGCGGATAGAAGAGAATTTTACAATAATTCTGTGCTTTTATACAATACGAAAATACACTCAATTCCGGATTCAATAATTGCAGGAGGATTATCTATGCAAGACAAGGAGTATTTTAAAGCAAGTTTTGAAGAGAAGAAGGAAGTAAAGGTTAAAATTTAATTCAATGGGGTTTACAAATTCCCCTGGTTTTGGTCGAAATAATTTCGTGCAGTCCACAAAACTGATTCCAATCGGGTAGGGCTAATGACCTGATCAAAAGGTGTACCGTACCTTTCTATAGAAAATCTCTCTAGTAGTTGCTTAGCAGCGAAACGAATTTCGTCCTCAGTTTTATCAAGCAGAGCTAGATGGTCTTTTGAAACATTCAATGCAAACAATAAATCTTTTAGTAGTTTATAAGAATCTCGTTTAGGACTGGAAATTAATTCTAACGAACTTCTGGAAATTAAATCACGGATCATCGAAATAGGACTTACTCCGTAGGCAATGGTTGCGAGCCTTGCAAGTTTTTCACTATCTTCAATGGTTAAAACAGAAACAGTAGCACTACCTAGAATTAAAACATCATTATTACCAAGAGAATACTTTTCGGGGTGATTTATTAGTTCGTTTCTGCTGTACTCACCATGAACTACCTCGTGTAAAAGAGTATCTGAAAAATTGTTCTTCCTTTTCTGTTCGATATTTTGCGCATCATCTACGCGTATTTGTAATAATTCCTGCAATAGCATAAATTCTAAAATTTCCCTATCAGGTTCTCTTGAAGAAAGAGTCTTTGCAAGTTGCATTGTTTGTTCAAACAAAAGGGCGCGATCATCAGGACTAGATGAACGAGCAGTTTTATCAAGCAAATCTTTTAGATTCTGCTTAATTTTATCGGCATTTACATCGTACCTTGGAATTATTTCATCATCCCTAAACGGTCTTACGACTAAAAAACAACGAATTTGCGAACCCTCTTTTATTAAAGCAAGGCTAGCGCCATTTAAGTTTTGAGCAGAAATCCTCTTTAGGGCGTTGGAATTTTGTGATAAAATTACGATGTCGTAATCTGAAGTTTGGATAATTTTTTTAACTTCGGAATTGGAAATTGAGTACCGATCTAGAATATTATGGATGTTTGTAAACTTTTTTTCTTCTCCAATTTTTCTTGCGACGACTAACTGACCTCTAGGGTTTTTTGATTCTTCAGGAGTTATTTTACTAGCTATGTATAAGCCTAATGCAATTCCACCTAGAAGTGCCCATTTACGCCATTTCTTTGGATGGGATAATTCTGCTGAAGGAACAGGAGCATATCGTAATTTTTTTCTTTTGTTGTGCATAGTGATATTATTAGAGGATTTGATTTAAAACCATTCGATTACATAAAAAATACCTAAAGCAGTCTAAATTAATCAATTTCGGATTGATAAGTAGCCTAAAGTGGTCAGTACCAAACCACAAAAGGATTAAAAGTGGTCTCAGATAAGATTACTTATGAAAATCCTTCAAGTCACGCATTTATTTCCGCCCGCAACAGGCGGAATAGAAAATTATACGTTAAATCTTAGCAGTGAGCTTTGTGCTTTGGGCAATGAACTTACTGTTTTTACATCAGCACTGCCAAATACATCTAAAGAAGAAAAGATTAATGGAATAACTGTGCGCCGTTTTTTTTCTTTTGCAGCCCCAGTTTTCTCATCAGTCCGATTCTCACCAGGTATGTTTTTAGCGATGCTTAAGAGCGATGCAGACATTTTTTCTTCACACGGATATGGCTCGCTCATGCCGTTTTTCACAGCCATTGCAGCATGGATAAAACGAAAACCGTTTGTATTTACACTCCACGGCTACCCAAAACTAAATGGATTCTCCGGAGTTTTTCAGAGTTTCTATCGCTTGTTTATCGCAAGCATCTTCCTAAGGATAGCAAAAAAAGTAATTGTAGTTTCAAATGTTTCAATTAAGGATATTGAAAAGGAAGTTGACAAAAGCAAATTGATACATATCCCTTGTGGAGTAGATATAGATAAATTTAATTGTCCTAGTTTTGACAATAACAGAACAATTTCTTACATTGGTCGGCTTGATGAATACAAAGGGATCGACTTACTAATAAGCACATTTGCTAAGTTCAGTACAAAATTTGAAGAAGAAATTAAGCTTAATATAATTGGTAAGGATGAGGGAATAAAAGAAGGTTTAGTTAAACTAACTAAGGAACTAAACATACAAGATTCGGTTTCTTTCAAAGAAGTTCCATACAAAGAAATCGTAAAGGAATATTGTAATTCACTCGCGATAGCCTTACCAAGTAAATATGAGGGATTCCCGTTAGTCTGGCTTGAGGCAGTAGCAAGCGAACGTCCAATTTTTTCAACAAGGGTAGGCGACTACGAAGTATTTTATAACAAAATTTATGGTAAAAACGCGGAATTGTTCCTCTTTAAAGATGAAACTGAATTAGAAAAGAAACTAATGTATTTTTTAGAAAACAGAGAGAAATTCATACAAATTGTAAAACAGGCAAAATCTAACCTTACAAAGGAGTATTCCTGGGACAAAATTGCGAAGGATGTTTTGGAAGTTTATAAAGAAGCTAATGAGTAGGACTTAATAATCTTTGGACTAATAATTTTTAACAATAGAATCATTTCTTAAAAGTACAGAAAAGTAAAAGGTTTCTTAGAAAATGCCTGAAGGTTTTTGAGAACCCTCTACTTTTGCTATCTCAAAATGCTTTGCATTTTGAGGGATCGTGAACAAAGTTCACGAGATTAGAAAAGGCAGAGTCAAAGTGGTGGCATGGAAGAAGAAGAAGGTTACAAGGAAATTGCAAAAGGAACATTCTGGCAGTTTGCTTCTTTTACAGCAGTAAAAGTACTCGGATTAATTTTTACAATATTTATAGCAAGGGAATTTGCAAAAGAAACAATTGGCCAATTTTACGCTGCATTTGGAATAATAAGCTTAGCTACTATTTTATCTGACCCGGGATTATCGAATGTGCTATCCGTTTACGTGTCAGGTTATTACGGAAAAAAAAATTATAATACAGTTAAAAAACTAATAAGGCTAGTTTTTCATTTTGGAATTTTATTGTCTGCAATTCTTGTAATGGGCTTCTTTTTGTTAAGTAAAGAAGTAGCAACTTTCTTTAATACACCCCAAATCGCGCCTTTGATACAAATACTTAGTTTTTACATTTTATTATACTCGTTATTTACAATGGCACAGGCAGCAATCCTGGGTTTTAAAAAATCAAAGGACGCTGCAATTTCAATGGTTATCCAGACCCTCTCAAGATTACTATTACTTTACCCAGTAATAATGATTTTTGGTAAGGGAGCAGAAATATTCACATGGCTCTTTTTACTTTCTTTTGGAGCAGGTACAGTAATACACGTTTATTACGTATGGAAATACTACAAAGAATTGCAAAATAGCGATGAAAATGTGGAAGAGAAAGAGTTAAGAAAAGAAATAACACCTTTTGGAATTGCTTCGTTTGCAGGTGTATTAATAAACAATGTTTTTGGAAATTCTGATAAGATATTTTTAGCGTATTTCCTTGGTTCGCAGGGAAGCGCAGACATTGCAGTATATGTTCTAGCTTTAGGGCTTGCAACATTGGTGCAAATGTTTTCCTCTTCAATAGGCTCAATATTTGTACCGGTTGTGTCACATATGCATGCAGATAATGAGGAAAACTATGAAAAAATAGTAACAGTAACTAATACCGCACTAAAATGGACACTTATGCTTGCACTGCCAATATTTGTTTTTCTTCTTGTCTATCCATCCGAAATATTATCAGTTATGTATGGACAAGGATATGCAAACGGAGGTACGACACTAATCATCCTCACAGTTGCATTTATTGCATTTACACTAGGCTACCATCAAAGAAATGTTTTTTACTCGATAAAAAAAGCAGATGTTGCTACAAAAATAACTGGAATTTCATTAGTAATAACCTTGGTAATGTATTATCTTTTGATACCTATTTATGGAATTGTAGGAGCAGCATTGTCTTACCTGGGGTTTTATTTTGTAAGCCTTGTACTAACTCAGATAGAGAGCAAGAAACTTTTCAAATTTAACTTTTATAACACAATTTACAAGATAATCGCAATGGGATTAATCCTGTTTGTATTAAATTTTGGAATAAAAATTTTGCTATATGATAAAATTTCTTCAGTTATAATGAAACTACCTTTAGCAGGTGCAACCAAATTCTTGGAATTAGGAGTATTGTTTGCACCAGTTGCAACATTATTCTTAGGATTAATTTTCATAGGAAAGTATTTCACAATATTTACAAAAAGTGAGATTGAGATATTCTCACAATGGTTAAAAAAAGCAAAGATACCAGATATAATAATATCAATTATTAACAAAATACCTAGCTACTAGATAAAGTAAAGCTAGCAGATTATTGATGATGATTAGATGAACAAAAGGATTTTAGTAACAGGAGGAGCGGGTTTTGTAGGTTCGCACATCTGCGAACAATTAGTTTCAAAAGAGTACAAAGTAGTTATACTTGATGATTTTTCAACCGGAACAATGGACAACATTAGGCACATAAAAAATAAGATAGAAATTATAGAAGGAGGAATTACATTTATTGAAGATGTTGAAAAAGCACTTTCTGGAGTGGATTACGTAATTCACGAAGCAGCAATTGTTAGTGTAGCTGATTCGATAAAAGATCCTGAAAAATGTTATGAAATAAATGTTGAAGGAACTAAAAACGTCCTTAATTTGTGCGCAGAGAAAAAAATAAAAAAAGTAGTACTGGCAAGTAGCGCCGCAGTTTATGGCGATAGTACACCACCAATTAAAGAAACAGAACAAACGAAACCCATTTCTCCATATGGAATTAGCAAACTTATGAATGAACAAACCGCCAGCTGGTTTTCTACAAAATATAATTTACCAACAATATGTTTAAGATATTTTAATATTTATGGGCCAAGACAAGACCCAGGTTCAAGTTACGCCGGAGTAATAAGTAAGTTCATCGATTGCGTTAAAAATGACAAAAACCCAATTATTTTTGGAGATGGGAGCCAAACAAGGGATTTTATTTATGTTAAAGATGTAGCCCGTGCGACAATACTTGCAATGGAAAGTAACCTATCTAATGTAAATTTAAACATTGCAACAGGAAAACAAACTAGTATAAATACGCTTTTTTCTACAATAAAAAAGATATTACATAGCGATATTAACCCTAAAAATGAAAACGAACGCATAGGAGATATAAAGTATTCTTACGCGGATGTAAATATGGCAAAGGAATTGCTAAAATTTAAAGCAGAGTATAATCTTGAACAAGGATTAAAAGAAATGCTTGAACCGCAATAGACATTAAATAAGTTGATATTCATGACTGCAAAATATTTTGGAACAAACGGAATACGCGGTAAATTCGATTTTCTTAATGAAGAATTTGCACTTAAAGCTGCCATTGCAATTGGAACGTATTTTAACAATGGAAAAATAGTTGTAGGACGAGATGTGCGTCTTACTGGAGAACGCTTAAATAATGCAGTTTTAGCAGGACTAACTAGCATCGGCTGCGAAGTTATTGATTTAGGAGTAGTAACTTCACCAACTGCCGAATTTATGATAAAAAAACTAAATGCAGATGGACTTATAATAATTACAGCATCGCATCTTCCTCCAGAGTATAATGCACTTAAAGTTGTTGATAGAGACGGAGTTTCAGTATCAAGAGAAAGAGGAGAAGATATAGAAAAACTAATGCTTACTAACAAGAATACAAATTACAAAAATGTAAAACCAGTTTTAAAATACAAAAACGCAACGAGCGACCATATAACTGCGATGATAAAACTTATAGGAAAAAATATCGAAAAGATAAAATCTAAGAAGTATAAAGTAGCCGTAGATTGTGCGAACGCAACAATGTGTTTAATTGCGCCTTATGTTTTACGAGACTTACTTGGATGCCAGATAATAAGCATAAACAGCCAGATTGACGGTACTTTTCCTGGTCGGGATAGCGAACCAACCAAAGAAAACATAAAGGAACTAATTAGCATTGTCAAAGCAACAAAATGCGACCTTGGAATTGCATTTGATTGTGATGGAGATAGAGTAACACTCGTAGATGAAAATGGCGAATTTGTAATAGGAGACAAAATAACTGCACTTTCATTTTTAATAAAATTACAGGAGAAAAAAGGGAGCGTAGTTACAACAGTTGCCACAAGTAAAGCGACGCAGGATGTAGCAGAAAAATTTGGTGTCAAAACAATTTATACAAAAGTTGGTGCGCCATACATCTGTGAAGCAGTTTTAGAAAATAAGTGCGTATCTGGTGGAGAAGAAGTTGGAGGAGTGATCTGGCCAGAACTTAGTTTAGCTAAAGATGGAATTTTTACAGCAGTTAAAATTATTGAACATATGGCATTAACCGGAAAAAAATTAAGTGAAGCGATTGCCCAAGTTCCTGTTTATTATAATCATAAAATAAAGATAAGTGCTAAATCAGATGAAAAACAAACTATGCTAAAAAAAGCAAAAGCGTATGCAACTAAGAAAAAACTAAAGATAAATGAAATCGATGGGATTCGCGTAGATTTTGCTGATTCCTGGGTAATTGTCAGGGCAAGCGGAACAGAAGATTACGTAAGGATTTTTGCAGAAGCAAAGACTCAGGAGAAGGCACAGCAACTTGTTAATGAATACGAACAGATTGTTAAAGCACAATATTAATAAATGTATTACGCTGTAATAATTGTATGACAAAGATAATAATGGATGCAGATAGTTTAATAAAACTCACAAAATCACATTTTAAAGAGATACTTGTAGAAAACTACGAAATTGTAATACCACAAGAAGTAAAAATAGAAACTGTAGATCAAGCCAGAGAATACCCTGATTCCCAAATAATTGAACAAAATATAAACCAGGAAAAAATAAAAGTACTTAAGGTAGAGCTAACTAAAGAAACTGAAGTCGAAATAAAACATTTTGGTTTATTAAACGGCGAAATGGGGGTGTATGCTTTAACCAAAAGTATTGAGTACGATTTTGTTTCAACAGATGACAGAAAAGTTTTTACTTTATTAAGCTCGCTTGGTTGCAAAGTTCTGCCTCCTGCGTATATTATTGTTTATTTATATAAAAAAGCGAAAATAAAAAGAGACGATGCGATTACTGCACTAAACAGACTTAAAGAATATGTAAGTACAGAGCAGTATGACCTTGCACTTTCAGAGGTTGGGTAATATGGAAAACGTATCTAAAACTACAAGATTATCTTATGACTTAGTAAACGTATTAAAATTCCGTACAAAAATGGAAAGTGTAGATGAATCAACAGCATTAAGACAACTATTAATTCTTGGAACAAGAGAATATGCAGTGCAGTTGTACAAAGAAGGTAGGATAAGTCTTAGAGAAGCAGCGAAACTTTGCAACATCCCATTAAGAGAAATGATGGAAATATTTACATCTCACGGGATAAAAAGCAACTTAAATTACGACCAACTAAAAAAATCTCTTGAACTGATCAGATAACTGGTGTAATTGTGGAAAATAGACCAATCAAAGTTCTTCATTTTATCGCAAGCCTCGAAGTAGGTGGAGCAGAAAGAATGCTTCTAACTTTAATTAAAAACTCGCAGAATAAGGATATTGAACACGTAATTTGTACCATCTATAACCGAGGGTCGCTAGTTAACGAAGCTAAGGCAGCAGGCATAAAGATACAATCGCTTAACCTGCCATGCAAATATCTTTATCCAGTAGCTTACCCGCTATTTTTATTTAAGGTATTATCACTTAAGCCAGATATAATTAACTCATTTTTACTTCAGGAGAATTTAATCGCCCGGATAGTTGGAAAACTTATTTTAAGAAAGAAAGTTATTTGCGGTAAACGGGATACGGATACTGGGAAGTCTAAAATTAAAGTGTGGTTTGATAAAATCACGCTTGGACTAGCTGATTTGCATATTTCTAATTCACTTGCTGGAGCTAACGAACTTATTTCTTATGGAGTACCTAAGGAAAAGGTTTTGCACATACCAAACGGTAAGAATTGGAGCGAACTTGAAAGCAAACTAACCAAAGAAGAGGCTAAGCAAAAACTTGGCCTAAACCAAGACGACTTTGTAATTGGCTATGTGGCTAGGCTTTACGAATTTAAAGGACAAAAGTACGCGATAAGAGCGATGCCGAATATCCTAAAGAAAAATAAAACTGCTAAACTAATCTTGGTCGGAAGTGGAGTTATGCTAAACGAATTGCAACAATTAGTAAAAGATTTGCATGTCGAAAACAGCATTGTCTTTTTAGGAGAGCGTAAAGATATTCCAGACATCTTAAAATCATTCGACATTTTTGTTTTCCCATCACTTCGGGAAGGTCTACCAGGAGCTTTAATGGAAGCGATGGCAGCAGGATTGCCTGTAATTGCTACAAACATTGATGGAAACGAGGAACTAATTGAAGATGAAAAGCACGGACTGTTAATACAACCTCAGAATGTATTGCAGCTTTCCGCTGCTATAGATTATTTGATTCGAAGTCCGAAAATAAGGGAAGGCATTGGCAAAGCAGCACGACAAAAAATGTTAAAAGAATATTCTGTAGAAAAGATGGTTAAAAGATTTGAGGAAACTTATATAAGAAAACGTGCGGAATCGACAACTTTCTGATCTTCGTTTGTCCAAGGAACAACTTGAAATCTCGCCTGGTTAAAAAAACGAGGAGGCAGAACACCAGAAGTAACTCTAATAAATAGTTCTTTTTGTTCTGGAGTTATTTTTGTATGAAGAAATGCACAATTGATAAGAAAAGTATGAACAGCGAAAATATAGCTATCAGTGTAAAGTTTAATTGAGCTAGGTGGTATTCGTAAATCTGTGCCCACATAAATTGAGTTTAACGGAAATGCTTTACGTATGTCTGCTCCTCTTAAATCAGCACCAGTAAAATCAGTAAAACAACAATCGACATAATCAAGAGTAACACCTACCAAAAATGCATTTCTAAAATCAGCATTACTTAGATTAGTACCATGTAATCGATATGCACTTAGATTTAACTTACTTAAATCCATCCCATGAAAAGAAATGTCATCAAAGGGTGCACCAAATTTCCCCTCATGCGTTTCAATATCTTTTATGCGAGCTTCAATTTTAGCGACATCCGTAGATACATTCTCAGGAGCTGGTTTTGACTTGGTTCTGCTTAATACTTCCCTTAATAAGTCTAAAGCACGTTTATTCATTGGATTTTTTGGAGAAACTAGTTGTAATTTCATATTTATATATTAATAACCACGTATTTAAAAACCTATCTAAAATAACAATTAATAACTTAGTACCACCAAAAAGTAGAAAATAATTTGAGAATATTTTCCTAGGACTAATTAAAAAAATAAAGAAAAAAAGAAAAAATAAACTTATGAACACTTACCAACAAGTGAGACAGTTCCGACTTCTTTTAGTCCGCTTACTGTTCCCTTAGTATATGTAATTGTTACGTTTGCATAATCAAACTGTGTTCCAACAACACCGCATGTACTAGCTAATGTTGCAGCAATCTGTTTTTCTTCACCAGGACCAAAATCAGTGGATGTTCCAAATACGGATGCACCTGTTCCTAAACTTACACCTGTTAAAGTAACTTTTTCAGATAAACGATTTACAAGTACTAAATCCAAAGTAGTTGCAGAGGCCTTATATGTTTTAATTGAAAGAGGACTCGCGCTTGACCAATACGAAACAGACTGACTTTCCTTTGCCTGTGTACCCAAACTTGGGAATCCGCTCATAATACCTACTACGACTAAAACTAATACTAAAACTACTGCGAGTACGATTAAATACTCAGTTGAAAGCTGTGCCTTCTTCATTAATATCACCTTAAGTTAAGCAATACAAAATAAATTTATAAAGGTTTTTTAAGTGGTTATATAAATCCTTTTATGAAAGCTCCCACAACATCGCGTGAAATATACATCACAAATGTACCTAAAAAGAAGAAAACTGGGAAATATTTTATACCATAAATAGGCTTACCTTCAGATATTGAACCTATCAGGGAGGAAACTAATAGAGAAGTAACAAACAGAATAATCAAACTCATCCTTTCAATAAAATCTTTAGTTATGCCTATTTTACCGCTAAATACGGATAGAGTAATTGACGTGTTTGCACTTTGCTGTGCCTGAATATTGCTAAAAAATAAAATGAAGTGATAAGATATTGCAAGTAAAAATGGCATAACAAAGACTAAAATAAAAATAAGAAATACAGTATAACTTTTTGTAGAAGAACGATATTCGGCTTTTAGATCTCCGATTTTTCTTATATCTTCAGCACAGCCTTCAAGCAATTTAGCCAGTTTACCGCCGGATTTCAAACCACGATTAAAAAATAAAAATGTCCGGTCAAATATTTTAGAATCGAACCTGTTCCTTAGTTCTTCTAATGCATCAGACAATGATTCACTTCCAAGCATTTTTGCAGCGGCAATCTGAATTTCAGAATCAAGGGGGGCAAATTCAGGCTGTGCCGATTTTATAAAAGCTTCATAAGGAGTCATACCTGCTCTTAGATTAGAAACAAGCATCAATAAGAAATCAGGCAGTACCTTTTCAATACGTTTTGCCCTTTCATGAACGCGATAAAGTAAAATTAAATAACTTATAAAAACAAGCAGTGCAAAAGAAGCAATAGAACCAAGGAAAGATATAATAAGTACGAATAAATTGGCATTAGGACCAAGAGCATTATAATTTGCAGGGAATATTGAACTGAAAAATAAAACAGATAGAAACAAAAACAAAACAGATAAAATTAGGCATAAGAAAACCCGCCTTCCGACCCAGGTTTTAACATCTTCTTTTATACCAGATTTTATTAGCATCTTGGATGCGCTTTGTGAAACGCTTTTTGGAACAACCGAGAATAATTTTTTATAAATTAATTTTTTCATATAGATAACCTAAACATTTAACTAATTATTATCTAATTATTACTTGATGATTATCTAATCATAGATATTTGGCCTGGATACCTGAATATAACCAATTAACATTAACTGTACTGCTGCTGAAAACAAAAACAAAAGCAAAAAAGTTTCATTTCCTATTCCTGCTCCACTAAATGCGGATAAAATGGTTAGAAAAGTTACCCCTAAAGACGGAATTGCTGCAGCGCTTAGCATATAGATTAACATAAGCATATTCAGGCTCGAAGAATAACTTCGTATTGATCTTAGTTGTGAATTTTCTAAAGAAGCCATGGTACTTCGAAGGGCCACCGTTAAGCTTGCACCAGATTCCAATGATGTGATAATTTGCCAGGTTATTTTCCTTAAGTATTCACTTTTACTATGTAAACTTACGTAAAGCAAAGCTTCCCTTTCACTTACTCCGCTATTCATCATTTTTATAGGCTGCTCAAACTCCTTTGACAAGTATCCATAACCAGATATTGAAATATTATACATTGAATCGTATAAGGAAATTCCGCTTTCAATTTGTAGTAGCATATCACGAAGCGCATAAAGTAGATCGCGCTCGGAACGCTCACCCAATTTTTTTGCAATTATGCCAGGATACATGACATGAAGCATTAAAAAAAGCATAAAGAAAATAATTCCAAAAACAAAGGAACTTAAAATAGCCTTTTCCTGGGGAAAAGAACGAAACATCATAAGACCTAGCGAAAACAGTGCACAAAATACCCCCCAAACTGCTGCTGAAAAAATAGAATGCAAACTGTAATCATCCAGGCTCTGCTCGTGATTTATTGAAATTAAATTATACTTTAATGACCCCATATTTGATACGAAGGAAATAACTGGGTAGATATAATTTTTTAGAAGAATTACCCTCCTGGAATTTGGAAAAAGCAGCAATGGTATCCGAACTTTGCTCATTCTTCAAGCACCTTTTTTGCTAAAAGGTTTTTCTTAGCAGAATTTACAATAAAATCAGGTTCAGCATAGTAAAGCTTCATGACCTTCCCGACATCTTCTACAGAAGAAACACCGTTTTTTAGCATCCATGAAAGAACTTCTCCTTTATCTAATTGATCCTGGTTAATTTCTTTTTCAGTCATACCTGTGTGAAGATTAAGAGACTCAATATATTTTCTTGGAGAATTTACTGCCTGGAATATATCTTTTCTAGGCCTCCAGACATGAATATGGTTTATTTCAGGGGTTTTTTCGCCTTCTTTTACTTCCAGAATTTGTAGTGTCCTTCTTATATTTTTTCTCCTGTCCCTAAACTGTGCAACAATCAAATTTATATCTTCTAGTAGAATAGGCGAAACTTCAAACGGGGGTTGCATCAGACGTTTTAGTACTTCTTCACCAGTATCAGCATGTATTGTTGAGTACGTACTATGTCCAGTGTGCATTGCTTCAAATAAAACCTGTGCTTCTTCCTTCTTTCTAACTTCACCTAGAACAATCCTGTCCGGACGCATTCTTAATGAATTGATAAGTAAATCGAGCATAGTAACTTCGCCTAGGCCTTCCGGATTAGGTCTTCTTGTCACCATAGGCACCCAATTCCACTGATAACTTGGGAGATTTAATTCGCGCGAGTCTTCAATAGTAACAACACGCTGGTAAGGTTGTATTAGTGAAACGAGAGCATTTAGCATACTTGTTTTTCCACTTGCAGTGCCCCCCGCAACCATAATATTCATTTCGTACTGCATTGCCTGCCAAAGCAACGAAGCCATTTCAACAGACATTGATTTTTGTGATTCATCAATAAGCGAAATAATCGTCCATGGATTACGCGCGAACATCCGGATATTTATACTATGGCCCTTGGATGCGATCGGCTTAATCGTGGCATTAACACGGTCACCGCCTTTTAAGTGAGCATCAAGAATTGGATTTAATGTTGTAACTTCTCTGCCAACTTTTCGTGCAATCTGTGTTGCATAATTAAGTATTTCATCTTCAGTTTTTATCGTAAGATTTGTTTTAAGCCAGCCGTATTTTCTATGATAAACTGAAATTGGAAGTTTAGCCGTGTTAATTATAACTTCTTCAAGCCATGCATCCTGCATAAGTGAATCGATTACCCCTAGCCCAAACATCTGGTGAATCAAAACATCAGAAATAAGTGCAATATCCTGATCAGATTTGGCAACTCCATCATCTGCAATTTTTTTTGATATTTTTTCTAACATGACCGTAGTCTGCAGATCGTTTTGTGCCATGTCTGCTAGTTGTATCGGATAAGTTCTGGCTAGTTCGTCCTTTATTGCATTAAAATAAAGCTGGGTGTAATAAGAAACTGTTGCAATATTGATATCATAAAAGAGATGCTTTTCAGAGTTAGAATAATTTATAGATACAGTAGCTAGAGTTTTGCCTTCGGGTTTTAAATCATACCTTTCTTTTTCTTTAGGTGAATTTTCACTTGAAGACGGATTTAAAACCAATTCCTTAGACTTTAAAAAAATCGCAGGCTTCTGGAATGGATTAAGATAATACTTTATTTCAACTATTTTAGCATCTTCAAGAATACGAGCGGACTTTTCTAAACCATCCGAACCCCAAGACAATGTTTTGGAAGCTTCTAAAAAATCAAGAGAATTGTTTTTTAATAAAGTTTTTAGCAGCAAGTCAATCTTAGTTTCAATGAACATATAATTCACTTTCCATACTTATTTTATAAAGATTAGTGATTTGCCGAAATTAAACTAGTCAAACTAGTCAAGCTCGCTATACTTACTAAACGTAGATTGAGTATAATTAAAAGTAAGCGGAACAGTAAATGTCTTTGAAAAATTCCGGTTTGGTTTCATCGAACTTGTAAAAGAAACGGGAAAACTTACATTTTCAGAGGAAAGTAAGAAGATATCGTTATTAATAATTATTGTTATGGTGGAGTTGTCGCTATAGACCATGCTGGCAGTATTATTTATTGCAGGATTGATATTTCCAACTAATTCGATTGTTCCATTTAGATCCTGGTAACGAAAAGTAAGATTCATGCTTCCAGTTGGTTCAAGTACAAAGTTAGTAAAAGTTTTTCTTGATTTGCTATTAGTTATATTTACAACATACCCTTGGACATCATTAGCACTCGTAGAATTTCTTAAGAAAGAAATACGATCGTTAGCATAGGAAACATTGTAAAGCCACCCATAAAATTTAAGCGTATAATCCCCTTTTGTATATTCTGAAATGTTTAAGGAAAAATTGGCGTTAGCAAGCGTTCCATAATTATTCTCAAGCAAACTTTTGTAAGTTGTAAGTAAAAGAGTTAGATTTTGCTTGGGTACTGTTTCACTAAAAGTAACATTTACAGATGTATTCGAATATGTGACTGATGCATTAAAAACTAGCGATAGAATATCTGTTCTTACATCGTCAAAATAATATTTTGAATAGTAAGCATTCCTGTTTGTCAGAAGCGCCCTGTCAATTTCATTTAGGTTTAAAAAAAGTATAGTAGAGAGGGAAATCAGAAGTAAAAGCAGCGAAAGCGCAGCGATATTTAATATTAAACCTTTCATCGGTACCAACTCCTTAATTCTCCTAAATATATAGTACTATTTGATATAAATGACCTTCTTGAAATTGCATAAACTGACGTTGAGTTACCACAACCAGTTTCAGAAGTTATTGAAACGACAGAATTATTTTGTAATTGAATAATTTTTAAGTCAGTACATACTGATACAGGAGTAAGGCTTAATGCATCCAAAATTGCACTGTCATTTCCTAGTGTAATTAGCTTGTCAAATAAGCCCTGTTTCTCCAGGACACTTAAAGTGTCAAAAGAAACTTCGGTTAGATAGATGTCTTTACCAAATTGTTTGGCTGAGAGGTTGTAGGAAAAAATTATGGCTATTGCCACCAGCATAAATAGTAGAGCCATTATAGCATCGATAGTAAGGACAAATCCCTTGAAGCAAGTTTTTTTTCCGCTCATTTTACTACCCCGAACTTAAAAACAGCCAAACTTTTATTATATATGACTATGCGATCAAGAACAATATTTTGCGTTGTATTTGTTAAGTTGCCAAATAAGAAAAGACTTTTGTTTAGATCTCTTGAATCCCTAATGTCAATATAAAATTCATATTTTGCAAGCCCAAGTGTTTTTTTTACAAGGCTGTAATTACTTAAATTTAGGTAATCCAATTTTAGATCATCAATAACGTTTGATTCAGTTACTAAGCTAAATGAACTTGGAGTTGCATTTCCATATTCAAAACCAGGAGGATCAGAGCTTGTAGATAAAAGAGAATCAGAAGCGAAATAGGCTGCCTGATAGATTTCGATATATTCTTTTTCCTCATTTGCCTTATCAGAAAATACCGACCACGTAAGTATAAATAAGGCAATAATAAGTATGAATGTCACAGAAGAAAAAAGCAAATCAAACGACCAGATTTGACCTTTTTTACAGTTACCCGACATTAATTACACCATGAATATTTTTTATTATAAATGAATTCGTATTAATTGAAGTAAAGTTTGTCCGATTTGTTAAAAGTGTCTTTCCAATAATAGCAGATGCTTTTTGTACTGACAGATAACGATCTTGTACAGTTATATTGTAGTCACTAGTTAAGGCAATTGAAACATTTACATGTGCTCCATCACCAGCTAGGTAGATATTATTTATTACACTTGAAAGCTTTGTTGCAACTGCACTTGCTTCGTAATCATCTTTAATACTCTTTAGAACGTTTTCTTGTGAAACAGATATGAAAAGAATTATGAAAAATACCATTAAAACGTAGATAAGAACGATTGAAAATTCTGCTGAAACCTGAGCTCGTTTTGTAAACATTTTAACCGGCATTTTCATTTTGTCGACCCGTTTATTGCGTAGTCAAAAACTCTTGTAGAGATAGTATTTCCATCAGTAACAAACCGGTATGGTTTTGTAGCCCCCCAGATAACATAATTTCCAGAATAACCCAAAGCATTATCTGTATTCCCGCTTTGGTCGTTTGCTAATTTAAATCCAGAAAAACCTCGCTGCAAATATCTGTTTGATGAAACAGTATAAATTTGCAAATCAGAATTAACGGTATAACCACTTGTAATATAGTGAGCATTGGAAACTACATAAATCGTGGTCTCATCTTCATCATCTGCATCCTGTGTTGCTAATCCTAGATTGTGTGGTGATTTTTCAGCACCCTTATCGACAATTACAACGTACCCGCCACTACTCGCATAATTTATAAGTATCGGAACAAGACTTGCGCCAGCACCACCAGTAGTTACATCATCAGCAATAAGAATAGTACTATATAGAGACGTATCGGTACCTCCCCCATTTACAGTGTTTCGATCAATAGCATCAAAATTCCATATATATCCTAAACCGGAAGTATGGCTTGTAATCCAATCCCTCCAATCCTGCTCACCGCCGCCGAGTCCATTATCTTTAGTAACCATCAGGATTTCTTTCATAATTTTAAATCCATAGCTCGCTGTTGGCCCGACATTACTTCTAAAGTCAGTACACCTAAAATAAGCAGTGTGCCTGCCAAAAGATGGTGAAGCATAAGTATAAGATGCGTTTTCAACTGACGAACTGTAGGCCCCATCAACCGGATTCATAATAAACCATGTTCCGTTATCCAGGTTTGTTTCGCAGCTGACAATAGTATTATTTCCTCGTTGCGAGTCATCGCCCGTTATCCTAAAGGTAAGTGGTTCCTGGTAAAATGGTTTAGTTGGCGTAATTGTAATATTTGTTACAAGAGGGCCAAGTATATCAGTTAAATTTCCACCAACATTTATCTGCATAACAACATTATCTGTTGCAGAGGTGTCTGAACCAGTCGCGGTGATTGTCCCGCTATAATTTCCAGAAAATGTATTTGAAGGGATTGTTAAATTGAAAACTGCTATCTGACAGGTATTAGCTGCAAGCGCACCTAAAGCATTAAGATTACTTAACCAAGCTGAAGTTGAACCAGTGGCAGTAAAATTAACATATGATAAACTCGTTTGTGAATTAGTACAAAGATTAAATGCTTTTAGAACCGACTGATTTTGTAACAAACTATCATTCCATGTACTTGGTGTTATCGTAAGCTTTGGAACTTGTGTTCCTCCAATAACTACGTTCGCAGCAACTGGAAGGTTTACTGTTTCATTTGTCCCGCCTGAACTACCAACAACATCTAAACTTCCAGTGTATACTCCAACCGCATCGTTATCCGCGGTAAAGGTTAATGTGACAAGCTGACTTTGACCGGAATCCAGTGTAAAGGAAAACGGAGTTGTTACTAAGATTACATTTGTAGAAAGCCAGTTTTGACTTATCGTAACAGTCATTGACCCGTTTCCGCCATTTTGAACATAAAAAGTTTCATTTTTAGTTGTGTTTCTTGAAAGAGTAGTACTTATCGAACTCCTGCTTAAAAGAAGACTAACATTCCCTATTCTTACGATGTTTCCCTCTGAAATTACCCAAACCCATGTTGAACCGCTAGAAGCAGGTAAAGAACCATAAACATCAAAGTTAGTTGAAACTGCAACATCGCTGCCTAAAAAATTTAAATTAATGGTCCGGTTTTTTACAAAAGAATTTGTTGAGGAATATCCGACTGGAAACTCGACAAAAACGCGTTTTCTTGCGCCAACACCTTGCGAATAAACATCATCGGCAGCTGCCGCAATCGTATCGACCGTAGCTTGTGCTGTTTTTTGCGATTTTATAATATTTATTTTTGTAAGTTGATCTTGCGAAATAGTTACGATTGCAAGAAAAATTACAAGTGCAACCGCAAGAATAACTAAAAACTCCGTAGATGCCTGACCTTTTCCCATTTTTCTACCTTGTTATAAGCGGGAGCGTTATTTTTTTGTTTGGATAAACACTGATACCTTTACTATTTATTTCAAATGGTACGATTTTATCAGAATGCGTACTGTACCGCATTTTTAGAACTTCAAGAGCCCTGACCCTCCCGTTTCCGCTTCGAAGGTAATATGTATTCATAATTCCATCTGTAAGAAATCCTAGCCTGCCTGCGCTTACTGATTGGGGACGAACTTCAATTTCGTCAGTAACAAGTACAGTACAATCCCAAGATTTTAAAGTATCAAATAACTGCAAAATTGATTCTGTCGCACGGTATTCATTCTGAAATAGCAATGAATATGCAGTTAAGGAGTCAATAACAAGCCGCTTGGCACCAATCTCCTCGATGGTATCTCTTATTGTACCCCCGCCTTCAGCAACAACTTTTTCAACTTCGTAAGGAGAGTATTTTATAAAAGCAAATTTGCCTTGTTTTTCAAGTTTATCTAAATCCCAGCCAAAACCCTTTGCTGTAGCATATACTGATTCTTTTGTTTCGGAAAAACTGATAAACGCGCTATTCTCGTCTACTTCTTTTGATCCGTTTACAAGAAACTGTGTTGCCATCGTAGTTTTACAAGTACCTGTCCCGCCCCGAACAAGGATTACACTATTTTTTATGAATCCGCCATTTGTTACAGTGTCAAGTCCAGGAATTCCAGATGGTGTTCTTTGAATAGATATTTCTTTCATAAATAACCCAAAAATAAGAATAGTTTAAAATATTTAAAAGGATACTATTAATAGTAGCAGTGAGCAATGCGCCATGAGCAGTGAGCCAGAAGACGAATGTGAAACTATGGATAAAAAACTATTAACGATTTTAATAATCGCATTTTTACTTCGTGCTTTAATATTTTCCAGTATTGCACTTGGCAACCAAAACGCGATTTATGATCCTGATTCAGATGGATACACCGTAATGGGCAAGGCACTATCTAAAGGAGATTTTCTTTTACAGAGCCCAGAAGCTAAACAGGCCTCTTTATTCAGAGTAGCCGGTTATCCAGCATTTTTAGGAATTTTTTATTCAATCGGATTAAATGATTTAGCAATTGCAGGAGTGCAACTTTTACTAGATTTTGCAAATATTTACCTGATTTATTTAATAACAAAAAAATATTTTGAAGGTAGGAAAGAGAGCGAAAAGATTGCATACGTTGCCGCGGCACTTTACGCAATTAGCCCATTATTTGTTTCCTTCTTTTTCAAGATTTTAACTGAAAGCTTGTTTACTACAGTATTCTTATTAGCAATTTATTATTTTGTAAATGATAAAAAGAACACATCTAGCATACTACTGGGAATATTAATTTTAATCAAACCAGTTGCGATATTTTATCCAATTGTTTTTGCAATTTACAATTACTTAAAAACCAAAAACAGAAGACAAAGTATTGAGATTGCCATGATTGCACTTGCAATATCCTCGATTTGGCTAGTCCGTAATTTTATTGTACTTGATAAAATAACATATAGTGCGATTTCCACAGTAAACTATGTTTGCTGGAATGGCGTTTATTTAGCTAATGATGTTGGCTTAGATAACCCCGAGTGGAAGGATTTTATAAAAGAAAATAAATTATCCAGTTTTGAAGAGTGTCAGCGCAGGCCACTTGAAGAGCTAGAAGCACTCACACCCAAAATAAATACATTTGTACTAGCTAACCCATTGCTTTATGCTAAACAGTATGTGAAAGGTGCAATAACATTTTTTGTTCCGACAACACCAAATAATCTATTAAAAACCGTGGGCCGCGAGCAAGAAGCAGTGAGCTTAACTTATATTTACCTAAAGAAAGGATTTGACATTGGATTTTTACTAGACTACCTAAGCAAAAATAGTTTCTATGCAGTTATTTTGACTCTATCAGTAATTTATACACTAGGACTTTACGCATTATTTATCTCTGGCTTAAAAAAACTTTATCAGATGAAAAATTATGCGTTGATTTTCCTTGTAATTACGCTTATTTTATATAATATAGTAGCAGTAGGGCCTGTTGCTAATTACAGATTTAGGATTCCTGTTGAACCATTAATTATTTTAGTTGCAGCTAGCGCTTTTCTAGTTGACGTGAAAATGGCTAAGGTAAAGTTAAATGGTTTAAATTTAAGCGGATTGTTTCATCAATAGATCTATTTCTGATTTACCTTTTTGATTAGGGAATTTATTTAGAATTTCAATTCGTTCCGACTCATTAAGATAAAATAATATTAGGTCTTGGTTATCCACCAACTCCTGATAAACAGCTTTACAGAATTGAGTATTTCTTTTATAATTAATTACCGTTAAGGTTTCGAAAAGAATGGTGTCAGATAAAACCTTATCTTCATTTATCTAAAAGAAAGTGAGTGAAAGTACGAAGCACATTTTTATACCTTGTCTTATTTTATATCAACATGGCAAAGAAAAGTGAAAAAACAGATTTTCTTACTAACTATGGGTGGGCGATATTGCTCTTAATACTTTTAGTCGGTGCGATACTCGCATTTGGTGTTTTAAATTAGGAGAATTATTAACTGTTAGACATAGAGGTAAAATAACATGTTTAGTAAAAAAAGCAACGTATTCCAAATTCTTCTTTTCGTTTCATTTATCCTTGTTATTATAGGTAGCTTTTTGGACAGATCAAGTATGAAACTAGTAGTTTTATTACTAATTATAATTGCGATAATAGGAATTATTTTTGGAAACCAGAGAAACAAATTTTTATCTGAGAATGAATTAAAACTTAGTTCAGCCAATGCAGTTTCAAAAGCATTCTTATTTATGATAGTTTATTTTTGTATGGCATTTATAGTAAATATTTTTTTAAGCCCAATTCCAAACCAGGATTTTGCAGTAGTAGGCGCAATGTTTCTAGCATTGTTTCTAGTCAAATTATCCACATTAAAAGATATTGAAAGTTATCTAGGAATGAAATAGATTGAAAATTAAATTATAAAAAGGAAAAAAATTATTTCTCACCAGTAACCGAAGTATCCTTGGTTAAGGCTCTTGCATTTTTAAGCCCAGCTTCATTGAACCACTGTATTACTTCGTTGTTGCTGTGCTTGCTTTGATATTTTGGAGAATACCAGTCAAACGTATCTAGAACTCGCCACTCTGGGTGATGGTGAGTTGAAATAAACGCTCGAAATGGATAACCAACTAAAGGCACCCTTGTTGCAGCATAAATGTGCGGCACGACAGTTTTACATAAACCGTAAAGATGATGTTTATTCATTCTAGTAGTAACAATTCTTAGTACGTCTGTTGCAATGAAATGTAATTTTTTAGAGTATAACCAGATACTAATTTTACCTGGTTTTTTAAGCAGATTTGGTAAGCACATAAATGCTTTTTTACAATCAGGTGTATGGTGAAGGACGCCTATACTGTAAATGATGTCAAAAGTATCCTCCTTAAATGGCAAACTAAAAACATTAGCCTGAATTATGTGCATATTTTTTTGTTTTCCTAAGTTTTCTTGTGCTGCATCAACTGCAAAACTTAAATCAATGCCAACAACTTCTGCACCAAATTTGGATGCGATTTCTAAGTATCTACCTGATCCGCATCCAACATCTAAAACGAGTTTTCCTTTTAGGTCTTTTTGGTTAAAACCAGTAACTTCCTTGAATGTTTCTTCAGATTCATTTCTTCCGGTTCTAGAATCTAATTGAGTTACTTTATGAGTGTTCCACTCCATGCTAAAGTTTTCTACATAATCATCATCTGGAACAAAACGAGGAACAGAATTTATGATATTATAACCAACCTTGCATTTCCTGCAATTAAGCATCCCCTCTTCAACATCATCATTTATCTGTTTAGTTGCTTTTAAGTTCAGGTTTCCTTTACAAGTTGGGCAGACAATAATATCGAGTAGTTTTTCTTTCATGGATAAACACCTTAAGTAAAATAGATTCTTTATTCGTTATTATTTATCCACTCGTAATAAGTTTTTAAAGGTTATTAGTTTTTTACTTCAAAAACTCGATCATAGAATATTTTGTAGTCTTCCTTTTCTCTAACTTCGTCTCTTCCAAAACCACCAATCTTTTCTGCTGCTTTATCTAAACGCTTGTTTTCGCCATAGTATAAATTTCCGTTTTTATCTACCGCTAAAGCATCGTCTCGTTCTCCGTTAATGTCGCAATTTACAAAAACAACTTTTCCATACAAACTAGCAATATCAAAAAGATTCTGAGATTTGAAGAGCGTACCGCTTACAATACTTATTTCGACCTTACCATATTTTCTGGCAGTAACAAACAATTTTTTAAGTTCCTCATCTTCGGTTCCAGGATCAACATGGGATAAACCAACTGCAGATATTTCACCATTTTCATCACGCGAAACAGTTACAACGATACTGCACATTTCTGCTCGGGCGGTATATAGACCGATTTCTTTAGAACGACTAGATTTACTTATAAAAGCAGCTTCACCTTGGCGAACTAAACCAGTTAAGCCGTGTGGATAATCTGCAGATTTTCTTAAATTTTCGAGTTTACCTTTGTTAAATTTAGAAAAATTGGCTAGTTTAGAAATTTTTTCTTCGACTCGATTTTGAATTTCTGAGATTAGCACATCTAATTTAATATTTCTTTGTTTTAGTTCGAAATAGGATTTAACAATAAGTAATGAATAATCATCACTTTCAGATAAATTATATTGATTAAATTGTTTGACTTTTTCTTCAAATTTTATACGCAAAGCAATTAGACGATTTACACTATTGCTAAAATCGGCAAATTTAACACCAAATGATTCGCTTGGCTCGAAATTAGGATTATCAAATATATAATGCAAAAGAATGCGTGCATTATAATAAGCTTTATCATGCTCTGGTTCATCTAAAAAACCTTTAGAACTGTATTTTCCAATTAATTTTTCTACATTTTCAACTTTTTCTAAATCAAACTTAAGGACATCGAAATGCTTAGCATAAAATACAAGCACAGCTAGATTATTCACATACATTAAATCTCTTACTTTTGGAAATATTTTAGTCCATGCTTTGATTTTTTGAGCATCCCCAAAATCATTTATTACTTTACCACTTAAAAAGCTTTGAATAGAAAAAAATGCATTAGCAAGAGGGCTCAGTTTTTCGGGATTTTTCAGTTTTTTTGATGATTCTTCCAGGTAATCCACTGTAACAGCTAGAAATCCTTCAAATGAGTCTAACCATTTTAAATCCTGTTTTTGTTCTTTAACGGTTTTTTTATAATATGCCGAAATATCTCGAATCGCAATTCCGCCTTGTTCATAATCAAATTTACGTATTTTTTCTTTATTCAATTCCAGTATTTCCTTAAATCGCTCGAGATGTTTTGAAATTTTATCAATAAGAATTTGAGTTTTTAATACGGGAATTGTTTTACTTAATTCTAAGTCTTTCGCTTTAGTCGGTTCAAGAATTTGTTGCTCATTTGCCATTTGACCAGCTTAAGATAATTTGCACATTTACTCATTCTTCAAAATCCATTCGTAGTAAATTTTAAGTCCTTCTTCGAGTTTCGCCTTAGGTTTCCATCCCAAAATATCTTTTGCTTTTTTGTTATCCGCTTTAGTATGTTCAGCATCGCCTTTAGCATTTTCTATTTTAATTATTTTAGATTTGCTATTAGTTATCTGCATTAGCTTTTCGATTAACTCATTCATTATGCAATAGTTTCCGCCCCCAACATTGAAAGTATCTGTTTTACCTTTCTCTAATGCCAGGATGGTTGCGCTAACGACATCATCAATGTAAGTAAAATCCCTGCTCTTTAATCCGTCCCCAAAGAGCGTAATTGATTCGTTTTTGATCATTTTATGCATAAAAATATTTATTGCTAAATCAGGACGCATACGCGGACCATAAACAGTAAAATATCTAAGCATCGGAATTTCTAAACCATAAAGCTCGGAAAATACTCTGCAATAATGTTCGCAAGCTAGTTTGCTAACGCCGTATGGGGAAACTGGGTTAGTTGGGTGCAATTCATCAAAAGGCAAATATTTTACTTTTCCATAAACAGAAGATGAAGAAGCAAAAACTATTTTTTTAATTCCAGCATCCTTTGCACAAGTAAGAACGTTTAAAGTTCCATCGATATTTATACGATTAGTTTTAGCAGGATTATCTACTGACGCGCGAACACCAGCTTGGGCTGCCTGGTGAATTATCGCATCTACGCCAGAAACCGCTTTTTTAACAATTTCTAAATTAGTAATATCTCCTTCGATTAATTCAAAGTTTTTATTTTTTCTTGCATTTTCAAGATTTTTTCTTTTTTGTTCTGGCGAGTAGTAAGGCTCAAAATTATCTAGTGCACGTACATCGTATCCTTCTTTAAGTAAAGCATCTACGGTTGATGAACCAATAAATCCCGCTCCTCCTGTTACTAGAATTTTCATATATAACACTTTATTTGATATGTCTTGTACTACGTATAGATTTCACATTTTTATCTTTCTCCATTTAGCTTTTCTAGCCTTAATTGCTTCTGTTTCAATAAGATCGGTTTCTTTTTTTTGGTAAATTTTCCCAAAGTCCAAAGCATTTAGTTATGTCTTTATCAGAATTTTCGTAAACGATTCTAGCAATAGGTATAGCGTTCATTTTATTTCACTTTCCATTCACATTAGGCGCAATAATTCCTTCGATCATTCGGTTAGCTTTTCTATATGATTCGATTGTACCGATATCGAGCCAATAATCTGGTTTGCAAACATAACCAGCCAAGTTACCCGATGGCGCAAGCTCAGGAAATAGTGTTTCTTCAACTTTTTTCTTTTCCATAACTAATTTAGAATAAGCACTTTTTTCAAGTATGTAATAACCAGCATTTGCCAAATTAGATGGCGCATCTTCAAGCTTTGGTTTTTCAACAAACCGTTTTACTAAGTTATTTTGAACCTCGGCAATTCCAAACCTATAAACGTCTTCTTTTGGAACAGCAAAAAGCGCAACTGTTGCAGGTTTATTTTGTTTTTTATGAAAATTAAGCATTTCATTTACGTCTATTTTTGATACAATATCGCCATAAGCAACAATGACGTTATCAGTTATTTCTTTTGATGTAATTATTGTTTTTAAATCTCCGCCAGTTTCCCAGCCTAGCGTGTGTACGGTTTCAATTTCAATTCCATAGTCAACATGCTGTAAATAATTTTCAATTAGTTCTCTTGAGTGAGATACTGCAACATAGATCTTTTTAATTTCCTTACATGCTTTTAGATTTTCAATCGCATATTCTAAGACTGGTTTTCCTCCTACGGGAAGTAACGGTTTAGGTATTGCATAGGTTAAAGGTCTAAGCCTCGTTCCTCTTCCAGCTGCTAGAATTATTCCGATCATGATTTTTTACCTATAATTATATTTGATAAATAATAGTATGTTTAATGAAATATAAAAATATACTAGTAATAGAATTTGAGATATCTGATTTTACCCATAAATTCCCTTGTGCCCGGAATTCCGCTTAATACATCAGATCGATTACCGCAGAGCGAGTATTTTTCCCATTCACGTCTTCTTTGTGCGACTTCAATTTGTTCTCTTGTAGGACGAATTTTAGGTTTTAACTTAAGAACTGGTGTTGACATAGCATAATTTGTTATCAAAAGTATATTTAAATGTTTGCATACATATGCATATTAAGAAACAAGAGTACAAATGATTTTTATGCAATTAAGCAACACAAGAACAAGCGCAGTAGTAAAACATGCAGGGGGATTAAGAGGAGCATTTAGTGGGCCACTTATAGATAGATTAACTAGATTAGCAGATTTTGCATTAGAAATGAACTTTGACCAGGTAAGAACAAGCACAGTAAAAAGTGCAGTTATGGAATACTTAAAAACAGGAAATTGTCATGAAGCAATAAATTTTGCAAAATGGTACTGCTCAAAACCAGAATTAACAGAAATTGCAATAACTATTGCGAAGTACAAGATATCTGCTTTAAAGCTAAACCAAATGCCCAACCAAGAAGAATCAATAAGAAAAGTAATAACTGATTTAGTAAAAATAATGGGATTAACAAAAGAACAAGAAGAAGAAATACGCAAAGCTATTTTATAGCCTAAAATAGAAGGTTATGATAGTATAAGTGGAATTAACATATACATGGCAAAGAAGACTTTGCTAAAGAATCAGTAACTTTTTCTAACGATTATGATTTGGAAAAAAATTAATGTGATTTAAACCATTCAATCGTTTTCTTTAACCCGTCATCTAAACTAACTTTGGGTTCCCAGTTAACCGCTTTTTTTATTTTTGTTATATTAGGACATCTTTGTTTCGGGTCATCTTGTGGAAGGGGTTTATGAATAATATTAGACTTACTTTGAGCAAGTTCTTTAACCTTATTAGCTAGAGTCTGCAAAGTTATTTCATGCGGATTTCCAACATTAAAAACATCAAAAGTAATGTCAGAAAAAGCTAATTTTGTTAAGCCGTCAACTAAATCGCTAACGTAACAAAAACTTCTTGTTTGTAACCCGTTTCCGTACAGAGTTATATCTTTTCCAGATAGAGCTTGTGTGACAAAATTAGGAATTACTCTGCCATCCTTTTTGTCCATCCTGGGCCCGTAAGTATTGAAAATTCTTGCAAGAATTACATTTACACCGAATTTATGATAATAATTATAGCATAAGGTTTCAGCAAATCTTTTTGATTCGTCATAACAAGAACGAGGTCCAAGAGTATTAACATTGCCCCAGTAAGATTCGACTTGTGGTGAAACTAGCGGGTCTCCGTAAATTTCAGAAGTGGAAGATTGCAGCACTCGCGCACCGTGTTTTTTAGCATTTTCAAGAATATTTTTCATTCCAAAGGCGTTTACTTCCATAGTTTCTAGTGGATGCTCCTGGTATCCAACTGGAGAAGCAGGCGAAGCCATATTAAAAATAACATCACATTTTATGTCAAAAGGTTTTACAATGTCATGAGAAATAAGTTCAACATTTAATTTTGCTAAGTTCTCCTTTCTCCCAGTTATAAAATTATCTAGAATTATAACATCATTCTTAACCGAAAGTTTTTCGGCAAGGTGTGAACCAATAAATCCAGCTCCGCCTGTGATTAAGATTTTCATTTTATCACCAAAAATGAAAAGATAGTAAACGGTTATCCTGTTTACTGGATTTTCATTTTACCAACTATACTAAATAGTTATAAGCAAGAATTTAAAATCACAAAAGTTACCTGACATTAGAGTAACAAGAAACTTTTCCATCTGGAGAAACAATCGTATAAGGCATTGCAGAATTGTAACTAGAGCAGAATTTATAGTAGTCGATTGACTGACCGATTTTGCTCTCGCTTGGATAAATACCTGCTTTTAATCTGGAATCAATACAAGAAATATCTTTATCGGAAATTATTGCATCAATTCCTGATGGACAAGAGTTGATTTGTTCATTTTTGAAAAATAAGATACCCAAAACTAATGAAGTTATCTGCGAGGGTTTAACGCATTCTTTATCTGGTACCTGATTATTGTCCCCTTGCAACGTATAACATATTCCTTGGGGGTTTGAATTTATCGCAATTATCCTATGAACAATTTCAGTTTTTGAGTCATCAGGTAAATATGAAACAATTTGCCCAATTTTAAGATTAGCTGAATCAAAAGTAGTTGTAGCAATTATAGTATGATTAACGCTTATTCCTGGTTCCATAGATTTAGTATCATAAACCCCAAAAACTTTGGCGCCATTATAACTTAACCCGATTCCGTTTTTGACTAAGACAAGCGAATTAAAACTGCCCTGTGGAGATGGCGGAATAGATCTTTTTTGATTTTGAAGACTTATGCCGGATTGAACGGACAAATCAGAATAATTTTTAGCTAGAGAATTATACTTGGAAACTAGATTATTGTAATCATTTACTAGTTTAGTATTATCAGGACTTACGGGAGAAAGAAAATAAACACCTAGAATAATTCCTACACCTAAAAACAGAAAATAGAATAGTGCATCTTTGAACATATAACTATTCCAAAGCTTCTGTATATATTCTTTTCATTTTATCCCGCCAGGACTTAGGTGAAAATTTACCTTCTTTTGCAACAAGTTCTGCGTTTTTAGATAACTCATTTCTTAGTGAATTATCAATAATTAACCTTTCCATAGCATTTGCAAGAGAAGTTATATACCATTCGGGCGGGTTTTTGCAAATTTCGATTCGCTTTGGATAAAGTTCATCTAAAGTACCCAGAGCATAACCAGCGTCGGGAGCAAATGAAGAAAAATAAGTGTTTATTAGAAGTCCCGTTTTTTCGTTTTCAACTAATTCAGGCATAGAAAAACTAGTTGTTGAAATAACAGGTAATCCAAATGAAAGCGCTTCGGGAACTACAAAACCATAAGTATCATAGTGTGTTGGAAAAACAAACGCATCGCTATTTGAATAGTATTCAACTACTTTTTCGTATGGAACTCTACCAACAAGCGTTATTTTTGGATGATTTAGATATTTTTGCGCTAGTTCTAGTGGAATAGTGCCAATCATAGTCAATTTACAGTCATATTTATCCATGATTTTTTCAAAAGCCAAAATCGTTTCATAGCCGCCTTTTTCATAGAAATTTCCACCGATAAACAGAAAACCAAATTCTTTTTGTGTTCGTTTAATTTTCTTTCCTAGGGAAAATACAGGGTAAACAGTTTCAACCTTAGCCTTAACTTCTTCATTATTTACAAAGTTGGTCAGGCTTTTTCCAGCAGCATCGCTCCATGCCAGGAGCTTTTTTAGTTTTGGATTTAGAAGTGTTTTTTCCAAAGCTCGGACAAACCCTTTTCTTCTAAATGCATATTGATTATAGCCAGAAAAAACAGCAGCATGTTCAAAATCAACTACATATGGAAGATTGGTATCAAGCAGACTTTGTCCACTATGAATTAGGTCGTAGTCGCTAGAGACGAATTTACGGACTTTGGGTTTATTTAGGAGAATGTGCAGATGATTATAAGAAGAAGAAACGTATGGCTGAACTTTGGTAATCAGATTTTTTGTAAAGCTACCTAAACCAGGTGAAACATCCCTACTGGCAGTAATTGCACCATGTGCCATATAATCGCTTGCTGCAAATTCAAAACCTTCTGGACAATTTGCAATCATGCTTTTATATGCCGTATGCAGACCTGAAGACATGTAAAGAAATATTTTTTTGTTTGGTTGCATTTGTGATCAGCTTACTTTCTTGAAAGTGCTTGATAAATATCCTCAAATACGTCCTTAAGTCCAATTCTTAAACTCCAAAGTGGAAAGTGTGCCTTTGCCTTGTTAATGTTTGAAATCCACCAAATATGATCAGCTTCTCTCGCCGGCCCTAATTTGTAATTCATTTTCTTTCCAGTTACTTCCTCAATTAAATCGAACGATTCTAAAAGCGAAATCGAATTTTGTCTTGCTCCACCCATATTGTATACTTCTCCAGGTCTTGGACGCTTGACAAATTCATAAAATACTTTAGCTAAATCCGCTGCATGAATAACATCACGAACCTGATAGCCTTCATGACCAAATATTGTCAACTGTTCTCCAGTCATCGCTTTTTTAACGAAAAATGGTTCCCAGTTATGTAATTCAGTAGCCTTAGCTGCGCCACCAGTTATGCAACCCATTCTAAAAACCCCCGTCTTAAGGCCATATAAATGAGCATATTCTTGCGTGTATAAATCTGCTGCGACTTTAGAAACGCCAAAGGGCGTGTGCATCATTCGATCAAGTCGTAGTGATTCGTCAAATCCATCATTTAAAGATGGATCGTACGGCTCTAACCTTTTTCCAACTTTTTTATATGAAAAATAGTTTGGTGCTTCACCATAAACTTTATTTGTCGAACAAAAAACAAACGGCACATCCTTGTTATGTTTTCTTACCTGTTCAAGCATAAATAAGGTCCCATATGCGTTAATTTGAAAATCTTCCATCGGAATTTCGATTGATTTAGGATGAGATGGTTGAGCCGCTGTGTGAATTACTGCATCAACTTTTTTGACTAGCTCGCCAATTTTTTCATCTCGAATGTCCATTTCATGATGTTCAATATTATATTCTTTTCTTGTTTGCTGCATATTACTTTTTGTCTGGGCATCCTCTCCAAATATTTTAGCCCTACCGTAATTATCAACACTAATTATTTCCCAGTTTTCCTTTCCAAATAATTTGCAACATTCGGTTCCGACTAATCCAGCTCCTCCTGTGATTAAAACTTTCATGAATTTTCACCTGTTAAATATTTTTACTAACTAACCAGTTTTCCATTGCCAAATATTCTAAACCAGAATCTTCAAAAGTATGAATTGCATCTTCTGGAGAACAAACCATCGGTTCGCCATGCAAATTAAAAGACGTGTTCATAACTCCGCCAATTCCAGTTTCATTTTCGAATTGTTTAATTATTTTATAGTAATTTTCATTCCAATCTTTTTCAAGTATTTGTGGTCTACAGGTTTTATCTGCCTGATGTATTGCAGCACGTAAATCTTTATGAGCTAATTTTGTAGAATTGAAAGCCAAAATCATGTATGGCGCTTCGACTCCTTTAGGATTTTCAATGTAATCGTTTTCCCGTTCTTTAAGTATACTTGGCGCAAACGGCATCCAAAAATCGCGCATCTTGATTTGATCATTTACTTTATAGAAAGTTTCTAGTATAGATGGGTTACCAATTATTGCCCTATTACCTAAACTTCTAGGACCCCACTCACTTTTTCCAGCAACGCGTGCGACAACTTTTCCTTTAGCTAAAAGCGATGCAATTTCACCTTCCATGTCTTTGTGGAATTCAACTTTATATTTTGACTTTAAATCGCGCTTTTTTATCAAATCTTCGATATAATCGTTTGAGTACTCTGGCCCAAGATATAGATTTTTTATTCGCTTAACGCTTGAACTTGGCTTTGCAAAATGATTAATGTAAACATAATAAGCTGCGCCAAAGGGATTTGATTCATCACCGCAACCAGGAAATGGATGGATATTTTCGACAGAGTCCAGTTCGTAAAGCTTAAGGTTAAGTTTTACATTCATAAAAACTCCGCCACCAAGATAAACATCGGAGCAATCTGTTTTTTTTATGGCTGCAATTGTCCATTTTGTAACCAGATCTTCAGTTAGGTATTGAACCGCGGCAGCAACATTATCAAAGCGTTCGCAAAATGCATTTTCTTTTAGATGAACGATAAAACGATTTGTTGGAAATATGCTTTTAAACTCTAGTGAATTCCCATCAACATCAATAACATGTTTATAGAGTTTTTCATAAGTCTTTAAAAAATAATTTTTAGCATATGGAGCTAATCCCATAACCTTGTATTCATGCTCTAATGCTTTCATCCCCAAAAAGGTTGTGGTCTGACTGTAAATATAACCTAAGGAAGCGTGCCAGGGCGTACTTGCAATACGATTTATTTCATTATTTTTTGTATCGTTTACGCTTGCACAATATTTATCCCCTTCACCATCTAAAGTTAAAACAAGCGAGTTATTATCATTTTTTTGATTTTGCCTTAACCCGTAATAAGCAGTATAAGCATGGCAAACATGATGCTCTACGAAATGTATTTTTTCTTTTGGAATATTATATAAATTTTTTAGTGTCTGGATTACTTCTTCTCTCCCTTTTTCTCCAAGTTTTTCCCGCTTTTGCATTACCATAGGGTAGAAAAATGGTCTTAAATTGGGGTGTTTAAAATCAATTTCGCGCCAAAGCTTAGTTGAGATAGGAATGCTTGATTTTCCAGGTGTCGCTACGCCCGGAGTTAAGTCAACATTACTTGGCAAAATTATCAATCCGCCAATTGCAACTGCATCGATTTGCTCTGCAGTTATGTTAGAAGATTTTAAAGTCCAGTCAATTGCATCTTTTGGAAATGCTCCGGAATTTTTTATCTTATCAAATCTCTCCTGTTGAACGCTAGATACGATTTCCCCATCAAGCATTAAGCATACAGAACTATTGTGACTTCTGTGAATTCCTAGAATGTAAACCAATTATTTTCACCAACAAACTCCTTCGTAATTTTGATCGCTCTTTTTGTTTAAAACATGTCTTCCATCAAAAACGATTTTTCCTTTGTATATATCTTCGTTCTTAAATTCATTCCAATCAGTTAATACAAAAATAATTTCACTAAAAGAAAGACATTCTTCAAGCGTCTTCGCGTATTCGATATTTTCCTTAATCATTTTCTTGGCGTTATCAGTCGCAACTGGATCGTACGCTTTGATTATTGCACCTCCTTCCACAAGTTTTTTTATTATTTTTAAACTTGGCGCTTCACGCATGTCATCGCTATCAGGTTTAAATGCTAAACCTAAAATTGCAACTTTTTTATTTTTTAGTGAACCTAGCTTTTTCTTAGCAAGTTCAATTATTTTATAGGGCTGAACCGCATTTGTTTCTACCACTGAATTTAAAATTTTAGTTTCTACACCTACTTCTTTTGCACTATGAATTAGTGATAACACATCTTTTGGAAAACAATTATGCACAATTAGCCCACCAGTTGTTATTATTAAGTGTCCCTCATCTTCAACTTCTATCGAGTAAACTTCGGTTTCCGTATCAAAACTTTCTATATCCTTGACCTTTAGATATGCAATTTCGTGATTAGTATCATAATGATAATCCATTGGACTAATTTGTCTGGAATATTGTAATAGTTGATTATTTATCTTATTTAAAATTTTATTTGAATAGAAAACTTTGGCCTTTTCTACTTGATTCAAACCATAAATATTTATGCTTTCTGCTTGGACTTTAGTTTTTTTACTTATGCCTATTTTAGAACGGCTTGGAATTATTCCTAATGACTGTAAAATAATCGTTATTCCTTCACTAAGCATCGGACTAACTGTTGCATAACTAATTTCAGGATATTTTAATTCCCCGGCAGTACTATGTGTTGCGGAACCATCTCCTCTAAAGAGTCCGGATAATAATTGAGTTTTGCATTCTTTTGATAAAAAGAACATTTGAGGAGGTATTTGTTTATCGTAACAGTCTTTACCGCATTCTAATATGTTCTTGAGTAAAAATGCAAAGATTCTTGATGAAAAAACAATTTCTTTAGTTTGATTTTTCTCTCTAGTATATACAACGTTCCGGACATTTAACTTATTTAAAATAGAGCAAACATCATCAACATATTCATTTTCATTTATGTTAAAGGAAATCTTGATCCTCTCACGATGACGGTTTCCCCTTAAACTTTTGTCAACTGAAACGCAGCCTTCGCTTAAATAGTAACCAATAAACCTACAAAAATCCTGATTAAGATCAACTATTGCCGGAGCATAGGTTGGAGTTCCCAGATTAGTAAACAACAAAATTTCGTCTCTATTAAAAGGCATTGCCCCTGCCTTCTCCAAAGCTAGAAATACTTCAAAATGAATGTAATTTTTTCTACCAGATTCATGTCTTTTCCAAGAAACAGGTTCAATTTTAATTAACTCTTTGTTAATTTGATCTTTAATGTCTTTAAAAGAACCTGATTTTGGCCGGATCATAATATGGTTTTTAAATTCTTCATTTTTAGATAGAAAATCTATAACATCTATTTTTGTAGAAGATTGATTAGGGAGATTAAGACTAACAGGTAAAAAATCATCAGCCACAACAGAATCTGCCAATGCAATTTTAAATTCACCATTTTCTTGAACAACAAGAGGATGGTCGGCAGTTATGGTTATTTTTCTTCCTTTACCTAATTTTAATTTGACCATTTTACCCTTATATGGTCTTTTGAAAAGTCCAGTAATCTTAGATATCCTTACTCGATTAGTTTTCTTATCAAAACCCAGGATAAATTTATCTGATTTCTGTTCGATTACTTCTTTTATTTTTTTAACCCTGATACCTTTATCATCAACTACAAAAATCTTTTCATTTGCATCAAAGCAACTTCCGCCGTAGCCAACACCAGAGTTCAAAAATGCTCTTCCAATACGTTTATCACTGCCAACAGCATCCATTAATTCGTAAGTATCAATGCCTAAAGCCTTGCATGCGTTTCCAATTTCATTTGCAAAACTAATTTTTGTAGCTAAAAAAGCATTGCTTGCATATTTTATCATTTCAGCAGTTCGTAATTCGGTTTTTACAATGGGACATTTGAAGTGGGGCGAATAAAGCGCATTTACTACATCAAAAGATTTTTGGTCAAGCGCACCGATTACGATCCGATCAGGATTGATAAAATCATAAACCGCAGTTCCTTCCCTTAAAAATTCTGGATTCATTGCTAAACCAAAATCCTTGCCTTGTTTTTTACCGCTTTCTTTTTCAATGATTTTTCCAACTAATTCAGTTGTTTTTGGCGGAACGGTACTTTTAACGATTACTACATGATAAACTTCCTTACTACGCAAAGCTTTCCCAATTCCTGTTGCAGCGCTTTCAATATATTTTAAATCAGTTGATCCGTCATCAGCTGAAGGTGTTCCAACTGCTATAAATGTAACTTCGCTATTGGCAATCGCACCAGATAAGTCGAGCGTAGCATTTAACTTCTTGCCAATGTTTTTCTTTAGTAAATCTTCTAAACCAACTTCATAAATTGGAGCAACACCAGAATTTATCACGTCAACTTTTTCTTTTATGACATCGACACATGTAACACTATGGCCTAAGTCTGCCAGGCATACTCCCGTAATTAAACCAACATAACCTGTACCAATAACACTAATTCGCATAAAAATACCAGATTAGTAATATAGGAAAATAGTTAAAAACTGCTCGAGAAATAACTATGGGCTAATTATGGTAACTAAAGAAGAAATAGACAGGGTAATCACATTCTGCGAAAAGGTAAAAAAGGAACGCGGCAGACTTTACGCGATTGAAAGAAATCCATTTCGCGAAGATGTTAAATGGATGTATCGCTTCCCGCTAATCGAAATAGACCGACCAAAGGAAGTTGCGGCTAAAACTAACCTTGTTTATGATTCAGTAACTAAAACTCTTTGGCAATATTTGTTAGATGACTGGAGAAAGATTGAACAAGATATGAAAATTGAAAAGAAATAGTTATTTTTGTGTGCTGATCCACCATCCCTTCAAAAATGGCAGCGTAAGCGTTGAAAGAATATAACCGATTGCAGGAATCATCGCACTTAAAGCAGGTTGTGGAGCATTGATTGTCAGAAGAAATAAATAAACTACAATGAAAGTTGACGCAGTTATTATTCCTCTTCTAAATAGGCTAGTTTCCCAGGATTTATCGATTTCAACGCGTTTGTTTCGTTCCTGGATTTTTAGTATTTCTTCTTCCATTTGTTCGATATTCATTTTGTTCGACCCCCGTTATCTTCGACTTTTTTAATAAACAATTTAGTATAAAATAATCCGATCAATCCGCCAATCAAGTGAGCAGTATGATCTGTCGTTGTGTTTCCAATTGCAAACAAAATGATTTCAGCAGCGAAAAAGACCAGAGCAAGAGTTTTAGTTTTGAATTCAATAAAAAATACCTTGACCTTTTCTTCCGGTATTACCAGTGCGGCGCATGCTAATAATGCAGAAACGCCTGCACTAGCACCTAAGCCAAACCTGAATGTGAGAGTTTCGTCTATAGAATAAACTACAGATTGAATAATATAAACCAAGACTCCACCCAAAAAGAAAATTTTTAGATAGTCTGATTTTTTTATTTTTGACTCGAGCGCGTTTCCAAATATATATAAAGCATAGGTATTTGCAAAAAGATGAAGAATATTATAGTGTAAAAAAAGAGCAGTAAAAAATCGCCACGGTTCAAATAAGACAACTTGCGCATCTAGTATAAACGCGTTTTGATATTCTGGACTAAATACTTGAAAGGTAAAAGACAAAATGAAGAATATTATAATAATATCCGTAAGGGATAATTTAACCATAAAAAAGATTAGACAACAAAATATTAAAGTAGGATAGATAAAAAATCCAGTCAAATAAGATTAACTAGCTTTTTTTATTTGTATGCAAATAAAAAATCGGGTCCACGGGGAAATTCACAGTTATCTGTTTTCAGTTTCGAGTCTTGAAAATTATATCCAAAACCCAAAACGCATGACTGAGAACTGATTTGAACCCCGGGCCTATAGCTTAGAAGGCTATCGCTCTAATCCAATTCAGAGAATTTTGTTTATTTAGCACAAAACTCTTAGCTGAGCTATGAACCCTTTTTATAGATTTTTATATGAAAACTCAAAATTAAGTTATCAATAGAATATTATTGTTATATGCTTACTTATAAAAAAGTATTAGTTAAAACTTTCCACCAAGAACAGTTAACATACCACCCACACCAGCTATACCAATGCTACCGATAAAAACAGCGCTTTGAGGTGCAATTGATGGAACAAATGTAGAAGGAGCAAAAGTACTTAGAACCCCTATGCCACCTGCAAGCATCATGCCATACCCAACAGTCTGATAACTTACAATACCCATAATAACCACAATTTATATTTCATTTTCAATTTTAAGTGCTATATCGAAGATACTTGTTTTGTTTTTATTCTTATTTTTTTCTTTATACCATTCTTCGCACGCTTGCGGAACGGCGGCGCAGTAATAACTGGTTGCAGCATAAACATCTGCACGGTCTCCTAACCCATTTGCAACTAGGTATCGCAAAAGTGATTTGTATTGTTCAACAAACATAGACTTTTTCTTAACTGACCGAAGACCCCTTAGATCGCAAATAAATAAATCGTCGTTTGTAAGCGCGACATTATTTAGTGTAAAATCTGGAATAGTCAAACCAGAAAGATTAAGTATAGTAATTTTTTCACATATTAAATGAAAGAGCTTTTTACGCTCGATTATACCAAGCATTTCTTTTTTTAGTAATTTAACTGGACTACAATTAAGCATTTGATCAAAGATAAAACTCCCTTTTATTAATCTACTTATTATGTAGACATTACCTCGAATTGTTTGGATATAACCAACAATTGTTTCGAAAAAAGCCCCAAAGCTGCCTTGCATTTTTAAAAGAGAATTAGCAACTGTCAAGATAGTTTTACGAAACACATACGCTTCTTTGTTATGATCTAAGGTAAATATTTCAACTTCTTTTTCAAGATTTATCCTATAGAGACCATCTAATAAAGAGGAACCAGATAATACAAGTTTTTTGATTTTTATATTCTCTTCGCTTGGGCTAGCCCAGATGTAATCTGTTGTAATTTTACCATTTTCTTCCCTCCGTTTAAATGAGACAGGGATATTTCTAGAAAAATCAGGAAGATGAAAATCATCGATCTTTTCCTGTGATAGATCTGGTTTTTGATCCACGCCTGAAGGTAAGTTAAGCTCTAGGAATTCGCATTTTTTCATATTCTACACCTATATGTAATGTGCTTAAGTATATTTAAATGTAAGTCTCAGAAAGCTAAAAACTACTTTTTCTTTAAAACAACAAAAAGATGGTCCTTGTCAAAAGGTTCAAGCTCAAATTGTTCAAGAACTTCAAAGTAAACAGATACTTCATTTAAAAAAGCTTCAAAAACTTCCCGAGGTTCTTTAGTAACATCGATACTCTGACTTTTTATGGCAACCATAGCAAGTCCGCCAGTATCAAGAAAAACCTGCGCATTTTTAATTAGGATTTGAGCCTGTTCCGGAGACGCGACATCTTGATAAATCAAATCTACCTTACCCGCCTCGACATAGTCTTGTGGCCTGCGTGCATCAGCTAGGATTGGAATTATATTTGGTCGTAATTCAGAAAGTTCTAATAGATTCTTCATACATTGTGACGCGATTTCAACAGCGAATATTTCACCTTGAAGCAGAATATCGCTTAAATGTGAGATCGTTGTTCCAGTTGAAGCACCAAGATACATAATTTTACTTTTCGAATCGATTGGAAAATTTTTTAGTCCTTTTTTGATTGCTGCACAAAGTTTGCTTCTAAAAGGATCCCAGCCCCGATATTCGAGCCCATCTTCTTTCATGAGCTTTTCATTATATACCCTTTTACCTCGTACTGCGTTTAAGGTAGCGATAAAGCCATTGATATTATATACTCCAGAAAATAGTTTTTTCATAGGTTTCACACAAAAATATTGTTAATTCATAAATAAAAGATTTTAATATAGACCAGGTTACTATATATGGTAGAAAGCAAATATTTAAATAACGTTTTTTATATATCTAGAAGTCCTAAGGTTAGTGATAAATGTGAATTTTGATTACTTTTAGTAATAATATGTTATTAGTAAGATAATATATAGCTTCATATTTAGAGGATAAACCCGAGTTGCAAAATTTAGAAAGAATATAATTGGTGATAACATTGGTAAGTGCATTAGATGTAGAAACTAATAAATTAATTAGCAAAACAGCAGAAAAGCTAAAAGAAATGAAACTAAGTAAACCTGAATTCGTTGGAATAGTTAAAACAGGCCCAGCAAAGCAAAGGCCACCTGCAGACGAAAACTTCTGGTTTTTTAGGTGTGCATCATTATTACATCAGGCATACGTAAGAACTTCAATTGGAACGAACAGATTACGAACCCACTATGGTGGAAAAAAGAAAAGGGGCCGAAGGCCAGAAAGAACCGTCAGAGCAGGTGGTTCAACAATAAGAAAGGCAATGCAGGAACTTGAAAAAGCACAATTACTAGAAAAAACAGGAGAAAGAAAAATTAAAAACAAGAATGGAAAAGAAGTACTTTTATATTCAGGAAGAAAACTTACTGCTAAAGGAAGAAAATTATTAGACAGCGTTGCAAAAGAAGTGCGCGTTGGTTGATATGGACGAAGAAAACGTAGATAAGATTAGAAGAAGAAAATTAGAAGAACAAAAAAAGGCCAATGAAGCGAAAAAAGCTCAGGGACAGATCAAGGCAACTTTACGTATTGCCTTAGATGAAAAGGCATATGAAAGGATAATGAATGTTAAAATCGTTAACGAGGAATTATTCCTTGCAACAGCACAGAATATAATTTCGGCATACAGCAAATTAAGAAGAAAGATAACTGAAAGTGAACTTCTTTATGTGCTTGGGGCAATAAAACAACAAAATGAGAAAAAAACACAAATAACGTTTGAAAGAAAATAATATTTTCGAGGTAATGGTTATGGGTAATAAAACACTAATCAAAAAATCAAAGCTTGCAAAAGCAGAAAGGCAAAACAGAAGATTACCTCTTTTTGTTACCATAAGAACAAAGAGGAAAGTAGGCTTTAACAGGATAAAAAGAACCTGGAGAACTGACAAATTAAGAATAAAAGATGAATAATTTTTATGGTGAAAAAACATGGCAGACAAATTTGAAAGATTTTATACTGTACCTCTAAACAAGGCTTATGAATATATAAGAACAAAAAGGGCTAAAAGAGCCGTTTCGATACTCGAAAAATTCTTGACAAGACACGCAAAAGTTGATGCGAAAAATGTTAGAATAAGTAATGCCCTAAATAATTTCCTGTGGCAAAGAGGAATAGAAAAACCACCAAGAAAGGCAAAAATAAGAGTAATCAAAGAAGGAATTGTAGCAAAGGCATACTTAGCTGATGAAAAGCTAGTTGCAGAAGTAAAGAAAGCAGATACAAAAACAGAAACCAAAGTTGAAGTTAAAGAAGCAGATACTAAAAAGGAAGAAAAAGTAACTGCAAAAACTCAAACAACTACTGAAAAAATAGAAGTTAAAAGAGAGGCAAAAACAGAAACTCCAAAAGACGCAAAACAAAAATCAAAAGAAAAAACTAGTAAAAAGTAATAGGTCTAACATGAAACTATGTACATACTTTGGTAACCCTTGGATAGGAATTTACGCTAAGACAAATGACAAGATTGCATTAATACCAAAAGATGCAAATGAAAAATTTGAGCAGATTATAGCCGAAAACTTAAAAGTAGAAGTACATAAGGCACTTATAAACGGCTCAAACATTTTAGGTATATATACTTCGATGAATTCAAACGGAATTATACTTCCTTCGTTTGTACATGAAGAAGAACTAAAAGATATTAAAAAAACTGGATTAAACATCTGCGTTTCTAGTGAAAACAGAAATGCTCACGGAAACAACATCGTTGCTAACGATAAGGGCGGGATAATAAATCCATACGTCCCAAATCATGAAAAGAAAAAAATGGAGGATGCCCTTGGAATAGAACTTGTCGGAGCGCTTGCATCAGGTTATAGCACAGTTGGAAGTGCATGCCTCGCAACGAATAAGGGATTTTTAACCCATTTTAATACAACCGATGAAGAAATGAAAATAATCGAAGACGCGCTTAAAACCAAAGGAAATAGAGGAAGCGTAAACTTTGGTACCGGATTTATACCACTTGGCGCAATAGTAAATAACCATGGATATATTGCAGGAGAAAAAACAACTGCATTTGAATTAGGAAATATAGAAGCATCATTCGGTTTTGTTAAATAATAATACTTATGTAACAAGCATTAAAAAAAAAGAGGTGTGAATAATGAAATTTAACGTTTCTGGAACAATAACCATAGAAGGAACAAAAAGAACATTTGTAAAAGAAATAGAAGCAGAAAGTGAAAACCATGCAAAAAATATTACGTTTGCAGAATTCGGTTCCAACAATGGTTTAAAAAAGTCACACGTACAAATAGACCAGGTAAAGAAAATTTAATTTAATAGTAAATTTAATATACAAGAATGCGTAGAAAGGTTGATAAAATGGAGGAAAATAAACAGGCAAACGCAAAACTATCTTACGAAATTTCAGTTTATAGAGAACAGCTTAGACTATTGGAAAGAGAAATAGAAAGAATAAATCTTACTGCCATCGACCTGTTAAACGCATCAAAAACAGTAGAAAATATAAAAACTGACGAGATACTTTCACCAATCGGAGGAGGAGTATTTCTAAAATCGAAAGTGACAACTTCAAACGTAATTGTACCTATCGGAGCAGGATATCTAAAAGAGATGACTAAGGAAGCTGCTGCAACAGAAGTAAGTAAAAGGGCAGAAGCAACAAAAAGAGCTCTTGAAAAGATGAACATTGAATTTGAAAAAATCGCAAGAAAGTTGCAGCAAACCGGAGTTCAAATAAGAAAAGCAACAGGAAATCAAAGAGAAACAGAAGAACAACTTCCTGAAGGGTATCTTTAATTTCTAGCCAAGTAGCCGGTGGCTTGTAGCAAAGAGCAACTGTGAAAATATGGAATGGAAAAAGGCTTTGAAAAAGATTTTATTATTTCTTTTTATTGTTGATTTAATTTTGATAATGTTTTTACCATTTATACTAAATACAATAATGATTTCTGGTCCTGCTCTTTGGTATAATTGCGATCTTGATTTTTCGAATTACTGCAAAACAGTTACTAATAATCCAGGTAATTGGGTTTTAACAATAAACTGTTTATGCTCTGGAGCGCGAACTCAATTAGTTTATATTGGAGTAGTTTTGTTAGTTTTACTAATATTGGCACATAAACTACCAGACCAAACTAAAAAGATTAACAAAAAGAGCAAAGATAAACGGGAGAATATTAGTAAAGAAAATATCCTAAGTTGATACTTATGTTTGATTTCCTAAAGAAAAAAATTACTAATTTTGTCGAGTCTATAACTAAGAAAGAGGAAAAGGTAGAGGTTAAAGAGCCCGAAATAGAACCAAATGAAGAGAAGATAGAAACAGCAAAAGAAATAATCGAAAGGGAAGAATTCGAAGTAGTTGCACAGAAAATAGAGGAAGATAAACCTCTTGAAGAAAAGGTTGAATACAAGAAACCTGCAAAGATAGAAGAAACATTGCCTGTTACTAAAAAGGAAACTCCAAAAAAACAAAAAGAAGAGAAAGAAACTAAACCAAAGAAATCAATAAAAGAATCAATCAAAGAAACTCCAAAAGAAGTACCCGCGCAACCAAAACAAAAAGAAATGATTAAGGAGGAAATCAAGGAAGAAAAGATCACGAAAATTACAAAGATAGAAGAAACCAAAGTAGAACTTAAAAGCGAAACAAAAACACCAGAAAGAATGACTTCACCTAAAGTCGAGCTTATTAAAGAAATAATTCCACCAGTCGCAAAACCGCAACCACCAAAAAAAGTAGAGTTACTTAAAGAATCAAAGGATACGAAAAAAGAAGTAAAAGTAGGAATTATAAAGCAGCTAGCAGGATTAGTTAGCGGAGAAATAGAAATTAACCGGAGCGAGATTATTGATTTACTAGACAAACTTGAATTAGAAATGCTTGAAAGTGATGTTTCAATCGAAGTTGCCGAGCAGATAAAACAAGAGCTTGAGAAAAAATTAACTGGCTCAAAAATCAAGCGTACAAACATAAATGAATTTGTAAAAAACTCGATAAAAGAAACGCTTATCGATCTGATGTCAAGTGAAAAATCTTTTGACATTCTAGAAAAAGTCTCGTCTTTAAATAAACCAGTAAAAATAATGTTCTTTGGAATTAACGGAAGCGGTAAAACAACGACGATTGCAAAGATTGCGAGTATGCTACTAAAAAATAATTACAAAGTTGTATTTGCGGCAAGCGACACTTTTAGAGCTGCTGCAATTGAGCAATTGGCAATTCATGCAGAGCGTTTGAATGTACCAATCGTAAAACGCCCTTATGGCAGCGACCCAACTTCAGTATCTTATGACGCAGTAAATTATGCTAAAGCGCATAAAATAGATGTAGTCTTAATTGACACAGCTGGAAGACAAGAAACTGATTTAAGTTTAGTTAACGAACTAAAAAAGATAAATAGAGTAATAGCCCCAGATATTAAATTTTACATTGGTGAAAGCATTGCGGGAAGCGCAATTGTTAATCAGGTTGAAGAATTTAACAAGGAAATTGGTATCGATGGGATAATTTTAACAAAATTAGATTGCGACCCTAAGGGCGGAAGTGTACTGTCAATTGCGAAGGTTACCGGAGTTCCAGTTGTTTATGTCGGAGTTGGACAAGGATATGAACAATTAGAAAAATTTGACCCAATTAAAATTGTTGATGGGATTATGCAATAGTTAGATGATTGAATCAAATTCAAAGATATGCGAATATTTTAGTATTAATTCCTTAAGGGATAGATTTTTGGTACAGGCTTCTTTAATATCCTGTTTGAACATTTTTATGATATCAGTTTGTCTTAAAACAGAAATTTTATCAAAGTTTTCGTAGTATATTTCAAACCCTCGCATAGGGTGCCAGATAACAGTATGGTCTAAACATTCCCCCGATATTCCAAGTTCTGTTTGCTCAAGAAATAAACTAATTGAATGTTTAGGTAAAACATCTAGTTTAGGCTCATGTAACTTATTGACCGGACTAGCATCAGATCTTAGTGTCCTAAGCCTATGCAAAGGAAATATCCTTTTATGTACCATAAATTAATTATTATTAATAGGAATTATTTAGGTTTGCATATCCCACCAGTTTTGGTAATGAACGCATTCACTGGATTTTTATATTTTAGCTGGTTTGTACAAGTAGGTGATTTTAATGGTTGAAGCTTATGCCAAAGATCCAAAAGAAGCTCAAAAAGTTCAAGAAATAATGAAGATTTACAACCTTAGTAGCGAATTTATGCAAAAGGTAACAAATATTACAGGAAACAACAAAAAAGCCGAGGGATTTTTAACAAGAATTCATGAACTAAATCAAAAGTTTGCAAACGGGAAATTCGGTAACTCTGACAACCCGTATTCATCTGAAGCCAAGAAAGGATATAATAAAACAGTTGAACAAATCGCAAAAGAATTTGCAAAGGATAAGGGAACTACATGGATATCAGGTGGAGATGTAGAATTAACAAAACTTGTACTAAAGGAAATGAAGCCGAAAATGCAAAAATAAAAAATTAAAAAGAAGCGAAGCGTGCATTGAATGGGTGGCATGGAACATCTAGTAATAACGATTTGTCATACCCAAAAATTACATCAACAGCGCTTGGTTCAATATCCCTTACAAACTTTAGCAAAAGATGAATAATTTCTTTTGCCATTATTGGAATTGCAGGCTCAGCACTTAGATGGCCAAATGGTACGATAACAACGCTACTAGCACCTACATTTTCTTTAACGTGCAGGATAAAATCACGTGCATCCCAAATCCTTGGTGAAGGGTCGGACTTTTCAACACAAACTAAAGAAACGATGGTATTTTCAAGCTTTACTTCTCTCCGATTTTCTTCCAGTTTAGGTAGTACACCTGTTAATCTTTTTCTTAACCTTGCTTCGGCTCGCCTTTGCTGACCAACAGTTTTATTATCAAAAACTTTTGCCCTAAATTCTTTTGCATGAAAACATAGTAATTTCATATTTTTCACCTTAATAGTTTCTTTCTGTGTTATCTAATGAATTAACTTATATATTAATATTTTTATTAACTTTTTACAAAAAGAGAAAGCTTTTTAATTAATTTTATAATAAATAGTAAATATGACAATAGAAAAAGTCGAAAAACTAGATTTAATAGATTACAAAATCCTCTGTGAACTTGATAAAAATTCCAGAATCAGTTATAGCGAACTTGGTAAAAAAATCAGAGTTGCCAAAGAAACTGTGAAGTATAGGATAAATTTACTTGAAAAAACAGGAGTAATTAAAGGATATTACACACTTATTGATTTTTCCAAGCTTGGATATACTGTTTATAGACCATATGTAAGATTACAAAATGCTAGCCCGAAAATAGAGGCAGAGATTACGAATTATCTAAAAAATAAGAAAAATGTTGGCGTATTTTACCGAATAAACGGGGAATACCATCTTGCTTTGGGTGTCTTCGCAAAAAGTATCTGGGAATACCAGGAATTTTGGACTGAATTTAAAATCAAATTTGGAGAATATTTTTCTAGTTATCATTTATCAGTGTTTACAGAGTATGTAGAATTTTCCAGATCTTATTTAATAGGAAGTAAAAACACGGAAAAACTAACTTTTAATGCAATAACAGAATCAAAACAAGAAAAACTCGATGGATTAGATTATAAGTTGCTTACTTTTCTATCAAACAATGCGAGAGCTTCTTTAGTAGAAACATCCAAAGCGATTAACATGAGTATTGTAACTGTCAGGTATCACATGAAGCAATTATTGAAGAAAAATATAATTACAGGTTTCCGAACAATTTTTGATATAAACAAACTAGGCAAACAATATTACAAAGTTGATTTGTTTTTTAAAGAATTTAAAAATGCAGAAAATGTAAGACAGCATATAATTTCGCATTCTAATGTTGTTTACACTGAAAAAAGCCTTGTTTCCAGTGATTTAGAATTTGATGTCGAAATAGAAAATTTTGAAAAATTCACTCAACTTATAGAAAGTTTTAAAGCAAAATTCCCAAATGATATTAAGGATTACAAATATTATTCATTAATTAAAAACTATAAAACAAGTTATGTGCCTAATCTATAAGCGGTTTTATGCTGCACCTCTGCACCAAATTAAGCCTTTTTAGTGCAGTTTTGCATCAATATAATTTCGATTTTTCGTGTTAAATCTCGTTCCGGCAGATTCTGGCAAACTTATTCTTGCCGGAACTTGCCAGAATGATTTTTTTACTCGGTTTGGTAGTATGTTAACTTACCTTTCCCAGATTTTTTTATAAGACCCCTTTTTGACAGGGAAGCTAATTCTAAACGAATTGTTCTTGCTGGAATACCTAATGAAGAGAGTTCCTTGACAGTAGCTCTTTTCTTATCTTGGACAAATTTGAATAGAATATTCTGCCTATCGGTTAACGGTAGTTCTTTTGTGTGTAACGTTACGGAAAAATAACCATTAAACTCACTAAACTCCACACCGAGCCCACGTCTTCTCATTTCTTTAAATATTTTTAGCGTACCTTCCCCCCAATGTTCTATCCATTTGATTTCGTGGCACAAGCCAGCTATTCTTCTATTTCTAGGTTTTGAAATGTGGGGTTTTTCCAGTTCATCAAGAGTAAGTGGAGATGGAAGTACGCCTGCATTTTTTATTTCAATAACATCCTGCGTAATCTTTATGTATATAGTCGCATCAAGAGTATAATCTGCATTAATAAGCGCATTTATCAAAGCCTCACGTATGACAACATCTGGAATTGCAGATTCATCAACCCTTTTTATTCCCTCAAATTTTATTGATGAAGGAATGCTTTGTTTTATGAACAATATTACCTGATTTAACATTGAATAAATCGGATCGGAAAAATCCCTTATGGCAAGCATATCATTTTCTTTAAATATGGCACATTTGACCCCATAAAGTGGAAAGAACATTTTGGGGTTTTGACCAAAAAATAAAACTGCTGATGGAAGTATTTGTTCTTCCTCACCCAAACCCAAAGTCCTTATTGTATTAGCAAGATTTTGATATTTTTTTCCTATTTCCTTAACGTACTCTTTTACCAAATCATCCCTTAAATCAGACATTTTTATATTAAGATTTAGACTATCGACATCATGCAGTGATAATGCCCTTTTTATGATCATATCCTCAAGCTGACGCGATGAAAGCTTAACATTGCTTTTACCGAGTCGTTGATAGGCAACTCCCCTAAAAAAATGTGGTTTCATACTACTCGAGGGAACACTAATTAAAATTATTTTCTTATCTTCTTTTTCTAAAAGTTTTATTGAGATATTTATTTTTGGGTCGATATCTCTTGAAATATCTTTTGTAAGGTTTTCAATAGTATTCTTACCAATACTAACTCCTGCGGTACTGCCATCATCATTTATACCAACGTATACCTCCCCTCCAAAAGTATTCGCAAAAGCAGTAACACTCTGCAAAATCTCATCAATAGTTGCAAGGCTTTTTTTATATTCAACTTTTTCGTTTTCCATATATTTTTATTGAATAAAAAGGTTTTTATTCCTTTCCGGCAGAATCTGGCAAACTTATTCTTGCCGGAACTTGCCAGAATCATGAAATTGGAAAAGTACATATATATTCTTCGAAGTTTATTTGGTGAAACTAATGGGATACCAAGAATCGAAAATAGATAAAAAATCCGAAATAATTAAATTAATAGAACCCACAAAAGAAAAGAAGATCCTAATCAATGTGCCCCCTGAAAAAGATCTTGGAAGGATGTACACAAAACTTACCGGTAAAATAGATGAATTAGAAAAAAGAATTGAACGCTTAGAGAATTTAAAAGACCCTAAAAAATTAATACCGAAAAAATAATTCCTTTTTTTATTTCCCTTCCTTCTTCCTCTTAGCCGCTGCTTTCATATATTGCACAAATATCGGAGCTGGAGTTTCTAATCTAGACTTAAGTTCAATATGTGCCTGTGTCGCAACCCCAAACCCGTATTCACTAGGCCACTCGACAATTTCAGTAACATCGCCTTTAGATGATTTATGAAATCCGGCAAAAACTAACCCAAATTTACTTATTTCATCAACAAAATCAGGATTAACTTCATACCTGTGTCTGTGACGCTCGGAACATTCTTTTTTATCGTACGCTTGTTTTGTAATCGTATTATTAGTAATATCGCATGAATAAGCTCCTAGTCGCATACTCGCCCCCATTTTTGCAATCTGTTTTTGTTCTGGTAAAAAGTCAATTACAGGATACTTTGTAACTTTGTCAAATTCAGTAGAATGTGCTGTTTGTAACTTGCAGACATTTCTTGCAAACTCTATAACCATAAGTTGTAAGCCTAGGCATAAACCTAAATAAGGAATTTTATTTAGTCTCGCATAATTTATTGCAATAATTTTGCCTTCAATCCCCCGCTCTCCAAATCCACCTGGAACAATAATTCCATCGAATTTACCTAGGAATTTGGTAACTTTTTCCTTCTCCATCTTTTCTAAATCGCTAGCTTCTACCCACTCGATTTCCAAGCCATAATCTATTTCTGCAGCAGAGTGAACTAATGCTTCTTTTACGCTAATATAAGCGTCTTTAACTGAAGTATATTTACCAACAACTGCGATTTTTATTGCGCTGTTTTTCGGATTTATTATACGGTCAACTTTTTCTTTCCATTCTTTTAAATCAGGTTTTCGATCTTCTAGTTTTAATTTTTCAGCAATTGCTTTGTATAAATTCTGCTTTTCAAGAAGCAGTGGTAATTCATATATAGTATTTAAAGTTGGATCATCAAAAACAAATTCTTCTTTTACATTACAATATAATGCGAGTTTTTTTCTAGCTTCATCACTTAGTTTTTCATTGCCTCTGCATAGAATAATATCCGGATTAATACCCATACTTTGTAAAAGTCTAGTTGCATGCTGGGTCGGTTTTGTTTTTTGCTCGCCCTCAGATAAACTAGGTAAAAATGTCAACTGTGCAAATAGAACAGTTTCTTCAACTCCTAATTGCCTCATTGCTTCCAGGAAATAGCTATTTTCTAAGTCCCCAACTGTTCCACCCACTTCTACGATTACAACATCAGAGTCATTCTTTTTTCCAACGTTTCGAACCCATTTTTTTATTTCATCAGTTAAATGAGGAACAAACTGGACATCTCTCCCTAAGTAATCTCCGCGTCTTTCTTTTTCGATTATTTTTTGAAATAATTTTCCTCCAGTTATACTGTTTTCTCCAGATATTGACTGATTCAAAAATCTCTCGTACGTTCCAAAATCCATATCAACTTCTGTGCCATCATCTAGTACAAAAACTTCTCCGTGTCTAAATGGATTCATTGTCCCACAATCAACATTTAAATAACCATCAAATTTAATGGGAGATACCTTGTACCCTCTAGCTTGCAGTAATTTTCCTATAGAAGCAGTAACTATTCCCTTGCCTAAGCCGGACATTATTGACCCGACTACGACTATGTATTTTATTTTTTGGTCAGACATAAGGTAGTATATAAGCACGTAAGTTAATTAAAGACTTGCGAATTTTGTTACAAAAAAACTAAAAGAATCACTGCCCACCTTCTTCTTCTAAACCTGCTTTAACAAATATTCTTTTTGAAAACAAGACCATGATTGTTAACAGTGCACCGACTAAAGCTTCTACCCAAAAACCTAATCCAATCATGACCCCTATCGCAGCAGTTACCCATATGGCGGCCGCAGTTGTTAATCCGCTAAGTTTAAACCCTTGTTTCCAGATAACACCCGCACCAAGAAAACCAATACCAGTTACAATCTGACTAATTACCCTGCTTTTATCTGAATCCAAATTTTCAATTGAAATTAATGTAAATATGGCTGAACCTAGGGAAATTAAAGCGAATGTTCGAAGCCCTGCAGGTTTATTTTTTCTCGTTAAACCAATAAGAAAACCAATTAGTGTAGCTAACATTAATCGTAATAGAGAGTCTTGTATTGGAAGCATATTCTAAAGTTTAGCTTGACTAATTTTTTAAATGCTTGTATAAAAAAATTTTAAAATAAATTCGCAAGAAATTGATAATGTTTGCCAATTTCTATTTCCGCTTTATATTAATCGAAAACTTTTGTTCACATTTTGTTTTATCATTTAACCATATGATAAAAACCAGTACTTAGCTTGGGTTGGTTAATAGTTATATTCACCATCTGAATATTCAGCAACTGAATATATCTTTTTTAGCTGGAATCAATTCCTCTTTTTCAGTTATTTGTCGTAAAAGATGTTTTTTAAACGCATGGGTACATTAATAGTTACACAAATTACAGTTCCATTTATCTATATTATTCTATGGGTGTTTTTCATGAGCATAGCACAATTGGAAGTTAGAGAACGAAGAAGAATTATTAAATCTGTTGATTGTAAACCTCGAACGCAGAAAACATTTATGCAAAGACTTTTAGAGTCATGTGACCGAAGCGTTTCATTTACACATAAGGGAAGTGTGGATGAAGGTGCGGTATTTATTTCTAAACACAGGGCAGATCAACAATTATTAGTTACTGCTGCATTAATGCATACAACTGATGCTGATGTTTTTATTGTTCGTCCCAATTTTGGTCTTGGATTTTATAACTTTTTTGGTGTCACATTCAAACCCGATTCGATTATTGCAATTGAAGAACAACATTCTGGTGGTACGCATCTAATGATCGAATTTAAACCTAATAAAAAAGCAGATTCAGATCCATTTGTAATCTGCCCTGGCGCAGCAGATGTGGAGATTATGTTTGAAATAAGAAATTTTATGCATTCTACTCATACGGCAAGATATGCGCAAGATGAGTTGAACCTTAACTTTGGAGAACAAAGATATTTATCTATAAAAGCAGGGTTTGGTACCATGTTGAGTTTATTTGTATTGGAGCGCGCAGGTTCAATTGAAATGATGAGTTTGGTCAATCCTTAGAAATCCCCTGCTAATTTCGCCTAATTTTAGTCTTTCGTTATTCAACGTATACGAATATGCGCTATTTAAAAAACGTAGTTAACAACGTTAGTGTAAGCTTTAGGTTAGTTTTTAACTTATAATTTGTTTGCTGGCATTGCCAAAGAACAATAGAAAAGAGTTTATAGGGTGTATATTCATGCGAAAAGTAGCAATTATAGGAGCAGCAATGACGCAATTTGGCGAACATTGGGAAAGAGGATTTCGGGATTTAGTAATTGAAGCAGGAGTAAAAGCACTAGATGACGCGCATGTTCATGGTGAGGATCTGGACGCAGGTTTTATCGGAACAATGGCTTCAGGTAGATTAGTGGGTCAAGAGCATATTGGAGCATTACTAGCTGATTACATGGGTTTAACCCCAAAACCAATTACAAGAGTTGAAGGAGCTTGCGCAAGCGGAAGTTTAGCTTTAAGGCAAGGTTACATGGCAGTTGGTTCTGGCATGCACGATATTGTTGTCGTTGGCGGAGTAGAAAAAATGACTGACTTAGATGTTAATGAAGTTAGCGATATTTTAGGTGGTGCTGGAGATCAGGAATGGGAATTATTTTTAGGCGCTACTTTTCCAGGGCTTTATGCTCTAATGGCAAAAAAACACATGGAAGAATTTGGAACGACAGAGGAAATGATGGCTAGCGTTGCAGTAAAAAATCATAAACATGGCGCTAAAAACAAATACGCACAATATCAAAAAGAAATTACAATTGAACAAGTAATGAATTCAAAAATGATTGCCGATCCATTAAAAGTTTTTGATTGTTCACCAATAACCGATGGAGCAGCAGCTGTTGTTTTAGCTCCTTTAGAAATTGCTAAAAAATACTGTGAAAAACCAATTGAGATATTCGCTAGCAGCCAGGCAAGCGATAACATTGCATTACATTCTCGAGATAGTTTAACTAGATTACGCGCAACTGAAGTAGCTGGTAAAAAAGCATTTGAACAAGCAAAATTAAAACCAAGCGATGTCGATGTTTTAGAAGTTCATGATTGTTTTACGATTGCAGAAATTTTAGCAATTGAAGATTTAGGATTTTTCCCCAAAGGAAAAGGCGGACACGCAAGTATCGAAGGCAAAACCACATATGGTGGCGATGTTGTCGTTAATACTTCAGGCGGATTAAAAGCATGTGGTCACCCGGTTGGTGCAACTGGAATTAAACAGGCTGTTGAAATTGCATGGCAACTTCGTGGCGAAGCTGGAGAAAGACAAGTTAAAGACGCTGAAATTGGAATGACTCATAATGTCGGTGGATCAGGCGCAACTGCTGTTGTACACTTGTATAAACGGGGATATTGATAAGCCATGAGCTTTGAGCAATGGGCGAGTTGCTAGTAGCAAACGAAAAAAAAGGTAAATGTTTATGAAATTATTAAAAAGTCAAGCAATAAAATTGCAAAGAGTTTCGCCATCAGAACGAGCAGTACTTGAAAAACGAGCACAGGAACTTGAAAGACAATTAGTATTAAGACGATTCTTTTCTGCGACAGATACTCTTGAAGCAGAAACCAGAGCAAAGTTTATTGCAGATCGAACTATATCTAATACAAGCGTCCGAAGACACTACTACGGTGGTTGCACAGGTAAAAGTATTTATTAAATTTTAAAAATGGTGAATAACTTATGAACCAAATTCGTTTTACTAAAGTTAATACGCGTGCCAAAGACAATTCTGATCTTAAGATCGACATTGAACACAGTTCTTTTATTAAATTTAAAGATGCGAGCCGTAAAGTTAGGATGGGTTACGAAGAAGACCCAGATCAATGTCATTTTGGTATAAGCTTAGCTCGTATTGCTACCCGAACTCGTTGGTGCAAAGTTTTAGTACAGATAAGGGAACATGAAGAGGAAATAATACTAGTCCGAGCAAATAACACAAATGTTGTTACAGAATAATTAATCAAAATGATGAACCTAGGTAAATTTATGACACAAAAACTAAAATTTCAAGAAGGAAAAGTAACAACTAAACAGGTAAGTGTACTAGCTAGAAGAGCACGTGAAAATGGGAGAACCCCAGATAAATTATATTCAGAAATTCGCAGATTTAGAAATATGATGGATATAGGTACAACTTCTTCTGAGGATAGACTTAGGCGAGGCATTAGAGATCTTAATACATTTGCTAAAGACATGTTGACTAAATTACAAAGTGACGCTCCAGTAAACCCCCAGATTATTAAACAGGATGAGAAACAAGAAAAACCAATCGCTGCAGAAGTTGCTAAGCCAATTCCCAAACAAGAAAAGATAACTCTAAATGATTTATTTGAATTATGTATCGCTTCTGCTAAAAAAGGAGAAAACTGGCAAGAAATAAGTAAAAAATATTTTGAATCAGGACAACTTGATGATGCAGAGCTAATGGATGCTTACAACAAGGCACGTAAAGAAGATCCGAGCCAGGTTTTAATTAATAGATACAAAGATCAACTCCAACATCCGTTCAACGCTGCTTTAATGAAACTTTTCGGACATGAAGAAAGGCAAGAAATACAAACAGTAACCCTAACTGATTTAGAGTATATACTTTATATCATGTCGGTATATAAGCGCGATGAAGATATTGAAAAAAATAGAGAACGCGTTGATAAGGAAAACGCAGGGATTAGAAGGAGACATGAAGCGGAACTCGATGCAACCGCGAGGGCAAGAAGAATTGAAGCTAATGATGCTTATTTTGAAACAGGTAGAATACCTTACAGAGGAGATTATGATATTTGCGGCCGTCCTAGGAGTAATTGGATGACTTTAAGACCAGATATTCCAGCACCAACTCTTGCGTATACAGATCTTCCACTACTAGAACGAAAGCGCACTAAAGAGGAAATCGAACAGGATAAGATTAGTGCGAAGGTTGGTGCAGGTCGATCGTACGGGAGTTCCGGTGTTTATTAAATTTTAAAGGAGATATTTATGCAACAGAAACTAAAACTAACTAACGGAAAAGTAACTGCTGAACATGTCGATCAACTCGCTGGTGGTCGATTTACAAGTAGAAGTACATATCGAACCTTAGCTTTTGAACTTAAAAGATTTAGAGAAAAGATTCTTCCAGATTCTATCGGAGATGGCTTTGCAAAGATGGATAAAAAAGCTAGACGAATGCAACCAGATTACGCTGATGAATTAGCGCAAAGGTTAGGTACAACTTCTTTGGGAGAATATCCTTTTAAGAGCGAAGCTCGTGCTTTTGCAGAACGAGATCTTCCGCCAAGTGAACCAGATTTTGTAAAGGAAGCGGATAGACCTGCAGCAATAAGAACGAAAAGATTACTAGATTTATAAGGTAAATATTTATGCAACAAAAACTAAGATTAATGGACGGAAAAGTAACTGTCAATACTTTATTCGCACTACATCAAATATGCAAACAAAAGGGAAGAAGTTCAGATAGATTAGTGGAGCAATTTCTTCGGTTTAAAGGTTTTGCAGGAGATCAAGAATCATTAAAAGTTGCCTGTGATAAACCGGAAGTTAACGAAGCTGTTTTGAGCAGACACCTCCAAAACATGTTCGAAGTCTTAGAAGAAATTAAAGAATTTATACCAAAAATGAAAACAGATTTATACACATTTAGGGGAATTGCGATAAAAACAAACGCAAATGATCTATTAAGTGAAATAGAAACATCGCTCGAGACAGTAAATAAAATGGAAAAAGATATTCCAGAAATTGAACTTGGTCAAAAAAGATTAAGACCGCTATCAGATCAATTAGATGTTATGCTAAAGAAAATCGAAGTTCTAGCTGATAGAGTAGAAATTGTAGTCGAACAAGAACGTAGAGACATTGAACTTGAAGCAGTCCATCAAAGAGCAATACAAAGAGATAAAGAAGGTATTTTTGACGATTATGGCCACAGGGTTATGCGTCCTGCTGAATATGATTTTTGTGGTCGCCCTACACGTTGGAGATGGTGATTTATATGACACAACTAAAACTTCAAAACGGAAAAGTAACTGTAGCAAATTTAGGAGATTTATACGTACATGCACATACTCGTGGATTTCGTGGAAAGCGATTAATGCATCGACTCGGGAAATTAACGTCACAATATTGCAAATTTAGAGAAATGACGACTGGAGTTAGGCCAGACACAAAAGCAACAATTCGTACGGCTCATTTCTATGGTTTATGCTCATTAATGATGGCTCCAGATAGTCCATTTATCAAATCAAGTCCAATTCCTTGTTGTCCATTAACTGGTCAACCAATTGAAGAAATGTAATTATGAGGTAGATAAACATGCGTCAATCAATACCATTAACATGGAGAAGAATACCCGAGCGTTACCGAATACTTGGTACTAAATGTATAACCTGCCACAAAACATATTTTCCAAAACGAGCTGTCTGCCCAACTTGTAGAAGAAAGGGAAAACTAGAAGAAATACAATTTTCCGGGAAAGGAAAAATTTATGCATTTACAGAAATACACGCACCACCCGCTGGTTTTGAAGACCAGATTCCGTATGTTTTAGCGATTATCGAATTAGATGAAGGAGCAAGATTAACTACGCAAATCGTAGATGCTCACGCTAATGATATGAAAACAGGCGACAGAGTTGAATCTGTTTTTAGGGTTATTCAAAAGGACGATCCAGAAGGCTTAATTCATTACGGGTTTAAGTTTAGGTTGGTGAAGTAACTGCAATTAACCTTTAACCAGCCCGGAAATATGCGTTCAGTTGATATTAGACTAACAAGGGAAACTATTGGCCAAAATCATACTGGAGCAAAAAGCCGAGCGCTAAGAGAAAAAAAACCTGTTTTTGAAACCTTGGAAGAAGCTAATACGTGGATATTTTATCCGCCTTCAATCGCAATTACTCCATTTTTATGGAGACCTTTTCTAGCACGAGCTGGAGCAGATAGTAGAAATAAAGAATCAGAACGTGCGATCGAAAAAACTGATTTTAATAGAGAAGAAAAAGAAGCATTAAGAGAATCTGTTGATCCATTCAGAGGCTTGTATGTTGCTGTTCGCTCTGATGAATGCACACCAGCTGGAGTCGGATTATGGCATACTGATTTTATGCTAGCTGATAGAACAGAAGAGAGCATGCAAAAATTAGAACAAATCGCAAAAAGAATTTTAGCAAGTGACTTTTCAAGAGATGTCTTAGCATTTAAAAAACGAGTGGGTTTACCAATGGATGAAAACCCAGGCGTTTTAGTTATGCCAGTAGCAGGATTTGATTTTAGCGAACAGGTTTACGGAACACCATATCATGTTAATGTAATTACTCGTTTTAGAGGAGAAGAATCATTACTTACGATTGGAACTGGAATCGGAGGAGCGAATAATATGTGGTCTAGATCCTGTTTATCCAGTCACCTAAATCATAAAGTGTTTGATCGCATGAGCATGGATAGTAATATAGCCGGAGCACTATTGCTGTCTGAGGGAAATCTTGACCATGCAACAAACCTTAAAGATCCTTCAGGTAGGTCAAGTGGTACAAAATTAATTCGAGACCTTCTAAGTAAAATGGGCGAAATTTTTGAAGACGGATTTAATGGGTTACAAGAAATTTTAAATCACTTAAAGCAACACATTTCAGGTTCATCTTATCACGAGTTTTCATCTTCAATGGTGAACTGGTCAATTTTACAATGCGCTCCTGTTTTATTTGAAGATGTAAAAAAACCAGACATACCTGATTCAGCAAAAATTTTGAATGTTGATAGAGATCCGTATAGCGACCCAAGAAATTTTGGTAGTTCTGTATTTGGTAGGTCAATCAAGAAGTCTAACAACGTTGTTTACATTGACAGTATCGATGGATTAGAAGAACTTGGTTCGATAAATGACTCTCTTTCGGATTACATATTAATTCTAAAACTTCCCGACGGAACCGCGTTTAATCTTATGCAGCTCAAAGAAGTTACATTCGCAGATCATTCAAACGTAAGTGCCGTAGCTTTATGTGAAGAAAAAAACTTTGGTCTGCAGTCTCATTTTAACGGAGCATTTAGAGAAGCAGGAATTCCTGTTTTAGCTGGGGATATTGACCAAAAGTTTCTAAATGGCTTAACTCCAAATAGCGTTACAAAAAGAAAGCTTTTAGTATATGCAAACGATGCAAAGGAAGAAGGATTTATTGCGACGGTTGACTAATTCTTTTTCCTAAATTCTTTTTTCAAATCCTTAAATTGCTTCTTTATCTCTTCAACTAAGAAATTAACAAATGAGTTATACTTTCCAAAATGCCCTTCTTCCTGCGTTTTAAAGTATTCATCTCTTTTTGAAAATGGAATATCGACAAAAGGAAACCCGTTTAGCTCTAATATATAGTTAAGCAATAACCTGGCCATCCTTCCGTTTCCATCTGCAAAAGGATGTATTGTTACAAACTTAGAGTGAAACTTTGCAGCTAATTCAACCGGATGAATTCTATTTTTATTTTCCACATACCAGCTTAAAAGTTCCTTAACCATTTTTGGAACTTCTTTCCAATGCGGAAATTCGTATTTCGAACCTCTAATATATACATTAACTGGTCTCCATGTTCCTGTGTAAGACTCGTAATCGGGAATTGCCTTAAGCAGGATTAGGTGAAGATACAAAATCTTTTCTTCTTTCAAATCAATTTTTTTATTTAGCATTTCATCATAAAGTTCAAGACATTTTCCCATATTTATAACTTCTATTTCTTCTCTATCTTTAGAATTATACTCTTTTTTAAGTTCAAGTATCCTTTTTGTTTGGTCTAATGTTAATCTGCTTCCTTCAATCGCATTTGTATTTGTTATAAACGCTTCTCTTTGAGTCTTTATGTGTGCATTTCTCTTGTCTTTACTTAGTTTAGAAAGTATCTTACTGTTTGATGTTTTTATCCGTTCTAAAAGTAGTGCTGTTTTAGAATCAATAAATTCTGTTCCTGGCTTAATTACGTGATTTCTTAGGAATATGTCTATTTTTTTAGCAAGGATTTTTTCGTATTTTTTAAGTTCTTTTACTAAAGGCTTAGCTGAACCTAAATAAATATAGAATGTTTTCCAATTACTTTCTCCGATACGGATATTTTTTTCTAAGTAGTAGTATGCATTACCCCTAATCACTCTTTTTTTTATTCCCATATGTATCAAAAAGTTATACCCACATAAATATTTAAATGTAGTGGGTATAACAGTTACACCCACAGTTTTCATTTTACTTTTGTGGGTACAAAAACAAGTTTTTTATAAATTATTCGTTTTATCGTTTATTTAATCAAAATTCTTATTAAATCAAGACAAGTCAAAATATCTAGAGAAGCATAAAAAAATAAAGGTGATAATTTGAAATTAGTTATATTATCGATAATGTTATTTGCACTATTATTTGGTTGTGCAGGAAGTACTGAATCAAAAACAATTCCAGCAACAGACAAGACAACTGTAAGCGCAAATGTAGAAAAAACAACTACGCCAAACGCGCCAGCAAGCGAGGCTAAAACAGAAACAGTCGCTCCAAGTGAAACTAAACCAACAGTTTCAGCTACGCCATCAACAACTACCGAACAAGCTGCGCCAGAAACAAAACCAACTACAAACGCACCAGCTCCAACAGTTACGAGCGAACCAAAGGTTGTTGAAGTAAAATTCACTGCTAAAAAATGGGATTTCTCTCCTGGAACTGCAACAGTCAAAAAAGGAGATACAGTTAAATTAATCTTAAACAGCGTTGATGTTGATCATGGGATTTCAATTTCGCAATTCAACGTAAACTTGTTCGCATCAGCAGGTCAAACAAAAGAAACCACGTTCGTAGCAGACAAATCTGGAACGTTTAGTTTTAAATGTTCAGTATTCTGCGGATCTGGCCATAGTACAATGGGCGGACAATTAATTGTAACTGAATAAACACCGAGCGATTCTTTTTTTTTTATTTTTTTCTTTTATTATTTTTTATTTTTCTTTGTTTAATTGATTTTTAAATACTACTTTATTTAACTCTCTTTACCATATCTTTAAAAATTCTTTGGAATCTTAATATCTTTATGTCTAGTCAGGTTTTATCGATTCAAGAAAGAATTAGAGCAAGTAAAAGAGCAAGTGCAGTAGAACGTGCATGGGAAGTTGCAAAAGCCTTGGAAGATCAGCATCAACTCGCGGGTTTAAAATGGGTGAGTCCAAGAACTGATCAAAAAGGAATTTCAAGAGTAGTCGATTTTTCAGCTGATTTTCCAGATCGTGTGACTCCTTTATTGCCGTTACCTATGGATATCTCTGTTGTTGCTCCTGCTTCAGTTGTAGTTCCAGGGGAAAATCTAAGTGTTGCATGGACAATGCCTTTACTTTATCGTGTTAATGATCCAATGGAATTACCTTTGAATTTCAAATCTCAAGTTTCAGGCTCTGAACAATTTAATGTTCGCCCAACCATCGAAGTAGTCTCTTTTCTTCCATTTCCAAGAGCTGATGCACCCGAAGAAGAACAATTTACTCCAGAATTTTTTATACAATTGAGAATCAGGCAGGCACTTGCGAATAAACAATATATCGCGGCAGTAGTACTTTCTAAAGATCGAACAATAAGGCAATATATCAATGGTTCTAATCCAGCTGCGGTTTTACTTTTTTCTGATCCGTCTTGCCAGGAATTGTTTAAAGCGCAGATGCTTGTTAATCTGAGCGAAGCAATGCTCGCAAGCACTCCAGAAAATGCAGGGGTACTATCTGTTTTTCTTTATAAAGTTGTGGAACAACCTGAGGTCGTAATACCTCCTCTTTTTGTTGGTTTGCACGGTTTTGGCAGAGACTTAGATATTCTTAGACCTATGCGTGGCGGAGATAGTTTTCACGAAAGTCCACTTAAGGAATTAACTCCTATTGTTGGGGGCGGGATTAAACCCACCTTACCATCACCAAAATCTGCACCAAAAGAAGTTGGTGATGTTTCTGTTAGTTCTGGGACGAAAGGTCAAAAATTAGAGACGAAAGCCGTGCGTGTAGAATTAGACACAACATTCGCAGTCCAACGCTTAGACGTTCGACTATTGGGGGTTCGAGAAGGCGCCCGGGATTCTTTAATACAGGTACTTGAACAAGTTTAAGCACCACCAGGTAAATCTTGAATGTAAATCCCGATTTAAACTTCTAATAGGGGTGATGTATAATGCCCTTATTCCTTTTTTGCAGAATCAGTGCTTTCTTTCTTTTTCTTATTTGTCTTTTTTCACATAAAATGTGTTATTACAACACTTTATAAACTATTTGTTCCTTATTCTGTTTATTAATGTTTATTAGAATTTATTTAAAAGTTGAAATTATGCCTCACTCTCATTTTCCTAAAGAACGTTTAGATTTTTTAAAAGACGCTCGAAAGATTGTTCAAAAGACTAAAGATATTGCTAAACTTAGGGGTTTGTTAGAAGAAATTTATTCTAAAACTGGCCGAACTCAAAGTATTCCGATTGCAATGGAATTTGAATACGCAAGATCTTTAGCGATCCAAAGAACGTATGAAATTCTAAATTCACCAAAAGGAGATGAATGGATTTCTGAACTTTCTGTCCATCAGGAAATTCAAGATGCGAAAAGAATTATTGAACGTTATTTTAAAGAACATCCTGTTTTTCGATTACTTATTGATTTAAGTATTAATCAAATGGTTGATATTGACCTAAGTAGAATCAAAGAATTTCAATTACAAGCATTAAATTTGGAAAGCTTTTTAGGTTCTTATCGAAAGCGTACTAATGGCTTAGGTTACGCTGTAAGTGCAAGAAAAGTTTACTCACCAAATTATTATGATCTTATTCATAATCAAGATCGATTTGTTCTTTTTAAAGAAGGAGAAACTAGAGTTTTAGCTGTACTTGATGGACTAGGTAGCTACCAATATTCAGCAATTGCAAGTCATTATGCTGCAAAACGGCTTGAAGAACTAAAAAGTGAACTGACTGATCCAACTAAAATAAACGCGCTAATTATAAAGATTCATTTTGAAATAACTAACTTACTTAATAGATTTTCTAAACCTGGTGACGATGCGTTTTTAATGAATAATGGATCGACAACTCTGTTTATGTGCGTTTGGCGTGCGGATGACTTAATCTTAAAATATATTGGTGATTCTAGCACATTTTTAAGGATGCAAGATAAACGCATTTCTAAAATTGGTGGAGATAAAATGCCCGGTCCATTTCGCAATTATGTTCGTTTTCCACTAGGCGCGGCACATGAGTTTTCTGATGAACTTCTAACGCGAGCACAGATGGAAAATATCCATACTGTTCGCGTACCTGGAGTTTCGCGTGTCGTTCTAGCTAGTGATGGATTAACCGATCGTGTTGTACGTGTGATCCCCCGATTAAGAAACGTCTATTATTTATCTGAAGATTCCGTTCTAGTTGCAGAAAGATTATTTAGAAAAGCAGTTCTTGCACAGATGGTGCAAAATCAGAATGATGACATAACGATAGTTGTATCTGAATAGTTATTTTTGTAAATTAGATAATCTTTTTACCTTTTGCCAATATATAAAATAAGTATGGTTTTACAAAAAACGACTTTAGATAGGATAAATATTGGTACAAAAGTAACAAACCCTAGTAGGACATACTTAATTAAAGAAACTATTTCTATAAGCCCGGAAAAAGAAGAAAAACATAGCATGAGCATCGTCTTTAAAGCTAAAGATGAAAAAACTGGAAAAGAATTTGCTATAAAATTTCCTTTATTAGATGGTAGCGAGAACAAGGAAACAATACCACATTTTGATAGAGAAAAACAGATTGCAAGGGCAATGAGAAAATTTAATTCATTCTTTGTCAGTTCAGTTGATGACGGAATGTTTAATGGCTTACCCTATTTTGTTATGGAGCTATTTGGAAACTCAAAGCCACTAGGTGAATATGTCTTTGAACATCGATTAGACTGGAAGGGTGCAAAGAGAATCTTAGATCAAATTTGCGAGGCTTTGTTTATATTACATAGCAGAGTAAAGATAATTCACAGAGATATAAAACCTCAAAGTATACTTATTAGCGAATCAGCATCTGGAGTTAACGGAACCTTATTAAGTGCTAGAATTTTTGACTTTGGTTCTGCAGCTTGCATGGACCAGGCTGCTTTGATAAAATTTGCAGGAGAAACAAGTCTCTTTCTTAGAGGAGCTGCAGCCGCAGCAACTAATCCAATGGTTGCGATGGGCACACCTGGTGTAATAGATCCAGAAACTTTTTGTGCAAACAGATATGATTATAGACTAGATATTCAGGCTTTTGGTTTGTTAATGCGCGACATTTTAAGCGGGGAATTAGGAACTGGATTTACACCAGGCAGTTTACTTGGGGAGATAAGTCCTTTCGTAGGACAAAGTACTATTCGTAATATTCCTTCGATGATGGATGAAATCTGCGCAAGGGCAATAGTTTCAATTTCAGACCCAAAAGAAGGATATCAAAAAATTGAAGATGTTAAACGTGCGCTTGAAGGGGTTACTTAAATTATGTTTAAGTTAAAAAGGGAAAAAATAATTGGAGAATTAAAAGAAACCGTTTCTTTAAAACGAAAGCGAGCTTTCGAGCGTACCGCAAGCATTCAAGCGTATAAAAAATATTTTGAAGTAATTAATTTATCAGATCCCTTGCCACCTAAAGAACCAGCTTTTCCAAGTTATTTTTCATTAAAAATAGCAGTTCCTCTTTTAATTGGTGGAGCAATTGGAACAACTTATTTATTCTTGTCATCTGGCTTAGGAAATGCAATAATTGCAGGTAGTATTATCGGATCCTTTTTAGCAGCTTACCCATTTTTACATAATGAATTTACATTTAAAAAATATGAAAACAATTTCAAAAAATACTACGAAGCTAAGACAAAATATGAAGATGACCTCAAAACCCTTAAGTTTGCAAGGAATGCTGCAAGAGAACAGAATCCACCTAAAGCAAATGCGTAGTTCGCCTTGAATTAGTATTTTTCTATTTATACCTGGAATTTTTCAGAGGATAAATTAAAGTAATTACTGCATATTTAGTTAATTACCCGTGTTCAGGCAATCGTCGTATCCTAATCAAATAGTTTTAAAACCCCTTATATACAGAACCAAATATGTATTCCCATTTAATAAAGATTAATTTTATTAAGTTGGTTCTGTATGTCGCGAAGACCAGAAGGCTTGTCGTGAAGAGATGTCTTCACGAGCATGATCAGGAAGACGCTTCTTCCTGACATCGCGAACATGCTCATGAACCCTTGCTGGTGTTCATGACATAGATCGAGGCCGACATACAGTTTTCTGGCCTCGAGATAGACAAGAAATAGTAACTTAACTATTCAGCCATGGGCAGGTAGCCATGCGCTTTGAGCACGTTTCGTTTGCTCAATAGCCCAATGCTCAAAGCTCAATGCTAACTAAAGAGGTATTAACTATGACAGTAGGTATAGTCGGTTATGGAGCATACGTTCCTTATTACAGAATAAAAACAGCGGAAATCGCACGAGTTTGGGGAGAAGAACCAGAACGAATAGAAAAAGGATTAGGGATTAAAGAAAAGGCATTAGGCGGAATTGACGAAGACGCGGCAACAATTAGTGTCGAAGCGGCTAGAAACGCAATTAAACGCGCAAAAATAAGTCCTAAAAAAATAGGCGCAGTTTACGTCGGAAGCGAGTCTCACCCTTACGCAGTAAAGCCAACCGCAACAATCGTAGCTGAAGCAATCGGAGCAACACCACACACAACCGCAGCCGATTTGGAATTTGCATGTAAAGCAGGAACTGCTGGAATACAAATGATCATGGGAATGGTCGGATCAGACATAATCGAATACGGAATGGCAATTGGAGCAGATACGGCTCAAGGAAGACCTGGCGATGCCTTAGAATACAGCGCAGGAAGTGGGGGCGCAGCAGTAATTGTTGGAAAAAATAAAAACGAAATAATCGCAACACTCGATCATACTTTATCTTATACAACTGATACTCCTGATTTTTGGAGAAGACAAGGCGCAGATTATCCAACACATGGTGGCAGATTTACTGGCGAACCAGCTTATTTTAAACACGTCATAGGTTCTACAAAAGCAATTTTAGAAAAAACCGGAATGAAAATTAACGATTTTGATTATGTAGTATTCCATCAGCCAAATGCTAAATTTCCTATGGAAGTTGGTAGAAAATTAGGCGTTGCACCAGAAAAATTAAAAGCAGGTTTGTTAACTCCTGTAATCGGAAACACTTACTCGGGCGCTTCGATGGTTGGTTTAGCTGGAGTATTAGACGAGGCAAAAGCAGGGAATAAAATACTCGTAACTTCATATGGAAGCGGAGCAGGTAGTGATTCATTTATCTTAACTGTTAGCGATGTAATCGAACAGAAAAGAAACCTAGCTCCATTACTTAAAGAATACGTTGATCGAAAACTAATTGTCGATTATACGACTTATATGAAATACAGGAGGAAGATAAAGGGTTAAATGAAACAATTTCTTTTCTTTCTTATTTTTATTATTTCTAATTTTATTCCATCTTCTTCAGAGCAGCTTTCGCCGCATTTTTAACTAAAGGATCTTTTTCTGCTGTTGAGGCAAGACTTCGAACTAATTCTAAAACGCTTTTTGCTTTTATTTCCATGTTACCAGGTTGAACGTAAGCAATCGTAATACTTATTTTTTGTGATGGATCACTACTTCGAACTAAAGCATTTAGTGCATCTATCCTTTCTGCCGGTTTTTTATTTCGATTTACTGCTGTTTCTGCAAGTTCTTCTGTAGTTCTTTGCATTTGTTCCATAACAACTACTTATCAAAGAAAGTTAAAAAAGTTTGGGATTTTAAGATAAAGCGAGGATTTATAAACCGTTTTAAACACAAGTTATAATATGTTTAAAAATGTGGGAAGACAAACTCGAAACGCAATTGGAACGCTTGCAGTTGCAGCGACGTTAGTTAACGGCTGCGAACCAGCAAAAAGAAACAGCAAACAATCACCCACTATAAGCGAACCTATTCGTGTTTCCAAAGTCGATCCTGCAATCGAATTACTTAAAACAATTAAAACGTATCAAGAATTAGACGTCAAATTACCGGAATTACAGAAAATGATTGCGAATATAATTATGCATGATGGAGCAAAAGGTCTAATGGATTTTTATAAAAGATCATTTGGAAGTTTAAGGGCAATGATTTATAAATTACCGTCAATGGGTAAGGGTGTTCAATATCAATTAGACACAGCATTATCCTGCCATTTGGATTCAAATAACTTATCAAAAGATGAAGTTTATACAATTGTAATTTTTGCACTACCCTATATGGCGGATAAGCCTATGTATATACCTACCCTTAACAAAGATCCAGACAATCCAACAGAATACCAAATGTACATAAATTTTTACACGGCATTTTTAGACAGGGTTAAAGCTAGGGGTCAGGAAGGTCTCTATAATGTGGTTTTAGAAGGACTAGTAAAAAGAAACGATATTTGGGAACCAGTACCAGAGAACAGTATCACAGGAAATAACATGTACCCCTTATTTGAAAAGATAGTTCAGGCATATAGAAAATCAAACTAAACCGCCAGATTTTAATGCACTCAAGAACACACCATCTTCACTAACCAATTTTTCACGAATATCTTTTTTGATAATCATTTTCTGAAAATTACGTAGAACAACAAGCGGAAGAGTCTTTGGATCCCCGGAATTATACGAAATTATTTCTATTGATATCGCATCGAAATTATAATCTACTTTTAAAACACGGTCAGTTAATTCAAGAGCATTTAATTCAATACGATGGGAAATAGATTTTTCGTGCCCCAAAACATCATTTTTATTTATACCTGCAATAGTGTTTGGAACAATTTCATTTACAAATTCGGTTCTGTTGATTCCAAGCCGTAAATAAACATTGTCAAGGACTTTTTTAGCATCCTCAGAAATATTTTCAACGGAAAAATTAATATTTACGATTGACCTTGCGTATTGGATCGCAACTTCTTTGGACATTGTAGTCTTATTTTCGATATAAAAATTGGTTAACAATAATCGCGCGTCTGAACCGGATTTTTTTAATTGATCGGGATTAGTAGAATTTATCGTCCGATACAAATAGTTTAATGCACTCAAGTATTGCGGATTATTTTTATTACTCGTCATTTGCATTATCCGGACAGTTGCACCGATGTAACTTGCAGAGGGCAATTTTACAATTTCAGAACTTGTCCTTTGTGCTTTTTCTAAGGCTTTAAGCGCAAGGTCGCCGTATTCTAAACTCGATCGTTCATTGCTATTACGATCAAAACTAACCGCTGCGGCAGCATATAACTTAAATTGTAAAGCAGTACTTTCAATTTTTGCAATTTTATCTTTGTCAAATTTTTTGAAAAATGCAGACTTTTGGCTATCATTAGCATAGTTTATAAAATAAGAAATAAAAACAGGAGGCATTTTTGAGATTTTTTCTAAATCGCTTTGAGACAAAATAGGATTATCAAATAAATTGTCCTGGAATTTTGCAACTTCAGTTATTCTCTGATCAATAGGTAATTTTTCCCCAATTTTATAAACTAAGTTATTATTGCGATCACTAACAATACGACCAGTTTTAGATGAAAGATTTTCAATGTGATTACCTGTAGCTGCATTTGTAGTGTCAAGAAAAATATTTGGCTGACCCTTAATTTCAATTCTTAAAATAGCGTGACCAGCATCATCCCAATTTCTTGCTCTGATATTTTGAGTAAAAGATGCTACTTGTTGCATACTTACGCTAATTTCTTTTTCTAAACCAACTTTACTTGCTGCATACGCGACCATTTGCCCCAGGGTTATTGTACCTGAAAAGCAATTGAAAGATTTTTGACTAAGTAATTCTTCCGGATTAGTGGATAGTACATTGTAAGATAACCCCAAATCGTTTTTCTCCCCTTTTTTTATCCTGAATTTTTCCCCAATTTCACCAACTATCTCCCTGAATCGATTTAATTTAACTTCACCAGAAAGTTTAGCACATTCAGTAAGAGCAGAATTAACCGTAGTCTCTTTGCCTTCAACCTTTATTTTTACAGAACCCATGCTAGTTCCGGAAAAGAATTTTTGACCTTGTTCTACCTGATATGCGCTTACATAACTAGTTTCCTCTAATTTCTTACTAGGGGGATGCAGAGTTTGTGCCAAATATTTGCTTGCATTATCATAGTTTTCTCTTTGGTTCCCAATTTTTCCAGCTAATTCGTATGCCTTTTCCTCTGATACTTTTGGTACGGCAACCCCTTTTCGTTTATATTCTGCAATTTCAAGTTCGATTGCTTTTATCGGGCTTTGCTGGGCAAGTTTTGCAAATAGAGTTGCTTTTAATTTACCCTCGGCACCTTTTGAGGAATTGATTATAGAAGTAAGCTCCTTAACGTCATTAATTTTTAATCCCTTATCCTGGTAAAAACTAAATATTGATTCTGTTCTTTTACCCATGCCACGCTTTCGGACTTCTTCAAGTGTATCAAATTCTTTTTGTGCTTCAGCCATGATCAATGACCTTTTGATTTTTAAGTTCCTGCAATATATCTACTTCTGAAACAGGCGAAGGTATTGAATTACTGACAAAAACGCCATCACAAACTTCGTTTAATTTTAAAAGAGCATCATTTAGGAAAAACCCATGGGTTGCAGCACAAAATATTTTTTTGGCACCCATCTCACGAAGGACTTTACAAGCTTCGATCATTGTTCCGCCTCCCGAAATCATATCGTCAACAATTAAGACATTTTTTTCTTTTAATTCGAAATCAGCGACCATCTTTGAAATAGCTCTGTGTGCGACATCCCCTTTGACATAACCTCCCCGAACTTTTTCCATAGCTTTACCGCCAAACTTTTCAACTAAATAGAGCGCACCCTTATCTGGAGCAATTATATCAAATTTCTTATTATCAAATTTTTTCTTAGCATGTTCTATTAGTTGCTCTGCAAATGAAATATTTTTTATTTTAAGACCCTGATTTTCAATTTCTCCTTCTTTTTTCATAAAATGGCAGTTAAAAGTTATCAGTTTTTTTAACCCTGCTGATGCGAGTAAGCTACAAATTATATCTGCGCTTTTGACTTCGCCCTCAAGAAAGATTTTATCCTGCCTTGCGTAAGGTAAATAAGGAGCAACCAGAGTAGTACTGGCATTAACTGCATGCAAAGAATTTAGCATAAAAAGCGTTTGTAAAATAGAAACATCAGGTTGCGGATAAAGCCGATGAAAAATTGTTACATCTTTATCCCTATAAGCTTCGAGATTCGGAATTCTTACATAACTATCGCCATCAGGAAATCTTTTTATTTCAATATTTGGAGAAAGTAAATCGGCAAAATTTGGAGAAACAAGTTTCATGCTACGACACCTTACAATAATTCTTCGGCTTTAAAAGCACGCTCGCAATAATGACAACAATAATATTCTTGTTGCATCTTAAATTTTTTAACAGCATTTTCATAGTTTGTAACACAGTTTGGATTAGGACAAATCCCTATTCCAGATAATTCAGTTGGTAAAGAAACATCTCTTTTTTCACAAACCTTGCCTGATTTAATTATATTTATTGAGGATTTGTCAGATATTAACGCAATCATATTTGCTAGTTTTTCAGAAACTTCTTTGCCTTCGATTTTAACAATATCTTTTTTTCCAAGTTTTTTACTTGGAACATTTATCATTAATGCAACCCTGCCAGGATAAGCTTCACCAATTCCAAGAATTTCAAGAACTTTTTTTCCTTTACCGGATCTAATGTGATCAACTACTGTTCCGTTTTCAATTGGTTCAATCTTAATCATATTAAACACCTGATTTACTTAAAACATAATCAATTACCGCCATCCTAACTGGAACGCCATAATGAGCCTGCTCGAAGTATCTCGCATTTTTAGTCTCGTCAATTTCAACAGGAATTTCACTCATTCTAGGTAATGGGTTCATTACAATCATATCCTGTTTCGCATCTTTTAAGTGCTCTGCTTTTAGTGTAAACTGACCCTTTACGCGTTTTGCTTCATATGGGTCAGCAAAGCGTTCTTCTTGGACTCTGCACATGTAAACGACATCAGCATCTTTTATGTCAAGTTCGTTTTTGGTTTTTATTTTTATTTTGAACTTGTTTTCGATCTCGTCTACAAGATGCTTATCAAGCTCGAGCCCAGGGGGAGAAATTAAAGTAAGATTTGAACCAAACATCCCTAAGGCATAAACCAAAGACTGCATAGTTCGCGCATGCTTTAGATCGCCAACTAAAGTTACATTTAACCCTTGTAATTTTCCTTTACTCTTTTTTATCGTGTATAAGTCGATTAGTGTCTGAGTGGGATGCTGATTTCCACCATCTCCTCCGTTTATTACCGGAACTTTAGAAACATCGGCTGCAAGCCTAGCTGAGCCTTCTTTAGGGTGTCTTACAACTAGTAAATCAGAGTAACCGCTTACGACTTTTATCGTGTCAACAAAGCTTTCACCTTTTTTAAGCGAGCTTGCTTCAGGGGCTAGGTCAATATAATTCATACCTAGCTTAATACAAGCAGATTGGAAACTCATTCTTGTACGTGTAGACGCTTCAAAAAATAGAGTAGCAAGGATTTTTCCTTCGTAGCGATTTATCTTGCCTTTTTCAAAAGTTTCGGCAGTAAATAAAATCTTTTCAATATCTTTCTTTTCCAGATCTCTTATTGAAATTAGGTCCAATTGAACACCTTATTATTAGTGACAAGAAGGGTTTTTATTAGATGCGGATGTTTTGTTACATTACATGTGGTTTTTTAAATATATTTGTGTATAATATTTGTATGGCTAGTCGAAGACCTACAAAAGAGAGAGATGATGTATGGGTTCAAATAAGACCCAAGTTTACTGGCTGTGCTCCTATTCTTGAGGCAATAGCAAAAGATAATTTACATAATTTAGACCCTGAAGAATTACTAGCGATAAAACAAAGACTAGGATTAATTACAATGGGGAAAGAAATTTCTGATAGAAATAATGCAATTATAGCAAAAGGCCTAGGATTAGAAAGAAATAATCTTACTCACAAACAGATCGGAGAACAATTTGGAATTTCTGGAGAGAGAGTAGATCAAATTATAGACGAAACTACAGAAAAACTAGTCAATCAAATTAAAAGAGCGGAAGTTTTACCTTATTCGGCAGAGTATGCTAGACTAGTCCAAGAAGCAAAACAAAAGGAGGAAGTATACAGATTAGAAGCACAGTCAAGAGAAGCCTTGGTTATTATCAAAGAAGCTACCAGCAAGGAGTATAGAATCGTGGCATATTATGCAAATTTAGAACCGTCTTTAAAAATTAAACAAGAAGTAATTTCTGCTGCAAGAGAAAAATTAAATCTGCTTTTTGAAAGCTTGTTAGAAGTTTCAAAAGAAGCAGAACGTAAAGACAAGCTTTTAGAAATCGCAGAAAACAAATATGCTCCATTAGAACACAGGATTAAAGCGGCAAGAATTTATTCAAAGATTTATTTAAAAGAATCTTATTCCCCACAATTAATAAGCAAACTAATAATATTTCTAAGATATGATATGCCTCAAATTGTCAAAGAAGAGATAGCAGTTGAATTTGTAAAAAAAGCAGCAGAAGCAGGAGAATTAAAATCAGCAACAAAAGTAGCTAATAAAACAAAAATTCCAATCGCATTAAGAGAAATTATGAAAGAGACAATAGCGAAATACAAAGAGGACAATAGTTAAAATGCTTAGCAGAGTATTATAATTTATGCTTATTGTAATAGAAGGACTGGATGGTTGCGGAAAAGGAACTCAAATCGAACTTTTAAAACAAAAATTTCCCGAGTTAGTAGTTTTCAAATATCCAACTCGCAAGTTTTCTATCCTTAATGATTACCTGGAAAAACGAATCGAACTAGATAGAAAAGCACTGTTTCTTTTATTTTTAGCAGATATTGCAGAAGAGCAGAAGAAAATAGCAGAACTTCTAAAACAAGGTAAAATCGTTCTTTTAGATCGTTATGTATTTTCAACAATTTCATACGAATTTGATGCATTTACTTATGAGCAAGCTAAAAGACTAGTGGAAAGTGCTAAATTCCTAAAACCAGACAAAGTAATTTTATTAGATATTGATGGCAAAACTTCACACGAAAGGAAAAGTAAACAAAAACAACTTGACCGGTATGAAGAAAATGTAAAATATTTGGAAGAAGTTAGAGGGCATTTCCTTAATTTAGCTAATGACAAATTATTATGTAAAAACTGGATTAAGATCGATGCGAGTAAAAGTATAGAGATTGTTCAGAAACAGCTTCTGGAATTATTTTAGTTTTTATTAATTTCATTATAATTAATGGTTAAGAATGTTTTTAAACTGTTCGCTTCTTATATAAATTATGAATATAGGAAGACGAACGCATTTTGCACAGATCCAATGCACGGATCAAAGAGGAATAACTCGGGTCAGTTACGCTCCAAGATCAGATTCTGCACCCAAATTTCCAATACCTTTTGGCAGAATTTTAAATAATAAAATATTATTAGATCAGAACATCCGATTAATTAGGGCTGCAAAAAAAGGAGATTTGGACACTTTAAACGAAATTTTAGGACGTGGAATAGATATTCATCAAAAAGATCATTATGGCAATAGTGCATTTCATTACGCCTGCCTTTTTGGGAGAATAAAGGCAGCGAAATTGCTTTTATTAAATGGTTCAAAGATCAATGAACCTAATGAACAAAATTTAACACCTATTAAAATCGCAGTTATGTTATCTAATAAAGAACTTTTCAAGTTGTTACTTGATAGAAATGTAACTATAGATAATGATACCCTAGATTATATTAAAAAGAACGGCACTAATACACTTATTGCCTTAACTATGCAGTATGTAACAAAAACTAGACAATCAAGAACAGTTTAATATCTTTCTAAACAACAGTTATTATGCTATAAGCTTAGCTTGCTTCATTAATCTAGCCCGGTCAATGCAGGAAACTGCAAACCGACAGGATTCTGGACTTTCAATCCAGCCACCCGGGTTCAAATCCCGGATGGAGCAAATATTTATCTTATTCTATCTTACCTTACAAACCTTACAGGTTTTTTCTTCTATAATTGCTTTTGAAGTTAGATAAACTGAAATGAGCGATACAATTGCAGAAATAACAAAAAGCTGCTTTTGATAGATTAGAATGGATGATATAAATGGTAGACCCACAAACCCAATTAAGAGCGATAAACAAGCTAGGCATGCTGAACTTCCAAAAATAGTTGCACCAAATGCAGATAATAGGGAAAATAGTCCGGATACAAAAGTCTTTTTCTTTGATAAATGTTTTTTTGTAAATAGATAAATATTCATAGAAAATGAGACTGCGAATACAACCGAAAAGAAAAACATACTTAGTAAAGCTAGTTTATCTAAAGATATTAGCTGGTAATAGAGCGCCCGTTCGTTAAATCGGCCTACTGGAAGCAATACAACAAAGGTGAAAATTAGAAAAGTAAGCAAAGTAGTTATGACCTGGTAGCGCAAGTTTGAGAATACTTCTTGCAACGCTTGCTCCGTATTTTTGATTTTACTAATTATATCCATAACCGTACCCGCCTCCATTTCCGCCAGTATAAACAGGTGATACTTCGCATCGGCCATTGTTAAATTCATCAGAATTTATCACTCGTTCGAGTTTTCCTTTGCAGATAAAAACAGTGTATTCGATTGCACATATATTAAATGTAATATTTGCTTCTTCGCTATAGTAATACCTAAAAGGAAGTATCATAGGTGGAAAACTTTTACCTTGTGCGTAATCAGTATAAACTAAAGCAAGGTCATCAAAATCCGATCGCACGGCTGATCCAGAACCTTGGGTGTGTAACCGATCTGATGCTTCTTTTAGCCGTTCTTCTAATTTTTTTCCATTGATTATTTTTGGAGCGACTTTCGCAGGTGTTTGATTTATCGTTTGATTATTTATTTGCACTGATTTTTCGATTGTAAAATTAATAGAATTATTAGGATTATTTTTGTTTGCAGATGCGTTAGTTTTCTCTTCTTGAACTGTTATATTAGTGTCATTTATCGAATCGGTGTCTTGTAGTTTTTCTTTTTCAATGGGTTGCTTAGAGCTAACTTTTGGTTCGATTTTTTCAGTTGAGATTTGATTATTTATACAACCAAATAACAAAACGACTAAGAAAAACAAAGCTAAGATGCGCATAGTAAAAGTAGCTTAAGCTAAGTATTTAATATAATTCCTTATTCTTTATGTACAAAAAAATGTTTACACATCAATTATCTATCGGAAAATGTTAAGTTCCCGCTAATTCTGTTTCTTTTTATGTAAAAGAAAGGATTATAAACACAATCCCACAAAAGATAGATTATGAAAGAAATAGTAGCCCCAAGTACTAGGACAGTATCCTCTTTAGGTTTGCTTAGAACAGAAATAGGTGGCAAAAGCCCGCTTGTTGATGCGCTAACTTCGCAAGCAAAATCGTTTTCTACAGTTATGCTTTTATTTCCAGTAAACAAAGATCTTTTTGATAAAGTTTCTTCTGGAAGTTTAAAATTAGATGAAGAAAAATTAAAACTAGCTAGAGTAGAGTTATTTAAACATGTGTACCAAACAATAGGATCACTAATACTTGCAATTGTAAACATAGATAATGTAAGAAAAATCAGGGAAGGCATTGAACATATCGAAACAGTTTTCGAAAAAGAAGAGGTGCAGTTAACAGAATACGAAAAGGATTGTGAAAGAAGAGGGAAAAAATTTGATAAAACCCTTTACAATGATGAAAAACTAGAAAAAGCTATTACTCTCTCAAGAGAATTAAGAGTGAGAATCGATATTCTAGTTGCTCGATTAGCAGAAGCTCCAGATAGATTAGATTTATGCAGGGAGCTTGCAAATGAATGCAAAAAGTTTGAAGATATATGTAAATTAGTTCATGATTCAAGTGGAGTTGATAAGAGGAAACTTTACGACCTTCTTCCAGACTTCGGAAATTTGGGAAGAGAAGAGAGTAATGACAGCTTTGAGACCCTAATCAATTTTTTAGGGGGAACAGGAGAAAAGGATCGCGTATTTATTAATAAGTTTGAGGATCTTAGAATTAATGGAAGGATTGCAGATATAACAATAAGATTAGAGCCAAACATTAGAACCAGCACTACTTTTAATCAACTTATGCCTAAAGATTTACCCTATAAGTTTTCTGGTGTCGGGCTAAAAATTGAAGCGAATGATGTGAAAGAAGGAACATACCTTGCACAATTATTAGAATCTATGCAGCAAAGGCTAACTAAAAGATTTGAATATGAAATAATCGAAAGAGAAACAGGAGCAACAACGATGATGTTTTTCCCTAAGTTCGATATCGAAAGTTTATCCGAAATTACACAAATGAAACTTATTTAATCTTTTTCTTGTAAAACCATTCCTGGTGGTAAAAATGAAATTAAGCATAAATCGTACAGCGCTTAGTTTAGGAATTGTTTTTGCAGCATTGCATTTTGTTATGAGAATTTTAATTGCCGCGACTAATGGTGCTATCGTTAATTATGCTATGGAATTGCATGGTATTCGTACTATTCTAGTATATCCCCCACTTAACATTGTCGAATTACTAATATTAACAATTGGAACATTTATCGGTGGCTTAGTAATAGGAGCATTATTTGCGATAGTCTGGAATGCGTTTGAAAAAATAGAATAAACGCTAGATCTCTTTAAGCGCAAACTTCAAAAAGGTAGATAACCCCTTAGAATTATTTGATTTGTCGTTGTTCCACTTATCAACGATTTTTTTATATTCTTCGATTTGTTTAAAGTATATTTTAAGGTCAGTAACGTACTTTTCCTTAGCCTCGCCTTTTGGATACCAAAATACAACGCATGCCCGATTTTGTAAATCTTTTAATTCTCCTTTTTGCGTTTGGTCAAGAATGAATGGATAAGTTCGACATAAATAGGGTCGCGATTCATAAATCGAACAACCACCAGACTTAAAGAATGTGCAAACTCGCTTTTCTTGTTCTTTCTCTTGCTTTTGCTCGTGCTTAAGAACCAGAACATACTTTTTATGATTTAGAATTATCGCAGGTTCAGTTCGCTCGCGTGGTGAGTAGTCGTCAACTAAATCGACAAAAGAAATAGGATTACGGCCAGTTTCTCTCGCAATCCGACTAATATCGAAAATCGTTAAACAGACTCCGAAATTAGTACAGCAATTATTACAGCGCTGGCAGGAGTCTAATTTAACATTAGTCATTTTTATCCTGAAGTTATTTTAGTAACAGTAATCGTAAATACAAGCGTCTTACCAGCCAATGGATGATTAAAATCCAAAGTAAGGTTAGTTCCACTTACATTAGTAACTCTGCCGTACATCCCATTTGAAGCTTGAACTTCTGAATTAAGAATTAATTTGTCGCCATCCTGAACAGTGCTTTTATCTACAAGAACTACAAGATCCTTTCGTACTGCGCCATATGCTTCTTCAGGAGGTATTTTTACAGATTTTGTTTCATTTTCCTTCATGCCGACAGCTGCATCTTCAAAACCCTTAATTACTGATCCTTCACCGATTTTAAATATGAGCGAGTCATAATTTGGTCGCTCTGGAAGACCGGCTTTAACGGCCTGATCTCTTAAATTAGTATCGAATAATGTCCCGTTTTCAAAGCTTCCTATATACCATACGCTTACTTCATCTCCTTGTTTCGCAGTTTTTTTATCCATTGCTACACCTTTTGTTGAATCATTCAAACTACCCGTACAACCAAAAAATAAAATGAATACACTTAATAACGCTAGAAACCTAAAACTAAGTAAATTTTTCATAAGTTTATTTGTTCACAATTGCTTATATTTGTATTGGCATGCCAACAGGATTAGATCATCTTTTGTGTTTTTTGCCAGGCTTTCTGTTTGATTAACTTTCCAACGCGTTCAACGTCTTCTTCTGTTAGTTCGCTGTTTTTAAGCATTTCATCCATCTGCTTTAGCACTTCCATGCGATTAACTTTTTGAGATAAGAACTCCCGCATTAGTTCAGACCAGTTTGTTTCCGGAAAATCGTTCATTTTATTTTTTAGTTCAGAGGGAATCGAAACAGTTACTACTACATTTGCCATGTTATCACCTAAGTATATAAGAATAATATATTTATTAAATATATGTTTTTTAATAATATCTAAAGCTCTTTAAAATAATATAGTGTGTAGGTTAATTATGCCAACAGACATAACCGACCCAGAGTTTCTTGCTAAGCACCAGTACGCTAGTCCCGAAAACCTTAGACTAAGACAAGTACTTTTTGAGTTTCAAACGCCCAAGATTAGCATAAGCGAACAGGCGATAAAGCACCTTAAACTTAGTGGCAAAGAAAACATTCTTGATGTCGGTTGCGGTGAAGGTAAATCGTTAATTTATTTAAAACACAATCTAGACCACCAGGGTAAATTGGTAGGAGTTGACTTAAGCAAAGGAATGTTTAAAGAAACAGAAGAACTAGCAAAAAAAGAAAACCTAAACATCAGATTTGTAGAAGCTAGTGCAGATACGCTTCCTTTCCCAGATGAGTGCTTTGATGCAGTATTTTCTTTTTTTATGATTTACCATATGCCAAGCATACCTAAAGCATTTAAGGAATGGGCAAGAGTTTTGAAGAAAGATGGTATTCTGGTTATTGCAACAAATGGAGAAAATAATCGTAAAAGAATGCATCATTTTAAAGAAAAAATAGGCGAAATTACAAATACCAACCCGCCAGTTAACTTTTCAGCAGCATTTAACCTTGAAAATGCAGAAATTCAACTGCAAAAGACATTCAATATAATAGATAAAGTAGTTTTTGAAAGTAAATTTATCTTAAATCAAGCTCAACCCTATTTAGATTCATTACAATCCTTCAAATCTGCTTTTAGCCCGAGCCCAAAAGATAATTTATGGCAAGAAGGACTAGCGAAAATAAAACTAGAAATAGAAGAAGAAATAAAAATGAAAGGAAAATTCGTAGATAGTGCAGAGAGCGGATTTTTTATTTGTAAAAATAAAAAAGATAGTTAACCGCAGTTGACTAGATTTTTTGTGTGCAAAAAGAGATAGTGGACGCATCCACTAGATTTTTCATTTTAACTAAAAAAATGAAAAACAATAAAGACAGATAAAATAACTAAAAAATAAAGAAAAAAACAAAATTCTAGTTCGAATTATCTTTAAACTTAAATTTTCCCTTGCCAGCTGCTCCTCCTTCGCCTCCTTTTCTAAAGAAGAGGAAATATGCAGCTACTGCAACAATT
>JBBSVN010000006.1:67591-115515 GCA_038046765.1 Microcaldota archaeon | reverse complement strand
TCTTTAGAAAAGGTGGCGAAGGAGGAGCAGCTGGCAAGGGAAAATTTAAGTTTAAGGATAATCAGAACTAAGTTTTTATTTCTTTTTTTGTTTATTTCTTATTTGTCCTATCTCAAAATCGATGAGAGTACCCTGCTAGTTGTGCACGGTTCCCCTGCGTAGCGAGGACGCTCTTGGAAAAAATCTGTTTTGAAAAATGCCATCCAGTAAATTTCATTCACTAGCTTTTAATGAACTGCGGTTCATAAAAACCTTGGCAAACTACTTCCTTTAGGTTCTTGATAAATATATCGAAGACCAGGAAGTTTTCCAGTGAACAGCAGAAAGCGTTCACTGTCTCTCCAACTTGTCATGAACACCAGCAGGGTTCATGATCATGATAGAGAAGCCTTCTGGTCTTCTCTACAATAATGTTCCTCTTCTTGACATCTCAAGTGTTAGAAAAATACGTTATTTTTCTAAATCTCAAGTATTAGAAAAATTTAAATGAATTTTTCTAAATGAGGTAGCCCGAGGGAACAAATGATCTTGTTTCTATTATTATTTTATTATTTGATATTAAAAATCAGTTAAAGAAGATTGTTTTCTGTCTTTTACAATTTGGTTATTCTTTTTTGAATCTAAAATTAGTTCTCCAAAAACCCCATCATAACCGGGTATCCATGTTACATTTCCACTGTTTGATTTTATTATTGCAGTTGATATTTCCTTGCTCGTAGACAAACGTATCTGATCTTCATTTGCTTCATAAATCGCAAATTCATTTCCAAAATATTTTATTAGTTTTTGATACGCATCCTCAACTCCAAGGGTGGTCTCACTTTTTTTAAGTGCTTTTGAAATTATAGTGCGTAGGGGGATTATGTGCTGGAATGGAACACTGTCTTTTGGTACATATCCCACTTCTCTATCTGAAAGTTCGGTAATCCTGTTCATAACTCCGACCGTCAATTTTTTTCTACATACGGGACAAATTCCCTTATATTTTTTTGTTTCATTTGGGTTTAAAATAATTTTGCAATCTCTATGTCCATCATAGTGGTATTTTCCTTCTTCTGGGTAAAATTCATAAGTTTTTACAAAGCCCTTCTTTGTTTTTAATGTGTTTAATATTGATTTATATGAAAGTTCCTGTAATTCAAATACATTTGCTTCTCTACCTAGTTTCTCTAAACTATGGCAGTCGCTATTCGATATTAGCGTGTATTTATCTAGTTTTGAAATCATCCAATTCATGGCAGGGTCACTACTAAGTCCGGTTTCAAGCGCAAATATTTTGTTAGCCTTGTCTTCAAAAGCTTCTTCTATACTATTAACCCCGGAAACAGAACCAAAAACTCCAAACCAGGGCGTCCAGCAATGAGCGGGTATTATTGCAATTTCCTTTGAAATTTTCTGCATTTTTTCTACCATTTCTGCACAGCTCATTTTAAGAATTGGTCTTCCATCAAAGCTTAAGTTCTGGTCTTTACCTAAGCAATCATTTATTTGTTCTGCAATTGCCAGGTTTGGTGCAAGTATTATGTTGTGTACTTTCTTTGTTTTACCATTTTCGTTTAATTGAAAAAAATTAGCTACTTCGGTACTTAATATAAATTTGATTCCATTATAATCATAAAGTCCACTCTCTTCTTTTCGGGCTAGTTTCATCTTAAGTTCCTTGAAATATTGCGGGTGAGTGAAATCTCCCGTAGCAAGTACGTTTATTCCTTTTAATTTTGCGCCTGTTGATAATCCATCAACATCGCAGCTTGGGCTGGTAGCGCGCGCATATTTGGAGTGAATGTGGAAATCTGCAACTATTCTCATGCTCTACAATACATTTTAAATGTTTAAAAACATATATATGTTATAAAAATAAAAAACAGGTTTAAATTATGTCATTTAATCCAGAAAAATTCGTACAACAGGAAATTGAAAACGTAAAAAAACAAATCGGAAATGCGAAAGCAATCGTCGCACTATCGGGCGGGGTAGATTCATTTACTGCTGCAACTCTAGCAGGTAAGGCAATAGGCAAAAACTTGTTTGCAGTTTACGTTGACACTGGACTAATGCGAAAAAATGAAACCGAAAAAGTAAAAATAGCTGCGCAAAAAGTAGGGTTAAATCTTAAAGTAATTCATGCAGAAGATAAATTTCTTTCCGCCTTAAAAGATGTAACTGATCCAGAACAAAAAAGAAAAATTATTGGAGAATTATTTATTCGCATTTTTGAAGAAGAATCTAAAAAAGACAAAGTAACTTATTTAATACAAGGAACAATCGCTCCTGACTGGATCGAAAGCGGTGGTGCGGGAAGACACAATATAAAGAGCCACCATAATGTTGGCGGACTTCCTCAAAAAATGAATCTGTTGCTTTGCGAGCCACTTCGGGAAATCTATAAACATGAAGTAAGGGAGTCAGCCAAAGCGCTTGGATTACCCGATTATATCTATAACCGGCAGCCTTTTCCAGGTCCAGCTCTAGCCGTAAGAATTATTGGTTCAATAACAAAGGAAAAAGTCAAATTATTGCAAGAAGCTATCGATATTGTTGAAACTGAAATCGAATCTGCAGCAAAGAATAATCAAATACAATTACCGTGGCAATACTTTGCAGCATTACTTGATACAAAAACTGTTGGTGTTCGGGGGGATGAGCGATCCTATCAGTATACCCTCGCGGTTCGAGCAGTTGATAGTTTAGACGGTATGACTGCAAATTTTTCACATCTTCCAAGCGAACTTTTGCAAAAAATTTCTACTAGAATTACAAATGAAGTACGCGAAATTGGGCGGGTTGTTTATGATATAACAAATAAACCGCCTGCGACGATAGAATTAGAATAAAGGGATCTTTGTATTTAATACTTAGACTTTCGCAAAGCGATTTCTTGTCAAAGTGCTGAATTTTAATCGTTCATCATGGCGTTTTTCTCTCGTTTATCGAAAACTTGGGTTAAATAAGAACAAAGGATAAAAATAAAATAAGTAAAAATGATTTATGCTTTTCTTACTGATATTGCTCCAAAATCTTCTAGTAAATGTGTTGCTAATGCTTTTACAATTATGCTCTGTTCATTTTTTCCATTTCCATCGTGTAAATAATGGGATGTTGCTCTTTGATAATTTGCATTTATCCTTGTATTTAATTCTCCATCTGCTACTGTATTCGCATAATCTTTGAGTTTTGTCCCATTTTGCATATTTTTCAATAATGCTACTGGGTCAAACGCCTCAATCGGGTAATGCAAATGGGGTATCCCCTTTAATTTGGATATTTTATCCTCGGTCATACTACTAACGGTCGCCATTTCTGCCATATTTAATCACTTTCTATAATTTTTTATGCTGGGAAGGTTTTTTAATACTGCGCATATATGCTATGGTGAGCTTTATTAAGCTTTACTTTTAATTTACTCTTTATGGAACTAGTTGAAGCAGCAAAGAAGCTAATTCTTTCAAAAAATTATCCTGAAGCATTAAAGCTCCTTAACAAGGAAGTCTCGCAGGATTCAGAAAATTCAGATGCATGGTACTACAAGGCAATTTTGTCCTTGCGGCTTAAAAATTATGATAATGCTCATGAATTTTTAGAGCGTGCTGCAATGATAAAAAGTAAGCCTGAATACTATAAATTAATGGGAGTAGCACACATGGAAATTTATGAAATTGAAGATGCATTAATTGATTTTCAAAAAGCCATAAATTTAGACAAAAAAGACTTTGCAATCTATTTTTTTGTTGCTATTTGTTATCTTTTTATAAATGACCCAAGAAGCAAGGGATACATACAGGCTGCTTATTTACTTGATAAGAAAAAAACAAAAGAACTTGCAAAAAGTTTCTATAATGCATTCTTCAAAAATAGTTCTTTTTTAGATAATCCTATCAAAAAGGAAGTGGAGCAAGTAATTGAAAATATTCCTGCATAAATCTATGCATTCTTTATCCTTATTCTCATCTGTTCCTTCCAATTCTTTAAGTTTATTTTCTGTATTTTTAGTTTTGATATAAAATTAGTTATCTGGATTCTGGTCTGGTCCTTTGAATAAATTGTTTGATCAGACTTTATTTTAAGCAGAAATTGCGGATTACTAAGTAGTATCTCGTTGCAAAATGTCTCAATTTTTTTGTAATTTTTTTCTGCTTCTTCATAATCTTTCTTTGCGTCGTACTCTGCTATTGTCCCCTTGCCAGAAGATTTTTCGCATGCTTTTTTTACTTCAAAAAGTTTTCCTCTAAGTTTTTCCAGCCTGATTAAATTCTTTTTAAATGTATCTAAGATAAATTCATCACTTAAAAGTATTGCCCATCCTTTGCGGCGTAATTCCTTTTCTTCTTGCGAAACTTTTTCCAGTATATCTTCTGCCTGTTCTCTTGGGCCTATTTTATTCTTAAGAAATGGCCATGTTGCACCAATAGCCTTTGGATCAATCTGTCCAACCCATTTTAACAAAGTTTCTTTGGCTTGTTTGGCTTCTTTTCTTTGTTGTCTTATTAATATTAATTCTTTTTGTCCGTTCTTTTTATCATAATTTGGAAGTTCTAAGAGCCATTCCTTTGCCGAAATTACTTTACCTATAACTTCATATTCGCAAAGCAACTTAAAAAATTCTGGAAAATATTTTTTAATCAGGCTAATTTCTTGTATGCCATAAAATACGATCTTTCTTATGTGTAGTCTATCCTGATTTATTCCTTGCTTTAATTCATTTATTTCATTTCGTAAATCCTTATCCAGTAATTTTTTGTATTTTTCATTTAGAACCTGTAATTTTTGTTCCTTTTGCTGTATCTGGGTAACTACTCCTTCAATTTTATCTATAAAAAGTTCCATATTTTATTTACCTTTTAGTGAGTCATAATATTCCTTCATTTTAAGTGCATCTGTTTCTATAATTGGCGATTCACAAATTACAACTCCACTATATCCGTTCTCTTTTATTACTTTTATAAATGGTTTATATGGTGGTTCATCTTTTGTGCCTAAAATGAGGTGGTTTAGTTCGCCCTTATCTGAATAATTTACTTCTTGAAAGTGACTATGAAAATGTTTTAAATAATCTGGTAGTTCTTTTTCAAGTTTAGAAAACAGTCTTGAGTAGTCCTCTTCTGTTTTTAATGGAAAATCTGCCCTCGCTACTAAATGCGAAAAATCAATTACAGGTTGCACGTTTTCTAATTCCTGGCTAAGTCGTATCACTTCATCTAACCCTCCAAACTGCGATTTTTTCCCAACCGTTTCGGCTCCTAGAACACATTTTATGTTATTTTGCTTTAGTTGTTCATTTATTTCATTTAATCTTTTCTTTGCAATCTGGTAAGCATCTTCTTTACTTAATTCCTGATAATATCCAGAATGGAAAACCGTTATTCTTCCTCCGCACAAATAAGTCGCTTTAGCTGATTCAAACAAGTTTCTTTTGGTATTTTCTATTGTTTCTTCTTTTATTGAACATAAGTTGATGTAATATGGGGCGTGCGAACTAAGTTTAATCTCTTTCTTTGTTGCAAGTTTTTTTACATTTGCAGATAATGTCTCGCCCATCTTTACGCCCCGCACGAATTCGATCTCCATTGCATCTAAGCCGATTTCTGCACAACATTCAATCCCTTCAAGGGTTGATCTTCCTTTAGAGCGGGTTGGAACTCCTGCCGGGCCAAATCTTATTTTTGTGTCTAGCATAACTAATCAAAAATAAAATAAAAGAAAGTATTAAAGAAAGCTGCTCTTTTTAATTTCCTAATGGATTTAACACCAAATCAAAAACAATTTTTAAATTATTGTAACCAAGCGATGCAAGAAACTCTTCTTATGGATAATTCGTTAGTTGTACATCATTATGACGCGGACGGTGTAGCCTCAGGGGCAATTGCAGTGAGTTTCTTCAAAAAGCACAACCTAAATTTTCAAAGATTGTGCATAAAAAAACTTGATGATGTAGCTATTGACAAAATTAAATCAATCGGTGCAAAGAACATAATATTCCTAGATTTAGGTTCTGGTAATATTCGGGTTAATGAATTAAGTGAAAAATCGAATGTAATTATTATCGACCATCATCAACCCTTAGATGACATAAAAGTAGCGTTTCATGTAAATCCGCTTCTCTTTGATATTGATGGTGGGACAGAACTAAGCGGAGCAAGTACTGCTTACCTTGTTTTTAGAGAACGAGTTGATCTTGGTATTGTTGGCGCAGTAGCCGATCAGCAATTTCCTTTAACTGGTATGAATCGATATGTTTTAGCTCAAGGATTAGATCAAGACGAAGTTGCAACTGAAAATGACCTCTGTTTTTATGGGAGATACTCGCGATCATTAATCTATTTTTTGGCATTTAGTGATGATCCGTTAATTCCCGGAGTTTCTTTTAAGGAAGATAAGGCACAGGACTTTCTAAATAAAACATTAATTAAGCAGAAAAATGGGGAAACCTGGAGAACTTATTCTGATTTAAGTAAAGATGAAAAAACCGTTTTAATTAGCGCAATCACGAACGTTTTTGCGAAAAGCGGAGTCAGCATTCGCGAACAAGATTTGTTCTGTGAAAGCTATATTTTTCCAAAGCATCCAAAGAACGAAACATATGAAGCGAAAGATTTTTCCACACTACTTAATGCGTGCGGCAGGAATGACCAGAGTGATATTGCGATAGATTTATGTCTTAATGAAAATGATGGTTATGCGAAAGCTAAGGCACTTTTACAACTTCATCGTAAAAATATCCGGGAAGGAATCGAGTTTGCAACAAATAAAATGCAGGATTTTGGGGATTTTTATTTTATTGATGGTCGGGGAATTATGGATGAAGGAGTAATCGGTATCGTTTGCGGTATGCTCATTTCAGGAAGGGGGAAAAAACCAGTTATTGGCATTGCTCTAGGTGAAAACAAAACGATTAAGGTTTCTAGTCGAGGTACAAAAAAACTTGTTGCAGGGGGACTTAACCTTGGTTTAGTTATGAAAAAAGCATCAATTACTTGCGGTGGGATCGGAGGCGGGCATAAAATTGCAGCAGGTTCTAGCATAAGTTACGACAAACTTAATTCTTTTCTAATTTCTGTTTCAGAGGAAATTCGGGCCCAAAAAACGAACCTTTAAATACTATTTATGCAATTATTAGTTTAGATTAAAATGCCTGCCTTAATCAAACAACCTAGTCGTGGAAGTGGAACTAGAAATTGTTCTGCAATTCATACGGACTTAGCAGTTGCTAAGCAAAATGATAAATCTTTCTTTAAAGGTAAAAATTCACTTTCTGATTCTCTTCCTTCTCGTACTTCATATTCTGCTCCTAAAACGGTAAAAACTGAGTTTACTGCTCTTCCTACTGAGAAAGTTTATGCTCAATATGCAACCTGGAATTATAAATTTGCACGACCTGGCGGTCAGGCAAGGTTTTCAAGATCAAGATCTAGAAAAGTAAAAATGCGCGCTTTAAGAGTTAAGAAAACTCTTGTTAAACAAAGAGCAAGTTCGATTTTACTAGACCAGCAAGCAACAAAAGTAAGACACATTCTAAATAATCATTCAAATAGGGATCAAAAAGCACTTCGTTCTGTTTTAGGTATTCAAAATACTAGGCAAACTGCAGTTAGGACACAAACCTTGTTGCAAAGACAAAAGAAAGCACAAATCGCACAAGCACGAGCTATAGAGAAGATTGAAGATCAAATAAGGCGACAAAGCGTAAAAGCCGGTTCTGTTGCAATATCTAAATCATGTGTTCCTAATGCTCAAACTAGGCCTGCAGGTATTCGTTTAACAACTTATACTGCTGGAAGAACGAGTTCAACATACTCTGTTCATGGAAAAAGCGGGTTTTCTAGTTCAACATTCATGGGGACAAGAGGCGGACGCGTGGGAGTACAAACCCATACTAGTTCCGGTCAATCTGCTAAATTGGTTGTTGCCAAAGCAAATCCCTCTACATCTAAAACAAATCAGTCTACTTCTAAAACTAATTTCAAAGCTGACATTGCAACTACAAAACTTGTTTATGATTTATCAAGGACATCTGCCAAAGCAAACGTCGTGGATACGAGAGATGCAAGGGTTTTTAAACCTTTTGGAACAAATTCTATATCTACAAGCCCAAACGGGACCAGTAAAGAAAATAGTATAATGGCAGGCAAATTCATTATATCAAATCCAACGAAAGTTGGCTCATTCTTATTTACTGGTTTAGTAGGCTCTAAGTTTACGGCAGCAACTGCAAAAGCTGCTGCTGCAAATTCTTCTTATTCTCCTAAATCTTCTTCTGGAAAATTTACTCCAACCCCAACAGCTGCAATAATTGGTGCGCCTGATAAGGTAAGACGATATGGCAAAATGACTGGAACTTCTGCAATGCCAGAAGAGCCAAAAGTATAATTAGTAATAAAAACCCTTTTATCTAAATTTATAATACTCCCGGCCTAGCTCAAAGCCTTGAAAGTGTTCTTTCAAGAATTGCACACAAGGCGTGCAACGGTAGAGCGCCCCGCTGTAGTTTGTTTCACTCGACTTTTTTCGAGTTTAACTATTAACTAAATAGTTAGTAGATACGGGGCGGTTGCTTGTTCAAATCAGGCGGACGGGATTTTTTTATTTATGAAAAAAAGCTAGAGAACCACAGTTCTCTGGATTTTTAATTTTTTTTATTTATCTTATTTTTCCCCTTTACCAACATATTTAATTCTTCTTATCCTTAAACTTCTGATGAAATTTCTTGCTATCTTGGTGCTTTTAATAATTGCAATTGCAGGCTGTCTAGAATTATCTAATCCTACAAATATAACTAAAAATGACACTAAAAATTACAGTAATGTTTCAATTCCACTTAAATATATTGTAAAAGATTACTGCGAAAGCGATAGCGATTGCGTTCGCCAGACTAGCTGTTGCGATTGCGGCTTGGGTCAATATGTTAACAAATACAATTTAGAAAATAATTCTTGTAATGGTCCACGTTGTATGTGTCCAACTATGCTCTCAAAAGGAGTTTGCCTAAGTAATAAATGCACTGCCGTTCCTATTAAAGAAGAAATTATATTTTGCGGTAGATCAACAAACGGAAGTTGCATCAACAATGCTGATTGTGTCAAGGGAGGTTGCTCAGGTCAGATTTGCCAGTCTAAAAGCGAAGATGCTATAACCACATGCGAATACCGTGAATGCTACGATTCTAAAGTAGCTGGTGTTTCCTGCGGTTGTTTAAATGATAAATGTCAATGGAACTAAAATAATAAATGTAAAGAAAAAGCACAAAGACAAATCAATTGTTAATTTTACCTAATTCTACATTAAAATACACATTTATAAATCGTTCGATGCACAAACTACTTTATGGAACCTACTACTCGAAAACCAAGAACATTAAAAGGAACTGAACATGAACGAAGGTGTGCTAAATTAGTTAAATTAGCTTTACTTGCAGCAGATTTTAGAGATGTTCGGACGAAAGGACCACTTGTCGAAGTACCATACACAGTAGACAACGTTAAAATTGCAAAAGCTGTTTTTGATAAAAATGGTATGCATGATTCTCCACATAAGGCAGGATCAGTGGATGATGTCGGGGTTGCAGTTGAATTAGTCTTGGAGTCGATAGAACCGATGGGTCTTAAATTACCGCCTAGAATTAAAATAGTAGTTAATGGATTTGAAATACCCGTTAAGGTACTTGATCGTGTTTCAATCGAATTTAATAGTTTCGTTCGAGTTGATGTATTTGAACTACCGGCTCCAGTTCGTGCAATCTATTCAAAAGCAGATAGTGCAGCACATGTTGCGCCTAAGAAAGAGTTAAGCCCAACTGAACAATATGTAGAAAAAGTTTTTGATCATCTAAGCTCTGGTTTAATGGATATAATGCGATCTGGTTCAGGTTTGTCTATCATGCAAACAGATGGACATGATGCATGGGTTAGAACCATAAGCGGTGCAGATCCAACTGGTCGTCCAAACTACAGAGAATATTTTGAAACAATGTTAAAGTCAATGCCTCAAAGTCCATTTAAAGTTGTTATTATTGAACCCCAAACTAAATCTGGAGTAGGAGTATGGCATTTAATTGTCTGTGAGTCATCTTAGTTTCTATCTTTAATTTTTTTGTCTAATAAAACGAGAAAATTATTAAAATAAAGTTAAGAAAAATAAAATAAGAAAATAAAAATAATAAAAAGTAAAAAAACTAATTCTTCTTAGCAAAGCTCAAAAATCCAATAAACAATAATCCAAACAACACCGGACAACATGGTACATTCGATGCGGGTGGCTTTAAATCATCTGTAGTTAAGCTTCCTATTGGTTCATTAGTTGTATCTGTGCTTGTGTTTGAACTGACTGTACCTATGTTTGTCTGATCAGATTGAGTATTTGAACTGCCGGTGTTGCTTGGCTGTGCTGGTGTTGTTTGTGTTGGGGGTGTACTTGGAGAACTTGGTGTAGTTGGTGTAGGTGCTACTACTTTTGCTGGTGGGAACAAAATCGGTATATTAAAGTTTTTTAACGTTATTACCTGTTGTAATCCTCCTGCTGTTATAGTTTGTTTAATTAGAATCCCATTATTTTTATCTACGACTTTTGTTATTGTTGCGCCGCTTTTTGCACCATCTAATGTTGTGGTATTCCAGTTAACTCCACCCGCGCTTAATTGCCCTGTACTAGAAACAAAATCATCTCCTACTGTTCCACCTACAAATGCTCCGCTTAATAGTGAAGAATCGTACCAAAATCTTCCTGAACTGGCGCTTCCGTTTTCTGTTTCAGGAGCTGAACTGGCTGGATTTCCGTTTATTCTTATTTCAATTATGTTGTCTAATCCACTTTTATTTAAAACTGTATAACTATAAGTATTGCCATCTGAACCTGTGTAATTTAAGTTTACACCTGGTTGTATCCAGGCTGGAGCTGTCGCAAATATCAATCCAAATATTGTCAGGGCTGCAAAAATTGTTTTAAAACTCATAATAATTACCTTTGGTTTTTATTTGCCAAAGATAATTTATAAAGATTGCTCATAAATTAATTTGTCATTTATTATATCTTGTACGTTTCTTTCTTTTCTTTTTTTCTCAATGGATTTTCCAAGTCTCTTGCGAATTCAACTATTTCTTCATAATTTAATTGTGTATTAGGAAATTCATCTTTTATTCTTTGTAATATTCTAGTACTAAATCTAGTCACCAACAAAATCATATCTTCATCTTCTATCAGCCCAAAAATACCTTTCCCAAAATTCTCTTGTAAAAATTTGCGTTGTTTGGGTGTTGTTCTTCCTTTTAACTCTTCCGCAGATACTTTCATTGACGCAGTTATACTGGCTACTGAATATATCATATCTAGGTGTTCTACGGTCTCCCCATCAATCGCTTCTGCTTCTCTTTTTATTCTGTTATCATATAATTTTCTTACCAGGGCTAAAATTTTGGGATTTCCTTTTATTTTTTTAAATTCCTCTTCTACTTGTTGCAGATACATTTCTCGAGTTAGCGTAACCATATGATTATACTCAAATTCAAAACCATTCTTTACTTTAGAATTTCCCGTATAAGTAGATGATCTTTTTTCTCTATTCGCTCCACCTTCAGGCAATTTCCACTTTGCTTCTACAATCGGTAGTTTTAGCGTAGTAGTGGACACTAGTGCAATTGCAAGAACAACTTTGACTAATTTTTTTCTGAAAGTAACCATACTATGTATACTGTTACAAATAATTTAAAAATAGTGTCTTTTACTGTGAACTTATGCAATTAATGTCTAAAATGCCTAACTCCTGTAAAGACCATCACAATTCCATGTTCGTTAGCTGCCTTTATTACTTCTTCGTCCTTTATGCTTCCTCCTGGCTGGATTATCGCAGTTATCCCAATGCTTGCTGCATAATCAATTCCATCTCTAAAAGGGAAGAACGCATCACTTGCCATTACACAATTTTTTAGCGTTTCGCCATTATCTGTTGCGATCATCGCAGCTAGTTTTGCGGCATCAATTCTTTTCATCTGACCCGCTCCAATTCCAACTGCCTGGTTTTCCCGAGCGTATACGATTGCGTTTGATTTTACATATTTTACTATTTTCCAAGCATAAATTAGTGCGCTCATTTCTTCTTCTGTTGGTTTTCGCGCTGTCACAACTTTAAGTTCTTCAAGAATTTTTACGTTTGCTTCTTGAACTAATAAACCTCCTAAAATTGAGCGGTATTTTCTATACGGTAATCTTTTTACTAAAATGCTTTCTATTCCCATTACTCGTATATTTGGTTTTGCTTTCAAAATTGTCAGTGCTTCTTTTGTAAAAGAGGGTGCCATAATTATTTCAACAAATCTCGATGTAATTTCTTTTGCAAGTGCTAGGTCAACTTCCCGATTTATTGCAACGACCCCTCCAAATGCTGCTTCTGGGTCAACTGCCTTAGCTTTTTTATATGCTGTTAGGATATCTGTTGTTGATGCGACTCCGCAAGGATTATTGTGTTTTACAATTACGGCAGTTGGCTGCTCGAATTCTCGTATTAATTTAAATGCGGAATTACAATCAAGTACGTTGTTGTAAGATAATTGTTTTCCCTGATGTTGTACTGCATCTAAGGTTGATGGGTTTTTATAATGGTCATCTTTGTAAACTGCTGATCTTTGATGCGGATTTTCCCCATATCTTAAATCCTGCTTTTTATGGAATGTCAAATTTAAAAACTCTGGGAACTCTTCATTGTATCCTAGTTTTTTCCTAAAATATCTTTCTATTACTACATCATAGTGAGATACATTTGTCCATGCATGTACTACTAAATTTTCAAGTGTTTTATCAGAAACAGAATTGTTATTTTTATTCATCTCCTCTTTTACTAGTTCATACTGCGTGGGGTTTGTTACGATTGCAACACTTGAATAATTTTTCGCTGCTGCCCTTATTAATGCTGGGCCTCCAATGTCGATTTTTTCAATCGCTTCTTTTAAGTCTGCACCGTTTATTACTGCTTCTTCAAATGGATAGAGATTTACTACAACCATATCAATTAATTTTAAATCCATTTTTGCTGCTTCTTCCATATGCTTTGGATTTTGTCTATCTGCTAGAATCGCACCATGGACTTTTGGGTGTAAAGTTTTAACTCTGCCTTCCATAAGTTCAGGGTAATTTGTAAAATCAGATATTTCGGTTATTTTTATTCCATTTTCTCGTAATAATTTTGAAGTTCCGCCACTAGAAACGATCTCAACATTGTTTTTTGAAAGAAAATTAGCAAAATTTAAAAGGCCGGTTTTATCATAAACACTTAAAAGTGCGCGCTTTACAGTGATGCTCATAGGTAAAACCAAAATTAAATTAATTTATTAACTAGAACCAGTTATCTGTATTGAAAGGAAAGTGATTAAAAACATTTGCTGTAGTTATCTATTAGTAAATAGCAATTAGCTAGTGACATGTAGCTTACGTGTTTTGTATTGTGACGCAATTATTATACATTTTCTGCTGCGGTTTAGAATTAGAAAACATGCGAGTATAATGTAGGTAAAGACGTATGCAATTAGTATATAATAGTTGCCTTGGTAGTGTAGTTTGTTTTATTTAAACAAGCACAATGGTCCAGCATTTTGGTCTGTCACACCAAAGACCCGGGTTCGAAAGCTTTGAAAAACTGACGTGTTTTTCAAAATTTGTCAGCAAAGCAGACAATCCCGGCCAAGGCGCCATTTTCTTTTTACTTTAAAAAATCGACTGATTTGAAATTTAACCGAAAAAATTTCAAACTGAAGGTGTTTATTCTTTTTTTATGCTGGTCTCTCTAGTGTAATCTTCCAAATCGCTTAACATTTCTCTCGCGGTTTTATATCTCTCTTCATACTTATATTTGATTGCCTTGTCTACTATCTGCGTTAGTTTCTTGTCAGCTTCAAATTCATATTCATCAAAATATTTTTTCCTGTAAACCCATTCCCTGACAGTCCAGCCTAAAGCATAAATATCTACACTTTCAGACATTTGAAATTTAGGCCCAATTGATTCCGGTGCTCTGTAATTGGGGGTTCCCGCAACTTGGCCAATCCGATATTCGTCACCGATAAACCAAGCAAATCCAAAATCAATTAATACTGCATCAATCTGGTCATCTCTTTGTGTTAAAATAATATTTGCTGGTTTTATGTCGCGATGAATTACTCCATTTTGGTGTGAGTGTTCTAAACTTTCAAGAATTTGTTTAAGAAAATGAGTCATGTTCCTTATTGGTATTTTTGTCATTTTTTGAGGTTCTATATATTCTAAAACTAAAACAGGTAATCCTTCGCTTATCTCTCTAGTTTCTAAATTTACTATTCCATGATACTTGGGCAGATGTTCCAATGCCGCGATTTCTCTATAAAATTGTCTTGAAACCAATAATTTATCTCTTGTTTCATCAACCATTTTTAGCGCAATAACTTCATCTTTTTTAACATCGTATGCTGTGTGAACATTGGCGGTTGCACCTTGACCAATATGATCTAATAATAAATATCTTTTGCCTATTAGTTCATCTCCCAACCTTAATCTTGCATCTACTTCTCTTTTTATTCTTTCAAGTGATATTCTGCTAATTCTACACATACACATAATATGTTCGGAAGGTATTAAGAAGGTTATTACTAGTGGCTTAAAATGATTCGTATTTTAAAGTATTATTTTTCCTTCCATTTTTCCAATACTAATAAAAACCTTAAAATAAAATTACTATTTATGAATCGCAGCATTTTGATTGCATTAGTTTTAACAATCTTTATTTTTGGTTGTACAGGTTTAACTGGCAGTCAGCCGATCCTAAACTATTCTCTTAATGTCTCAGATTCAGCATGCGTCGGCACCATATCTTATGGTGTATCCTTAAAAAATCTGGATGGGCAACCGCTTAATGATCAGCCAATTTCATTTTATGTTAATACTGATCTTGTCGATGTAGTTCGTACAACTCGCTCTGGCGAAGCAACGACAAACATTCCTATAAAATCAGTTTGGTGTGGAAAACCTATTTCATTAGTTGCCTTGTTCAAAGGAAATCTATTTAATAAACAGGCTATTGCAAACGAAACAAGAACTATAAAAATTCCAACAAATTTAATCGTAAAAGCTTCTACAAATGCTACGGTTAATGATTCGTTTAAAATTTTGACAAGACTAACTGATGCGGTTTCAAATGCCCCTATTTCTGGCAAAACTATTCTTGCCATTGGTAAAGATGCTCAGGGCAATGCAATCACAAATTCCGCTGGCGAAGCAGAAATTTCAATAACATACACTTCGGCTGGGAAGGATACTCTATCTGTATTATTTGAAGGAAACTCAGTTTACTCTGCTTCACCATCTTCATTATACTCGATTATAATTTCTCAAAAAGGTTGTAACGATGGAACTCCAACTAACTCGTGCTCGTTATTTAGGCCAAGTTATTTCTGCAATGCTTCATCTGCTTTAGTAAGTAACTGCGCAGTTTGCGGATGCGGTTCCGGTCTTTATTGTATTGCAAATGCTTGTGTTACTACCGAACAAAGGACCAGTTCAGTAATCGATAATGCACAAAAAAATGTCGTATTAGTTCAAAGCGACAGCGGAACCGGTTCGGGGGTAATTCTTTCTTATAACGGAAAAAGTGTTGTTCTTACAAACAGGCACGTTGTTGATCCTGATTTTGATTATAACGGAGTATATAATCTTTTTGTCAAAACATTTGATCAACGATCTCTTATTCCTAGTGAAGTTTATCTCTCACCAACCCTAGATTTAGCTGTACTTACTTTTTCAACTAATGTTGGTGATCCTGCAGTAATTGACTATAATTACACTGCAGCAATCGGAGATGATCTTTTAGTTTTAGGTTCTCCTTATGGCTTACAATACAGCGTTTCAAAAGGAATCGTTTCAAACTATTTAAGAATTCCGGAAGAAGGAAATGCAAATTATGTTCAGACTGATGCCGCAGTAAACCCAGGAAATAGCGGCGGAGGTATGTTTCTTCTAAGAAATGGTAATTTAATTGGGATAAATACATTTGGGCTTAAAAAAGATCCTAGCGGGACTCCACTAGAAGGATTAAATTTTGCAATTGATGCAAAATATTTTGATTTTTCTCCAGATACTTGGGCAATTCTTACTCCAGCTCCAAGATGCATTGATGGTACTGCGTATGGTAAATGTTCAACTAAAAATATTGGGCTAAGTTGTAATTCTGGTGATTTGATTAAACAATGCTCTATATGCGGGTGTCCTTCTAAATCCGGATATAAATCGTACTGCCTTAATGAAGCATGTAGCTACTGCACAAATTCAGAAGATGCGTTTAAAGGACCAGATAATAAATTGTATTGCTGTCCTGCCGGAAGGATTCTTTATTGCAGTAATTCTAATTGTTTTTGTAGGTAAGAAAAACTAAAAGAAAAAAGAAATCTTTTGCAGGACTTTTAAGGATGTGTTTTAAAGAACACATTTTTTTCCTTAATTTTATTAATTCTAACTGACTAAATAATATTATGACATATCTACTCGTTCCATCAGATCGTGCTAAAGAAGCTTTTCAAAAACAAATCGAAGAAGGAAAAAGACTTCTAGACCTAATACAAGAGGAAGAACGACAAGCAGAAGATAATCCTTTCTCATCTTATCGTACTCCTGTTCGTTTGTATCTTCCTAAATCTTTAGAAGATTTAATTCAAGATGAAGAAAAGTGGTCATCAATAAACAAATTTTTAATTAAATCAGTAATTCCAGATTCCAAAGAAGAACTTTCAATTTATTCTGTAGTAATGGCAATAATTTCCGATCCCAACATACTATTACACAGATTAAAGGAAACTATATCTGGTAAAATTAAACACTTACAGTCGATTATTGAAAAAATAGATATAACATCTGATTTGGATGTACCAACAATTATTTCTACTAAAAGTGAGTCTAGAAACAGTTCAGATATTTTTATTGTTCATGGCACTGATGAAAAAAATAAACGACACGAATTAGCTAATTATCTAAGGGATTTAGGTTTAAATCCAATCATTTTAGAAAATGAAGCACATATTGGCCGCACTCTAATAGAAAAAGTTGAAACAAATACCCTAAAGATTGGGTATGCATTTATTCTTTTAACTCCTGACGATCAAATATTTTACAAAAAAGGTGAAGAAATCGTTAAGGAACCACATTATCGTCCAAGACAAAATGCCATTTTTGAATTTGGGTATCTATTGGGAAAAATCGGCAGAAATAAAACATGTATTTTATACGAACCATCTGCCGAGATAGATAACTTCTCTGACATACAAGGTGTGGGCTATATTTCTTTATCTGTGGATTGGAAAAGTAAACTTAGTAAAGAATTAAAAGAAGCTAAAATAATCGTGTAACTTTTCAAAATATAAATAAATTACAACAATTCCGCTCTTGTCTGTTCAACCTGGAATCTTGCCGAATCCTGCTTCCTTCTAAATTCTGGCAATACTGAATTAGAAAACCTTATTGGAAGTAATTCATCATAAATATCCTCCATCATCTTAAAGTAAATCTCAGCATCGTCCTTCTTTCCTTTCCTTAAACTCTCTAGCGTTTCCCGCTTAAGTTCACCGACAGCATCTAACAATCCAGTTAAATACGATTCAATAGGTACGCCAACTTCCTTAAAAGTCGAAATCTTCTTGTTGTCTATTGCATTTATTATTATCACTGCTTCAGCGTATTCCTGCATTACATGATTTACTTGCGAGTGCGTGTTTTCAAATTTTCTCATTTCCTTAAGTTCTTTTTCAGCTTCTTTTAAATGTGTATGAGCTACAGTCCAATCATGAGCGTGTGCTGCTTTTATTGCGTTTGAGCAATTACGTACAACTTCACGAGTTTTAGTCATTATTTTGTCAAATTCGCCCTCCTTCTTCATGAGTGTTTTTTCTATTTCCGAAATACCTAAATCTAATGTCATATTTGTTACCTCCCTAATTGCTAGTCATAAATATTTTCTCTTGTTCCTACTTCTAGGATATTTATTATTTTAGATATAAAATCTGCTTCGTATGTAATTCTATAATCTCCAACTCTAATCCGGTAAGTATGCTTTAATCCCACTATTGATTTATATTGAATTGAAAATGGGCCATTCTTTAATTCCGATATTTTTCTTAAGATTCGTTCTACGTTATCCTTTAGCTTTAATTTTCTAATAAAATCCTGTGCAGAGTTAGAAAATTCTATCTGCCATTCTTCATTCATAATTCAACGCCCATTTCTTTGGAAAATTCTTTTATTGATTTAGAACTAGTCTTCATTTCCTTACTTATCTGCTTTAACTTTTTCATTTCTTCTTGGTTAAGTATCTCAAGACCTCGGTAATTCTCTACTTTCTGGTCTATTACATAAACCATTTTCTCAAGCTTTTTTATTTCATTATAAATTACGTTAAGCGTTACATTTTCCATTTTTTACACCTAAATGTATTAAACTTTCATTATATAAAATACTATTGTTTTGTGTTTTTTTACTTCTTGTTTTACTTATTTCTACTTATTTCAATGTTAAACTCAACTATCCTAATCAATATCTTTTTCGACTGAAGCTGGTTTACACAATCAAAGTGGGGCAAAGTATTAAAAACTCCTCTAACCATAATAAATAACATGACTGGGAGAAAGATAATGAGACCATCAAGAGCTATTATTAAAGACATGCTAGAATATCAAGATGCTAAACCAGGAGCAGTAGGGAAATCAATAAATGCCATGTTAGAAGATAAGCTACCAAATTCGTTTAATAAAAAAAGACTTCATTTGTATAGCGATTTAGTTAAACGAGGAGAAACCTCAAGTATTGCAGATATGGTTAGACAGAATCCTCAAAACGAATTTCCTTATTTGATTTCTATTGCAGCACAAAAACTAAAAAAAGAGGATAAATCTTTTAACGAACTCTTATTTCCGCTGATACATGAAAATCAAATGGAATTTTTTGCCTCCATAATACGCGCCTTAAAAAGCTCGGATTCTTCTTTAAAGGTAGGTGCATGCAAATGCTTACGAATTCTTAAATATGCAGAAGTAAATAAAAAAGACGTTATTGATCAGGATCTTTTTGCAGGTGTTGAACTTACGGATATATCATCAGAATTATCTAAAATGTTGGGCAGTAAAAGTTTTAGATTTAAGATTGAAGCGCTCTTAACACTTTCATCTTTGGCGAATAATCTGCGTTTTGATGCAGGTCTTAACGAGTTATCTGTGGAACAGATTGTTTCTCTTTTATATGATAAACGACCCCCTCTCGTTGAGGCCGCAGCTGATCTTTTGGGGGTGTTGCCTTATGATAATGATCTTGATACGTCGCCTGCCTTGCCAAAAGTAATCGAGCTGTTGATGTCCAAGGCTTCTAGGGAGGTTAAGATTAGTTGTTCAAACGCAGTTTGTGCCATGACTCAAATGCTTGGTATTGATATCAAGGAGGCGTTCCCGGGACTTAAAATCGTGTTGGAATTTAAAACAGGTGCTGGTTTAGCCATACTAGCTTTTTCATCTGCACTTAAGAACGAGGAAGATGTTACCGATTATATTCCGAATATAATTCAAGTATTAGATAGCGATTCTTCCGCGGATGTTGAACCTGCAGTTATCTTCATTGAAGATTGCATCGAAAAAAAGGTTCCTGTTCCAGTTGAAGAAATTAAGAAAAAAATTCCCCGACTTTTATCACAAGAAGAACTTAAGATGTATGCTAATTGGCTGTTAAAAATTTTGGATGAAATCCCTCCTCCTAATTAATTTTCACGCTCTTCTTCGGTATAGTCTTGTAAATCACTTCTTCTTCTCATTACTCTTTTAAAACCTTAATTGCATAAGCAATTTTATGCACATTGTCCTATCTTTAGGTGGAAGTTTAGTTAATACTGAAAATGGAATTGACACTGTTTTTCTAAATCAAATCAGACAAATTCTAGAAAAAAGTGAACACAATTTCGCAATCGTTACTGGTGGCGGAAAAGCTGCTCGAAAATATGCTAACGAAGTTCGCTTAAAAGGCGGAAATGAATTTGAAGCTGATGAAGCTGCAATAGTTGCTACAAAAGAAAATGCAAAAGCAGTAATCGATGTTTTTTCTGCTGGTAAATCAAATATCTGTAAAAAAGTATGTTTAGATTTTGACAATGCCCGAAAGGAAGCTAAAAAATTCAGGTTTATTGCAATGGGCGGAACAATTCCCGGAATTACTACTGATGCTGATGCTGCGCTACTAGCTGAAGCAATAAATTCGCGAAGATTAGTTAATATAAGTAACGTAGATGCGATTTATGACTCAAATCCAAAAGAAAATAAAAATGCAAAAAAATACGGCTCGCTCGATTATTCAACGCTAATTAATCTTGCATGTAGAAGCGACACAAGAAAAGCTGGAGAGAACTTTGTGTTTGATATTTTGGCATGTAAAATCATTGCAAGAAGTAAAATCGAAGCTCATTTTGTAAGTGGAAAAAACTTAAATGACTTAGAAAATGCAATAAACGGAAAAAATCATAATGGGACAATTGTTAAATAACTTTGCTATTGCTAAAGGAACTTATGCGAAGAATCTTTAGCGCAGCAATAATTAGTGGTTTGTTATTTTCGAATTCTGGCTCTTTAGCACTTCCACCCATAAGATCGAATAGACTAACTGAACCTATGCTAGAAAAGCCAAATCCGCGTATCGATTTTAAGCTTACTGTAGATAAGCAAAAGTTTGCCTGGACTTTTTCTCGTGTTAGTCCTGATCCCTATATTTTATATAATCACGGCGAAGAAAAAAATTATGTATGTGGCTACGTATCAAAGGATAAAACCTGGGGAGTTATCGCACTAAAAAATGGGGGCGCCACAGCATATTCATTTCATAATGGAACTACGGAATATGGTTTTAAACCCTTTTTCTATAGTTTAACTAAGTGTTCTATAAGTGAAAACGTACCGGATAAGCCAAATTCTTCTCAACGAGTTTTATTCTTCACAGATTATATCTGAAGAAAAATTCGGTTTGTTGTGGAAAACAAAACAAATTAATTATGTACTATATCAAATTAAGTGGTGTATTTTCAATGTCTTTTTCTAAACGTTTCGCTCAAACGCTTCTAATCGGAGCAATTCTAATTGCTGCAAGTAATAATTCTAGTTCTTTACCTAGTTCGGGTCAGTTTAAACCTAGAATTTTTGCCAGATACAAAAATATGCCAGAGCCATTTGATAACTCAGCTTCGCAAGTTTCTTCTAGTTCTGTTTCGGGTGTTTTTTTAAGTGTTGATGATAAATCGTTTTCTGTTATTGCGCATGTGAATGAAAAAACCATTCCAATTCGCGTTTCGCATGAAGATTCTTTTGATTATGCATGCAGTTATATTGGTAAAAATCGGCAATGGTTTGCCATTTTAAAAACAAATGGAAGACTTGCGATCTATCGATTTTTTGATAACATTAAAAGAACTGAAATCGGTCCTGTAATTGGTGGCAGAATTGACTCGTGCTTGATACGCGAACCTGTTAAATTGCCTATCGTGGGGCATCAAAACATAACATTCATACTTCCAGAAACGGGGGAAATCATTCCTCTTATAATCGAAAAAATAGAACGAAAAAAAGAAAAAGAAAATACAACGGGTCTACCCGTGCGTTCACTTTAAATATTTTGCAACTTCTTTGTCAGTTAAACAGCTAAACTTCTTGGTTTTTGTGTCTATTATTGATATTTCTACGTTTTCAGGACTTATCTTTTCTTCCTGCGTTTTTTTAAGGGCATCAACACCTAAAACAACTACTTCTTCTAGCGTCATCGTGTCCTTGTAACTTTTTTCTAGAATTGCATCTACTTCTTTTTTGCCAGCTCCAATTGAATCTGCTTTGTAAGCTGTCATTGCACCGCTTGGTTCTGCTTCATACAATCTTGGCTGGTCATCAACACCTGCAATAAGAAGAGAAACACCAAATGGTCTAATTCCGCCATATTGTGTATATACTTGTAATAAGTCGCAAACTCCCTTTGCTATTGATTCGATTGACGCTGGTTCGTTATAAGTTATCCTGTGTCTTTGGGCGTCTACTCTAGCTCCATCTACTAATCTTCTAGCATCTGCTATTAATCCGCTAGCAGTAAATGCAATGTGTGTGTCAACATCAAATACTTTTTTGAGTGACTCTGGCATTACCAATTTTGAATGGATGCTTTTAAACGCAACTAGCGCTACGCCGTCCTTTGCTACTAAACCGATTGCAGTAGCTCCTCGTTTTACTGCTTCTTTTGCGTATTCTACCTGGAATAATCTTCCGTCAGGACTAAATACTGTAATTGCTCGATCGTATGCTTGTGGGGATACTCCGTACATTAAGTTTTCACCTCTAATTTATTCCAATTAATAATGCTGCGAAGTAATTTAAACGTTGCTAAAAGAAAAAAAGAAATTATTTTTTGGATTTTGGTTTGGTTTCTGCCTGTTTAACTTGCACTATTTTTTCTGATACTGCTGGTTTTGCAGTTGATTTTTGTCCTGCAATTATTCCGCCAATTGCACCCATAATCGCGCCAAGTAAAATTCCTGTAACGAGGTAAAATCCGATTGCAAATACGCCAACTACTCCTCCAAATATTCCGCTTGTAAATGTCATCATTCCTTCGCCAGCGGTTTCAGGTGCTCCTGCTGCTATTGCTGCGGGTATTATTCCAAGAATTTGCATTATAAATGCGGCAATAGCTACAATTGTTAACCCAGTTGCCCCGCTAAATGCGCCCGCTAGTGCAGCTCCTACTAAGTCAGATCCTTTTTCTTTTACTGCCTTGTATCCAGCCCATGCTAAAATTAATGGACCAATTATAATCTTTGGAACTATTAGTAAGCAACCTAAAACTGCTCCAATAAGAAACGGTATCTTTTCAAGTAATTCTACAACTATTCCTAAAATAACGTAAACGGTCGTGGGTAATAGCGATGCGTTTATACTTTTACCAATGTCTACCATATGATTATCACCTTATTTAAGTAAAAGAAAACAAGAGTTAAAAATCTAAGCTTCAGGTTCCTTCTTCCCAGCTCGTTAAGTATTTCTTCTGTTCCTCGCTAAGAACATCGATCTTTATTCCCATTGCCTTTAATTGCAGCGTTGCAATTTCATCATCGATACTTTCAGGAAGCGTTACTACTCCTTGTAGTTTCCCCTTGTTTTTAACTAAATATTCACAGGCTAGAGCTTGACCAGCAAAAGAAGTTGACATGACTTCGCTTGGGTGTCCTTCAGCAGCTGCTAAATTTACGAGTCTTCCTTCACCACAAACATATATTTTTTTGCCATTAACAATGTATTCGTCTAAGAAATCCCTAACTCTTCTTCGCTTAAAGTTGTCGTTTAAAGCTTTAACATCTATTTCTAGGTCAAAATGTCCTGAATTAGCTAAGACTGCACCATGTTTCATCTGTTTTACGTGTTCAAGCGTAATTACTCTTTTGTCTCCAGTAACTGTAATAAAAATATCTCCCGTTTTTACTGCATCGTTTAGTTGCATTACTATAAAACCATCGAGTACTGCCTGAAGCGCTCTAAATGGATTTACTTCAGTTACAACAACGTTAGCACCCATTCCTTTTGCCCGTTGTGCTAAACCTTTTCCACAGTCTCCATATCCGCAGATTACTAAATTTTTACCTGCAATTAAAATGTTTGTCGCTCGTAAAACGCCATCGATTGTACTTTGTCCAGTTCCATAGTAATTATCTAGTAAGTGTTTTGTTTTATTGTCGTTTACTGCAACAACTGGGTATTTTAGCGCATTATCTTTAGCCATCGCGTGAAGACGAATTACACCTGTTGTTGTTTCTTCACATCCGCCTATAATTGTTTTCATATTCTCGGGGAATTTTGTGTGTATTCTGGTTACTAAATCGCAACCATCATCTATAGTTATATTCGGTTTCGATGCGATTACGTGATCTATATATTGATAATACTCATAAGTACTCTCGCCTTTTTTAGCGTAAACATTAAATCCTTCTTTAGCAAGTGCTGCGGCAACATCATCTTGCGTAGATAACGGATTACAACTAGCCACTGAAACTTTTGCCCCACCATCACGTAGCGTTCTAACGAGAACTGCGGTTTCTTTCGTTACATGAAGCGCAAGTCCAATGGTAAGTCCCATAAATGGTTTTTCTTTTTTAAATCGTTCCCGAATTTCCATAAGAGCGCCCATTCGCAGTTCTGCAATTTCAATATTGAGCATTCCTTTTTCTGCTAGATTAATATCTTTTACTTCGTAAGGTTTAGTTTGTTCTGTCATTTTAATATCACCTATAAAACAATAAGAATTTCTAATAACTATAATTAGCTAACTAATGTTTATAATGATTTTTCATTTTTCCCTCTTTCTTTTTTAATCTTGCCTTTAAAATTACTTTATGATCGACATTACATTCTTAGGAACAAGTGGAAGTATTCCAACACCCGAGCGAAATCTCCCCGCAATATTTTTAAAAGTAAATGGTATCAACATTCTTTTTGATTGCGGCGAAGGAACGCAGCGACAGATGATGAATTACAAAGTCGGTTTTGGAAGTATTGACGCAGTATTTATAACACACGCCCACCTTGACCATTACTTGGGCTTATTTGGGTTAATTGAAACACTAAGGCTATCACAACCCAGTCCAAAACAAGTTTCGCTCTTTGTTCCCGAAGAGTTATTTGAAATATTTACGAGCAAAAACTATTCTTTTCTAAATATACAAAAAATAAAATCAGGTAAACTTCTTAAAATCAAAGATTTTACAATCTCTGCTTTTACGGTTAAACACTCTAAAAATTCATTTGGTTTTATTTTACAAGAAGACGATAAAATAAAATTTTATGAAGAAAAAGCGCACGCATTAGGATTACAAGGTGAATTATTTACTAAAATTCAAAAGCGCGGGTTTGTTAAAATCAAAGATAAAAAAGTAACTCTAAAGGAAGTTAGCTTTGTTAAACCAGGTAAAAAATTAGTTTATACTGGCGACTGTGCCCCTAGCCTAACAATAATAAAAGCAGCAAAGAATGCTGATCTTCTAATTCATGAGGCAACCTTTGACACCGCTTTTACGAAAGAAGCTAAAGAACGAATGCATTCGACAGCCAAGCAGGCAGCAGAAGTTGCAAAGAAAGCGAACGTAAATCAGCTTATACTAACGCATATTAGTCCAAGATACTCTAAAGATGAGTTTGTATCTACGCTTCTAAATGAAGCTCAAATATTGTTTACCTCCACTCGATTGGCAAAAGATGGTCTTACAATCAGGTTATAAGGGTTATCATCTATTATGTTATGGGGTTAAAATCAACGCTAAACTTAATAACGAATTTAAGGGTTATAAAAAAAGTTAAAATCTGAATTGAAAGTGAAATTAGTTCGTGAATAAGCGAACTATGCTTACGACTATCGTCTTAACAGACTACGTTTATTATAAACAGCTGTTTATAATCAAGCAAAACCTTTTTAAACATTGTGTTCGACACCCTCTTATACTACAATTCGATCTAGGGGAAACTCTATATCGGAGAAAGGTATTAAATTTCGGCCCTTTGCTAACTTCCTGTTGGCAATAAACTATCGAGAATAGTAATTATGTAGAATGGGCCGTTGGCTCGATAGGTAGTTATGTAAAAAATCCGAGGTGAAATTGGATGAAAGTGAATTTAAGAAAAATAGGCGCAATAGTCGCAGGTTCTGCAATTTTTGCAACATCTGTAGCATTTGCAGGTCTGTGGTTTGGAAATACACAATTAGTTAATGACAACGGTCAACCAACCGCTAAAGTAGTAGTTGGTGAAGCAGCAGCAGCTAGCGACGGTGTTGCAGCAGCAAACATTGCAGCAAAAATTGCAAGTGAAGCATTTAAAACTTCAACATTGACAGCACAAATTGCTGGTGCGGCAAAATGCAGTGTAGGTGCTTCAGCAGGAGCTGGTACATGCAGTATTAGCAACGAAAAAGTACAATTAGAAGTAACAGTTCCAGGAGCGACTGCAGCAGGAACATATCAGGTAAAAACATTTGTTTCTGAAATGTCAGACAGAACCTTGGAAGACAGGGGTTTGAGTACTTTAAGTAACTACTCAATATCAACATCTGAAACAAGTTCTGAATCTCATCCATTTACGGATGGTGAAACTTCAACATCATTGGCTGAAACCCAACAAGGTTTATTCCGATTAGATGGAAGTGTCTACTCAACATTTGCAGACGTTTCAACTGAAGATAAGGATGCAGGTAAAACCTACACTGAATCACAGACTATTTTCTCAAGAACTGAAAATCAGTACAGAGAATCAGCTGATACAGTACAAGGTAGAATAAGAAACTTTATTTATCAAGTAAAGTTTACTCAGGATAACTATGGTATCCCGATTTGTACTACCTCAACTAACTCGAGCTGGGCAAACTGTGCTTCAACAGATACTACATACACCGGTAACCACAAAGTTAAGATTAACTTTTTAGGTAGCCAATGGATCATTACTAAAATGACTGGTCCAGGCACAGCAGTACACAATGAATCAAGATTAATTGTTGGTGGTGAAGTAGACTTAGCAAAAGAATCTGTAAGCGGTATCATTAATGTCGGAGAATCTCTAAAAACTGGTGTATACACCATTAGATTAGACGATATTAAATCAGGTACAACTGCTTCAGAACAAGGTGCTATAGTTAGTTTACTTGATGCAAGCGGATCTGTTTTAAAACAAACAGTAGTTGCTCCAGGTAACACCGTATCATTGTTAACTGATTCAAGCGGTCAAAAAGTACAAGTAAGAGTATTTAAGACAGCTCCAGGTTATACCTTCGGTGCAAAATGGGCAGATATGTCTGTTATTTCCAATGAAATGATCTTAAAAGATGCAGACACTCCAGAAGTAAATGGAGATAAGACATTAAACAACAATAACAGCTGGAAAGCTAAATTGTTGTGGAAAAACAGAGATACGAGTTCATCAACTGGTGCAGATAATACAACAGATCATCTAAGATCTATTATATTATACCGAGATGGTTCAACAGACTACCTATCAAAAGGTACTGGTGTAACTATGTTAGCAACACCACAAGGATTCAATTTCTTGTACCAAGGTTTGGATTTAAACCCATCCTCAAGTACAGATTACGATACCTTGTCAGTGCAATCTAACGATGGTTCATTTACCTACACTGTAGATGGTCAAACTTCGACATCATCATCTAACGCAACAGTATATATTAGCGTTAAATCTGGTGTAGCTGGTTCATTCTCTACAACTGGTGGTACTGGTAGCGAATTGAGAGTTCCATTCGGTGCTGGTGCAGCAAGAGCAACCAATTTATCTGATGGTTACTTAACATTCACTGGTGAACCTTCAACAAGAGGTTTATTATCAGGAGATGTTATGTTAAAATTAGCTACTGGTAAATGGGTATACGTCGGTAACACATCAGGCGGTGATACGATTAACGTATCATACACTGTTGCAGGAGCAAGTGGTTCTTCAACATCTGGTGGTGCAATGATGTTTGGTTACAGAGAAACTGGATTTGCAAGTGATACTATCTTAGGTAATGCAAACAGAACTGCAATATGGGATGTAGTTGGAACTGGTAGGGCAAACTTAACTGGTGCAAGTGTAGGCTATGTAAGCAGAGGTCAAAACGACACTTACTTAGTAGCGCTTGTTGAAGATGCAGGTGAAAACCTAGCAGCTCAAAAGCCAGCTGCATTGTCTTTGGTATACAACGTATCATCAAAGAGCTTTAACAAGGATATCGGTACTTATGCAAAAGATAAAGTACTATATTCAACTGCAGCAAACTACAGTGCATTTTCTTATGCCTCAGGTAACGCTGGTTTCTTAGACAGCCAGTTTACAACTGAAGCAAGAACAAGCCAACCATCTACAAGAGAAGTTAACTTCGTAACAGAAAGAGGTTCTATTGTAACGGATAAGTCAGATAGTTCAGTAACAATTAAGGTAGCAAGGAAACCAGCAAGAGTTTCATTCTTGTTATCCCCAATTGCCAATGCAAGTGCTGACCCAACCAAAACACAATACACCTTATCTGAAGGCCAAACAGTAACCTTAGCAAACACTAACGGTGTAACTGTAAAGGCAGTTAACATAACTGAAGATGTAGGTTCATGTGCAGTAGGTGCAGGAGCAGCTCCAGCATGTACGGTTGATTCAACTGGTCAAAGTGCAGTAATTATGCCAGCTAATACAGCTACGGTAACTGCAGCAATACCATTTGGTTACTCGAACTTCGGAGCCTTAGTAGTCCTTGATAAAGATGCAGTAGGAACTGATGTACTAGTTACAGTCGGTGGTCCTGCAGTCAACAAGGTAACTGCTGATGCATTATCTGGAGCTTCAGTTGACTTTGCTACTGAAAAAACAGTAGTAAAAGAAGTTGCAGCTGGTAAAAAGATTGTAGTTGCTGGTTACAATGCAGCAGATACACTACAAGCCGCAAGTGACTTCATAAGTCAATTAAAGAATCAGTAAGTGTAAACCTGGGGTCGAAAGACCTTATTTTTAATTTTTTATTTTCTTTATTTTATTTTATTTTTATAATTTTTGTTTCTAATTCTATAATTCTAATTAATTTATAATTTATTATCAAATTATTTTGTTACCTTTTTATTTCGATAACCTTAAAAAACTCGAGTCTAAATATCTAATTAATTCTGATGTATCTATCCTCATCATTTGATGCGGCGAAGTAAAAATGATTTTAGCAAAGGTTAATCTATGCAATGTTACAGGTGCGGTGCTAGTGAAGGTCAAATAGAATATGGTACAGATGGGTTACCATATTGCACATCATGCATATTCTACGCAAGCAATAGCCAATGTAATCGTTGCAGAATGTATCTACCAGTTACTGAAATGCAGCAATATCGCGGACAATTATGCTGCCAATATTGCATTGCAGATTTACGTAGCGAAAATCGCTCAAGAGAACAACCAACTGAAAAACTTTCTAACAAAGATCCGTCTTCACATGAATCAGACTTAGAACCAGAATACTGTGACATCTGTAAGAAAAAATTATCTACTGTCTTTATTTTAAATGGTTTAAAAATGTGCGAAAACTGTGCAGAAAAAGAAAAAAAGAAATGGAAAGGGACTGGCTCAGAAAAACCACCCATGTGGATGATACGGGTAAAAGAGTCTAAAAAAGATAAACAAAGTATCTTAATTTCTTTTATCAAATTCTTAAATGAGTTTATTCGGGGAAATAAAAATTCGTCTAAGCAAAGTGAACTGGAGAACGTAAATAATTTCAAGGATGATAATTTATTTTCTAGTCAAAACAGTGAAAAAGAATCTTTAGAAAAACAAACTTCTACAAATCAAAAAAATAAAACGAAAGAAATTTCATTTAAAGAACACACTCCTCTAGAAGAAAAAGATTTACAAAAATCAAAAAGTAAGAAATAATTAAATTACTGTTGTTGTGAAATACATAGTCATATAAAATTTAAGCAGCTAATAAATAACGCTTATTTTAAAAATAGTGATTTTTATGCTTTCGTATTCTACCCTTCGGGATATTCAAAAAAAAGAAATGAGTTCTGCTGCAATTACTACTCTAGAACAGAATTTTTATATCCAGGTTTCCGAATTTTTATTCAAGAAAAAACAGGAAGCAATGTCCTCAAAATCTATTCTTGCCTTCAAGGAATATGAAAACGTAAAAAAAATTGCACTCACAATTCGTTCAAAACGGGAAGAAAAAATTGTGCTTATCGCTCTTCGTGGTGAAAGTACCATCCCCGGCCTCACGAAAGAAGAACAAACCATGCTCGATCAAATAAGACAACTTATCACTAATTCGAGGTCCAATTTAGATAACCTTTTAAATAGTGACGAGAATAATTATATTATTGGTAATGCGACTAGCTCTGCTTTTAAAAAGATTCGCGTCTTAAAAGATATTCAGCCTTATAAAGGTTTAGATGATATGACGTATGGACCTTTTAAAATTGGGGAGGAATGTGATTTACCTCTTACAGAAGCAGAATGGCTTTTAAAATCGAAGCTTGCAGAACCGCTTTAATATTTATTTTAAAACTTTTAAATGGTTGATAAGTTATGAAATTTCCAAAGGAAGTAAGAGTCTATTGCCCGTCTTGTAAAAAACACGGCGCACATAAGGTAAAAGTGCTTAGTAAGGGAAAAGCCAGGACTATGTCTGCTGGTACCTTAGCTCACGACAGAAGTTTATCTGGTCACGGTGGTAAACGTGCAGGTAAGAAAACTGTTAAGAAACAGGGTAAGACCCAAAGAGTTATGTTGGAGTGTTTATCTTGTAAGAAAAAACACGAAAAGATAATAAAAGGTAGAACTGTAAAAAAACTTGAGCTTAAAGCATAAAGTTTAAAATCTATTATTAATCAAAAAAATGGTGTTTTTAATGGCAAGTAATTTTTTAAATGTCACATGTAAATGCGGTAATGAGCTTACTGTTTTTAGTAACTCTACTATGAAACTATCCTGTCCCTCATGCAATGAAGTCGTTGTAGAACCAACGGGAGGGGATGCAGTTATTCATGGAAAAATTAATAAAAAAGTAGCGAAAAATTAATCTGTGGTTGATATCGTTGAATGTACCTGAGCAGGATGAACTTGTTATTGCAGTTGTAAAGAAAATAATGCCTTACGGTGCGTTCTGTGTTCTTTCGGAATACGAAAATGCCGAAGCATTCTTACATGTAAGCGAAATCGCACCCAGATGGATTAAGAATATACACGAATTTGTCTCTGAAGGAGAGAGGCTAGTTGTAAAAGTCTATCTTATTGACCAGTCTAAAAATCAAATCGATGTTTCTTTAAAAAGAGTCAGTGAGCAGGAAAAAAGACGAAAGCTCGAACTAGCTAGAACAGAAAAACGAGGCGAAATGCTCCTAGCTCTTGCAATAAAAAATTCCGGCTCTAAAATTACTCCAGAAGAAGCAACGAAAGCAATTGAAGAAAAATTCGATTCAGTATATGCTTGTTTTGAAGATTCTATGGAAAATCCAGCTGATCTTGAAGAATCCAGCTTGCCAAAGCCCTTAATAAAACAAATTCTTGAAGTTGCAAAAAAGAATTTGAAAAAAGCAGAGGTAGAAGTTAGCGGAATTGTAAACTTAACCTGCTATGCTACTGACGGGCTTAACACAATTAAAAAGTTACTCTCTAAACTTGAAGATTCTGGTGTTGTTATACAATACCTGGGTGCACCAAATTATAAGGTCCTGCTTAAGGCAAAGAGTTATAAAGAAGGCGAGAAATTATTAGTTGAAAAAGTAGACTCGCTAGAATCTGTAGCCCAAAAGCTTGATTGTGATTTTTCTTTCGAGAAATCTAAAAAACAATAATCATTTTCCAAGGTGGATTATATGAAAAAAATGCGTTTTTGTTCCTCCTGTGGAGATTACACTATGGAAAAGTATCACTGTGGAAAACTAGCCATTTCTGCGCACCCAGCTCCTTTTAATCCTCACGATCGATTCTTTACTTATAAACAGAGATATTATTCTGAACTTGCAGTTTAGCGGGGTTGTTGGTATGAAAGAAACTACTATTGTTGAAATTGAAAAAATTGGTAAATTAAAAAATCCTATTCTTCTTATCGGGCTTCCAGGGATCGGGTTAATTGGCCGAGTTGTTGGAAGGTATCTAGTTGAAGAATTAAAGGCAGTAAAGTTTGCCTATATGTATTCCCCTCACTTTCCGCATCAAGTATTTATGACTAAGACTGGCGGGATGCGACTTATCAATAATCGTTTTTATATTATCAAATCCAAGGTTAATGATTTGGTAGTTTTAACTGGAGATATTCAGGCAATGACTACCAATGGGCAGTATGAAGTTGCAACTACTGTACTTCAATTTGTCAAGAAATTCGGTGTAAAACAGGTTGTTGCTGTTGGCGGTTATAGTAATGGTAAAATAAACGCGAAACGTAAAATCTTTGGTGTTGCAACATCTAAGCTGCTTTTGGAAAAGTTTGCTAAAAATGGTGTTGTCTTTGGCGAAGCGAAAGGTAGCATTGTTGGAGCTGCTGGTTTAATTCCTGCAATGTCCAAACTAAATGGCATGGCCGGTATTTGCATCATGGGGGAGACTCACGGTGGCTATATTGATGTTGCTGCTGCAAAAGATATTGTAACTTTGCTTTCTAAAATGTTTAAATTTGAAATTGATACAAAGAAGCTTGAACAGAGGGCTAAAGACAGCCAGAAAGTTCTAAAGAGGATAGAAGAGGAAATTCAAAGGAATATCGTTGCGCCTCAACTTGAGCAACAGACTTCGTATATTAGATAGCAATGAGCTATGCGCCATGAGCTTTGAGCTACGTAGTTGCCCATTGCTCAATAGCTCACGACCCAATGCCAATCACATCTCTTTTTATTCTTTTTCTCCTTTATTCTTTTTATGAAAGGTCAACTATCTGCTGAAATGCTTATTTTAATCGTAGTCCTATTGGCGGTTGTTGCTTTAGTAAGTACGCAACTTTTTAAGACAGGTCAAAAACTAGGTACTCAAATTGACTCAGGTACGGATGTATTAATCGATTCTTCTAAAACATGTGCGTATAAGGACGAGTATTGTTCTACCCGTGTACTTTGCTGTTCTGGTGATATTTGTCCTACTAGCGGCAAATGCGACTGATAAAATGAAAGCACAACTATCTTTAGAATACTTACTTCTTACGGTTGTCATACTCGCAGTTCTATTTTTTGCAGTAGCAAATCTTTCTAAATTAAATAATGCAGCAACACTTACTGTAGACTCTTATAAGTTCAAATCTGATGCACAAAATCTCTTTAACAAAATTGATGAAGTATGCATACTCGGTAATGGCAATCGTTTTTCTGCCCCATTTTCTTCAAAAGCACAATTCATTTATCCGGATTCTAGTTCGAAAAATATTATTGGATTTAATTTTAGCGGGGTTTATGTTGAGCGGAAATTCAAGTGTAATGTTGCTTTTGATTCTAATCCTCTTTATGGGGAAGTTAAAATCGAAAATAAAGATGGAGTTGTCGAATTGACAAATAATTAATTCACTCTTCCATTAAATGTATGTATCGAATGTAACAAACTACTCCAGTGTATCGATGCGTTCCTGATTCATTGTATACATATTATCCGAATGAGTTTCGAAGCTAGAGAGAAAAACGATTGATAATTTAGTTAATACTTCTTTTATAGCCCCGGGTGAGAATTGAACTCACTACCTCCTGTTTACAAGACAGGCGCTCTACCAATGAGCTACCGGGGCGATTGTATTTAGTTATTACCAAAGTCTGACTTCGATAAGAGTGCCACTCTTAGTTTTTAATAATAAATATGCACAATAATCCTTATTAAATAGATTTTTAGCCTATTTTAGCTAATAACAGCTAAGTTTATATACTGTACTTTTTATAATTTAGAATAGTTAATTTAAACCTATTTGATGGGTTTTAAATACCTTATCTTGTACGTTAATATTAAATCTAATAATTGTATTAAATATTATATTGAGTTGATATTATGGGTAAATTTCCTGAAGCTGATGCTGAACTTATGAAAATTGTAATTTGCAGAAAATGCAAAACAAGAAACAAAGTTAGCGTAAAAAAATGTCGAAATTGCGGTTCACCGTTCTTACGACCAAAAAGGAGAGAAATAAGAGCTAAGAAATAGTTTTAATTTTTCTTTTTTTATTTTCCTTTACTTTTTTTAAATTAAAATTAATTATTTATTTAATTCTTTTATTGCCCTTACTATTGCTAATAAATCACTGGTAGTCATTGTTTCAAGCTTCTTTTTTACTTCCTTTAAAAATTTCGAGTCTTTTTCAAGTAATTTTAATATCTGGATCTGGTCAAGTTTCTTTTTACGAAGTGCAATTAACATTCTTGCCCTTGTTAGCGGGGGAAGTTTATCTAATATTTTTTGCAAATTTGGGCTAATTTTAATATCTTCTTGTACTTTTTCAAGTACAACTATTTGCTGTACGACTCTTTTCTCAATTAATTCCTTTCGTTTTACCATTTCGATCGTTGCTTTGTATGCTTCTGCAGGAATTATTTTTATTTTGCTGTTGCTACTATTTAAAATTCGGACTATTTGCGCACCACCAAATTTAGGTGGAGTATCGTAATCTCTGTTCTCAAGTATTTCCTTTACTATTTCTGGGTTTATTTCCTTTCTTATAATCGGCGATGCAATAAAAGAATATATCTTAAAAGTAGATTTTTCTCCAACTGCTTCTTCAATACTTGCCTGAATTGGGTCTTTTATTTCCAATTCGGTAGTTTCTTCCAATTCCTCTGCTTTATCTAGTTCTGGGTTAAAATAGCTTAGAATATACGTTCTAGTTTCAAATTCTCCTTCTTTTGCAGAACCTTTCTTTTTTTCAATCCTGTTACTTTCCTTTACTTTAGTTTTTGCAAGTACTTCTTCCTCGCTTTTTCTTTTAACTAGACCTTCAGAAAGGACTTGTTTTGCGAGTAAGGCTAATACATCATCATTTTGGATTATCACTCTTGCTTCTACTAACGGTTTAATTCCCTCACTTGTAATTTGGTATGAAACCTTTAGTACTTGCTGAATCATAGTTCTGCTTCTCTAAAGAGCATTAAATATGTTCTCTTTTTTGTTAGTTAAAATTTGTCTTGCAGAATGTTTGTCTAAGAATTGTCTTTAATCGACTTTCGTTGCTCAAGCAACGAACGAAAGCCCGTCTACAAGTAAAACATTGGGCTAGGGCGGGAGGCTCCCAAAAGTAGGATTTTTGCAGAGCTTAAAAAATAAGTCTTTTTACACCTGATTTTTCTATTACTTTGTTACCATCTCCTTGTATAAAACCAACTTCCTTAGCGCCGCTCGTTTGTACGTAATCTACTAAATCGTCAAAATCAAGATGATCGCTCAGGGGGAATGCTTGGTCTACATCGAATCGATATTTTAACGCCCAGCCAGTTGAAATTGTTGCGAGTGTTTTCTTTTGAAATGCTTCCTGTAATCTTCTTGCAAAATATCTTTTAGCGTGTCTCATTGGAACGATTGCAACAAAACTGGACTTCATAATTTCTTCTGCTTCAAGGCTTCCAACTTCTACGCGATCAAGTTTAACTCCAAATTTTTCATAAACTTTACAAAAATTCTCCATATTTTCTGTTACAACAGGAGCGACTTTGCACAGCTCATTTAGTACTTTTATAATTTCCTGTGTTTTTCCTAGTTCGTAAGCTCCGATTATTATGTTCGCGTCTGTGTTAGACTTTACATAATTTGCAATTTGGTCGCATATATCTAAGTAATCTGGGAATTTATATTCTGGCGAACCATATGTGCCATCGATAATTAGTTTATCGCATTCTAGTATTTTTCCGCCTTTTGTTATGTGACTGTCCCTTAAACAAATATCTCCGGTATAAACTGCCTTTGCTCCGTCATGTTCGACTTCTATTTGTCTTGCTCCTAGAATGTGGCCTGCATTATGGAGTTTTATATTCGGCATCGCTGCGATATCTAATATTTCGCCATTTAAATTTCCAAGTGCTATTGTTTCTTCGCTTGCGATTATTTTCTTAGCTTTTTTTACTTTATTTAAGTGATCGCTGTGGGCGTGAGAATAAAATGCGATGCAATTTTCCTTGCCGTGGTCTAGGGAAATCGTGTGCTCGTTGCATGGAAAATACATAACACAAGATTACGCGGGTAAGGTTAAAAAAAGAATTTGTATACTCTCTATTTTTAATAAGATTATTCGTCCTCCTCTTTCTTATACTCCCCTTCAATCACACTTCGAATCGTCTTAGCTCTCTTCTCTCCCATTCCGTTAACTTCAAGAAGTTTTTCCTCCTTAGCGTTAATTATATTTTCAACATTTCCAAAATGCTCCAAAAGAATTTTTGCCATTTTCGGGCCTATCATAGGAAAAGTTTCGATTATCGCCCGCTGTGACTGCGAAACAGTATGTGTTTTCTTTTTAGGAAAAATTCTTAGTATGTGCTTATCTGCTAGTTGTTCATGTTTTGCTATTGCATAAATCAGTTCACTTGTTTTTTGCTTATCCCGCGTAAAAAATATTGCAGCGCCAAAATCTGTTATTATTGTAGCGTATGCTCCAAGAAGTGCTTCCTTGCTAATTATGTCTGCGCTGTTTTCTCCTTCAACAATGATTATTACTCTTGGGTAAGCGCTAATCATATTCTGTAGCTGTGAAAATAATCTTCCATCGATTATTGAACTTTCGAAATCCTCGCGAGTTTTTCTTTCGACAATCGTTCTGTGTGAGCAAATAAAGTCGCCAATTTCAAGCTGCTTTCTTTCAACTTGCGCACCAAGCTCGGTTAATCTATCATCAAAAGCTTTTTCTTCTCTTTGGTCAACAACTATTGAAGCTTTTTGGATGACCATAAAAATCGAACTTTTTATAAATTACTTATTGATTTGATAAATTCAGTTATCTCATCGAATCTTATACTGCAACCAGATAACTTTATCTTATATAATGAGGCCTCAAGAATTTCTTTTTTCATTTCCTTATAATCATCAAAATATCCATTTTCATATCCGATTATAACTAGTTCACTGCTTCTTATGCAGGTAATTCCTTTGATTAATTCGGTGAATTTTTGCATGTTGTCTCTGCTGACCATAATGTGGATTTTAAATTCGTCTTCAAGGTGTTCTTTTAGTTTAAATGGGGCTTCTATAAGCATTCTTGTTGTTCGTTCATCTATTAATAAATTTTTAATATCATACATTTTTGCTATTGCAAGTGCTTCTGTTTCTCCTAAATGAATTAACCTTAATGGTTTACCTTTTACAAAAAACATGTTATTTGCTATTTTTAGTATCTCTTCTGTTTTTTGTTTAATCTCTTCTCCTGGGTTGTCCCATTTAGATAAATTCTTTTTATATATTGCGTGTTTTATTCTAAGTGCAGAAAAAGCATACTGTTTTAGGTTTGCTTGTAAGGGATGTGTGACTGTCTCATATTCGACAGATGGGGGTACTATAAATTTTAAATTAAATTTATTTGTTAAATATGGAAATAAATTATCCAAGCAGGCATCTGTTATCGATATAAGTGAGCTAGAATCACAAATTAGTGCTGGTGTTTCCATAAATATTCATTCTCTTCCGATTAGTTTTCTTGCTGTTTTTAGTCTATCTTTTATCGTCATCTCGTCTCTTACGCGGTCAAACATCATCGTTTTTCCGGCGTAATCAAGTATCTCCTGTTTTTCTATTCCGGTCATTTCGGCAGCTACACCTAAAGATATTCCTTGTGCATACATTGTTGCTGCTGCCTTTAGCTTTCCTTTGGAAACTAAATCAATTATAAATCTTGGATCTTCCTTTTCAAGCTCATGGATGCTTTTATAAAGTATCTTTAATGCTGCTTCTATTTGTTCGTGATTGTTTTTACCTATCCATCTGCCTAAATTCTTTATGCTGTTTTCTATCTCGTTTAAGCCTTTTTCATTTTCAAGAAATCTTGGCTTTGAAACGATCTTAGATAAAACATATGAAATAACTGCAAGTTCATAACTTACTTTGGAAAATTCTACTAGTACTTTTCCTAATAAGTGGTCGTTTATTTTTCTTAGCTTGCGCAGATTCCTGTTTTCAAATCCGCTTGCAATCGAATAAACTATGTCTTTTAGATCTTCCATTTGCTCCCCATACTGATTAGTCTTATTTAGACATCTTGCTTTAGCTTTTTAATATTTCGTGTTTATTTTTCTATTATGACACTTAAATATCTTTTGATGTTCCTTTTTGTTCTCGTTCTTTCTCTTTTTTTATTTGGATGCGCAAGCAATATCAACTTTGAAAATGTTAAAAAAACAATGCAGGAGACAAACTCTAAAGGAATTTCTTCTAAAGAAAGCGTACCTATCAATACAAGAGATTGTAATGTAGAAAAAGTTACTTGCGATAATCTTTGTAATACTAATTCCATTGAAAATGAAAAGGAGAGCTGCAAATCAAGATGCTCTGACAACTATTTTGCTTGTACTAGATCAAATTAGAGTTCTCTCTGCAACTTCAATTCCTTCTATAGCATTTGCAAATTCCTTTGCATCCTTAAATCTGTCTTTTGAATCTTTAGAAAGTGCTTTTCTTAATAACTGAGCTATTGCATCTTCGCCTTCTCTTCTAAAATATCTTAGATTTGGCGGTAATTTACTATGCCTAGTTATCGTATCTGCGGAAGTATCTCCAAAAAATGGTAATATTCCTTTGTATAAAAAGTGAATCATTACCCCCAATGAATATGTATCAAAACTCGCATCACATTCGTATGCCCTAAACTGTTGCGGCGGTGAGTAATTAGGTGTTCCAATTTCATCTTCGGGGGCAGTTATTCGACTTATCCAATCAGCAAAACTTAGTGTGGTTCTCTTTTCTCTTGCCACACACGCCAGGTTAAAATCAATTAGTTTTGTTTGCTCTTTTTCTCCTTCAAAATTTTCAATAATTATATTTGCTGGTTTAATATCTCTATGAACTAAACCTTCCTTGTGCATCTCTTGCAATCCTTTGCAAACTTCTAAAACTATTTTTTTAATTTTACCCCACTTTCCCTTTAGAATATTTCTGTAATCAAATAAAGATTTACCCTCTAAAAATTCCATGACCATATAAGGATTATCTTTCCAAACTCCAAAATCTAATGCATTAGTTATGTTTGGATGCCTGATTTTTTGTGCTACTTCAAACTCTCTTAGAAATCTTTCTAAAGTATGTTCATGCGAGAAAAATGATTCTTGGAGTACTTTTATTGCTACTTTTTCTCCTTCTTCTGTTCTTGCACCATATACTATACTAACATTACCTCTGCCTATTTCCTCGACTATACAATAGTTGTCTAGCTTTTCTCGTTTTACGGGAAGTCTAAACTTGTTTTTATCTAGTTTAAAATTTCTTCGTATGTCTGCTAATGCAATCATAAATAAAAAATACTTCAAAGTCCTTAAAAATAGATATTATACTTGCAATTTGAGTATTTTTGTTCGTCGTAGAAATTTTAAAAATAGATAGCTTTATAAAACCTATCATGACTATATCATGATAGTTGTGTGACTTTATCACAACGTTATCAAAACAAAAAACTTCAATCATCGAAGCTTTAAGCAAATTGTGATTTTCATGAGTTCATCAAATAACAACTCTAATATATTTAAATCTACTGGCGCTTTTAGATCAGAAATCAAAAATGACCTTGAAGCTAATATGCAAAAATTCAATGATCCCTTAGTAATCGGGGAGTTATTGTATAAACTCTTAGAAGAGCGCGAAAACACAAACCGGATACTAAAAAATATCCTTACTAAACTAGAAGGAATTGAACAAAATAATTCAATATCATCTTCACAAGTTTCATCCTTTGAAACTATTGAAAATAAAGATATATTGCTTGCGGAAATTGATGAGCAGATTATCTCTTATGTAAAAGAGAAGACAAATGTGTCTGCTGAAGACGTACGCAAAAAATTCAACTATAAAGGAACAAACGCAGCATCTGCGCGTTTATCTAGGCTTTACGAACAAGGTCTATTAAATAAAAAACAAGTCGGGAAGAAGGTTTTCTACTTCCTTAGATAACTCACAAGTCATGCTTAAATTTTATTTAAGGCAAGGCAATAATAGGAGAACAGATTAATTATCTCCCACCACTCGAAATATATTAATTTTAATCTGTTCTCCGGCAAGGTTTGGTCAAAAAATAATCTCTTTTTATCGACCAAACCTTGTCATTCTCCCAATTCTACAAATGTTTTACTTATGTGGATTACTTCCCTGGTCTTATGTTATATCTAAACGACAAATCGTTTTGTTATCTGTTTTTATGTTTTTCTTTACATAATAATTTATATGTTATCACAATCTTTATCAACTAAATATGTGCAAGCTGCAAGGTTAGAATCATTTCTATTAAGTAGAACTCAATATCTTCGCCCATACTGTTTTTCATCTATAAGTGCTTTAAATGAAAAACAATTTCAACAAGCAAAACATTTTCTTGGTTCTTGTTCGGGTTATTTACTAGGTGCTGCTAATCCTTTACGCGGTAATGGCTTAAGCGTTTTAAAATCCGAAGAGGTAGTTGGTGCATGGGAATTCTATATTGATGTTCAAAAAGAATTTTTAGTTTTAGTTGCTATGGGCACTTTATTATCTGACTCACTTTCTTTTAAGCGTTCAAATAATTTTCTAATGAGCGAAGCCATGTTCTGCCTGATGTTGGATTTTGCAAAATCCCTTGAAATAGATAAACTTTGCTATTCTAATCCGAATTCCTCTTTCTTAAAAATGTTTGATCGATTCGTACGTTATGGTTGGGTTTCTCAATCAGAAAGACTAGAAAACGGAGAGTCTCTCCATATAATTAAATAATTATTTTTCCTTTGATCGTTTTCAGTTATGTGTTTGATGTTCTGCAGTTTGAAGTTTTGATGAGTAAAAATACGTTTAACTATTCCTTTTAATTATACTCTTCATAAATTAATTTATGGCAATCAGAATTTTTATTACTGGCGGGACAATTGATGATCTTGAATATTCCAAAGAGCAAGATGCACCCCCTAAGACAAGAAAAAGCATAATTCCTGATTTTCTAAAAACTGCGCTTGTAACTGTAGATTATAAAACCGAAATTCTTTTTCTAAAAGATAGCAAATTTATTACTAATCTTGATAGAAAACTGATTCTAGACGAATGCACTAAATGTAAAGAAGAGGATATAATTATAACTCATGGCACGATGTCTATGGTTGAAACTGCCAAATTCCTAGGTGAGAAAAAGATTGGAAAAACAATTCTTCTAGTCGGCTCTGCTGTTTTGGGAGCTAAACCAAATTCAGATGCATTATTTAATCTAGGCGCTGCCTTTAGTGCAGTTCAGATTCTAAAGCCAGGAGTTTATATAACCATGAACGGTAAAATATTCTCTTGGGGCAATGTTAAGAAGAATCTAGAGACTGGTCATTTTGAATTTGAAAAAGAGAGCGTTTGATCATTTAACTTCTTTGCGGTATGTTTGGACAAAAATTTTACTTGTACTCTAATAATGCTCTATCCGAAAAACAGTTAAAACCTAGATTTTACCTGGAGTAAGTAATCCCTGTTTTGAAGCCGAGACTGCGCGTCTAGGAACATTTGGAAGAGTTCTTAAGAATTCTGCATATTTTTCTGCACTTTCTTCCCCTTTAGTTCTTCCAGCTAATACTATAAATCGTTTGAAAATGTCTGCAAGCTCTATTTCTCTAAGTTCTTGCACTGGTATTACCCTACTCAAAGGTTCGGGTAGTCCCCTTACACTTATTATTAGTTTAATTGCACTTTTTTCAACTTCGTCAGCTAATTTAACTGTATTTCTGTCTGCTCGTTCTAAAACATTTATATCTAATTTTTTTTCAAGATATTCCTCGAGTTTTTTTGGATCTATATAAAATCCGTTGTAGCGATTTAAATGCAGAATGTCTCTCCTGTAAACTGGGCTTTCCAGTTCATTCTGTCTACTATAATCCTCAAATAGTCTGAATGTAGGATCGTATAAAAATGAAATCTCGCTGTCAACTGAAATAATCCTGAATGAAGCATATAACCGAATTTTTATGTCCCCGGGCATTGCAGCAAGATCACTAGTTTGACCCAAAATCGTTCCACAGATGTCAAATTTGCTTTTTGTATCTACGATGGTAGTACCTTGATTTATCTTGCTCTTTGCACCTTCCATTTCTTTTCTCGTTCCATCTATTTGGTCATAAATCGCTTTTAAAACTCCGTGAATTCTGCCAAATGATTTCCTTATTCCTGTATTAAGTTCTCCAGTAGTTCTTGAAACAGCCTCACCAATCTCCCCTAAAGTAGCGGCGTAATCATCATCTAAACCAGAACTTGCTCTTGAGCGTGCTTCCCCCTCTTCTTTATTCCTTCTTTCTAATTCAGCCAATAAATCTTCTCTAGAAAATCGGACTAATACTGTTGTAATATCATCAACCATAGTTTCACCAAATCAAAATGTAATATTAATTAGTATCGAAGTATTTATAATCCTTTCTATACATTATAGACCACTAGATCAGTTACATCGAATTAAAAATATTTCACTGTATTTTATTAGTATGAAACTTATACAACAACTTAAGGATTTTATCGCTAACTTAACAAATCCTGTATCCAAAGAAAAACGAATTCATGATAATATCCTCAAAAGAAGGAAAAAGGTTTACGAAGAGCTTGCGAGGTACTAAATGCTCTCGAAGAAACAGGTCTTAGAAGAGCATGACAATTTGGTCAGTCTTTTTGGCGGTACTCTAGGCATTAATTATGAAGCAAAAATCGATTATGCTGTTGAAAAATTTAACCAAAGTACAAATAAGAAAGATGGATCTGTTGAATTTTACTATGAAATAATAATTGGTCATCCTTTTACTGATGGAAATAAAAGAACAGCGACTCACTTCCTTGAACATCTTTTGGAATTAAATAATTACAAGTTAATCACTACTGATGATGAATTAATAGAACTTGCATTAACGATAACTCGTAAAAATGAGCTTAGCGAAAAGACAATGGGTATTCCCATTTCTTTTGAAGAAGTAAAATCAATTATTTCTAAATTTGTCAAATAATTAATTAATGGTGATTCATTTATGTTAATCGGATTAGTCGGAAAACCAAGTTCGGGAAAATCAACGTTCTTTCAAGCATTAACAGCAATACCTGTAGAAAGATCTAGTCGTCCATTTACTACAATTGAACCAAATACTGGAGTCGGTTACGTTGAAATCGAATGCGTTGACAAGGATTTTAAAGTTCAATGTAATCCAAGAACCGGCTTTTGTATTAATTCTCGAAGATTCGTTCCAGTTAAAACATTGGACGTAGCAGGTTTAGTTCCAGGTGCTCATGAAGGTAAAGGCTTAGGAAATAAATTCTTAGACGACTTAAGACAAGCAGACATCTTAATTCATGTTGTCGATGCTTCAGGGGGAACTAATGAAATTGGTGAAAGTGTTCCAACAGGAAGCCATGACCCAACATTAGATGTTAAATTTCTAGAAGAAGAACTAAATTTTTGGATCAAAGGAATACTTGACGCTAACTGGAATAAACTAGTCAAAGAAAATATCGGAATTAACAAGAAAAAAGTAGAAGAAGTGATGGTTGGTCAATTTTCTGGTTTGGGATTGAAAAGAGAAGCTATCTTAAAAACACTAAGGCAACTTAAACTAGAAGAAAAACCATTAAATGAATGGACTAGCGAAGATCGGGGGGCATACACAAAAATCTTAAGAGAAATCGGAAAACCTATCGTTATCGCAGCGAATAAATGTGATATTGACGCAGCACAAAAGAATTATGAACGATTAAAACAAGCATTTCCAAGTTATTTAGTTATTGCATGTTCAGCAGAAGCCGAAATTGCTTTAAAAGAAGCAGCAAAGCACAAATTTATAGATTATCTACCTGGAGATTCTGACTTTAAAATAATTAAAGAGTTAAATGAGCCACAAACCAAGGCATTAGATGTATTACGCGCTGCTTTAAAGAAAAATGGGTCTACTGGTGTGCAGAAGGTTTTGAATGCTGCGGTTTTTGATTATTTACACTATATTGCAGTTTTCCCGGGCGGGGTAAGTAATCTCGAAGATAGCGAAGGCAGAATAATTCCAGATTGTTATCTACTACCTCCTAATTCTACTGCATTAGATTTTGCATTTGCATTACATAGCGATATGGGCAAGGGTTTTATCAAAGCAGTTGATGTAAAAACTAAATTACCTCATGGTAAAGAACATTTACTTAAGCACAGGGATATTCTAGAAATATTTTTTAAGAAACCTTAAATTGCTTTTGGGAAGTAATTTTTTATTTTTTATTTTAGTTTAAATTATAAATTTATTCTGTTTTATCTTGGCATGGTTTTTGTAGCTAAGGTTAAATTTACTATTCGAAAAGCGAAGCTTAGCGAAATCGGTTCTCTTTCTGCAATGGCTCAAGCTCTATGCAATACTAATAAAAAAATTGCAGAATATTTGGTCTTTAGAACTGAGCTTTTAGAACTCGTTCCTAACTTCCAAGAGCTTTGGGAAAAATGGATTAAAAAACAAATTAATTCCAATAAAGGTCTAGTTCTAGTTGCAGAAATTAATGAAGAAATTGTTGCATATTGCCTGGCTTATATAAAAGAAAACGTAAAAATTTATTCTGTCAAGAAACTTGGCCATATTGGCGATTTATTTGTTAAGCCTAAATACAGGGGTCTAGGTATAACCTCAGAGTTTAAGGATAAGGTCTTTATTTGGTTTAAGAAAAAAGGCATAAAATATTCTTCAATTTGTGTTCACGCTGGAAATAAGAAAGCTCATAAAATTTATAAAAAATGGGGGTTCTTAGATGCTCATATCGAAATGAGACAAAAGATTTAACTGATTTCTATGTCATACCTGAAATACTTTATTGGCCTTCTAATTATTGCTTTTGTTTTAACTACGTTTTTTCACATAAATATTCTTACGAATCAATCCATTTTTTTATTATTTATAATCATATTTTCAGTGCTTTTAATTTTATCCTTATTTGATCTTTTGTTCGGGATTTTACGTATCGTTTTTACTATCGGAGCATTTTTATTCCTTGTTTACTTACTAATGCTTATCTATAGAATTCTAATATGATAAATTTGAGGAATTTCTATGCAAATCATCTTAACAACTGTTTCAAAGAAATCCGATGCGACTAAACTAGCTAAGGCACTAGTTACCAAGAAACTTGCTGTTTGTGTAAACATTGTTAAGACCGAATCTTCGATTTACCGATGGAAGGGCAAAGTCGTAGAAGATAAGGAATTTTTACTAATTATAAAAATTCAGGAGAAGAACTATCGTGCAATCGAGACATTTATTTTAAAATTCCATCCTTACGATTTACCAGAAATCGTTGCTCTACCTGTTGATCGGGTTCATAAGGAATACCTAAATTGGGTTAGAAAACGTTCTTAATATTATCAATTATTTTTTATCTTTTCCTTTAATCCCTTAATGCTTCCACTAGTTGCTAAACTAATCATTCTCGCTCTTCTACCATTTAAAGAACTTACTAAAGCTAGAAAACCAAGCGTTTCGCTAACAAAATCCCGATTACAACGCAGTATTGCGATTCGATTTGCTTGGTCTAAAGAAACAAACTTTAAAGCAACAAAAGAAAGTAAATATTCTCCAAAGAATTTACTTCCTTCGTTGTAAATTTGATATTTCGCTTCTTCATCACTAAGCCTGCTTGAGTTATCTGCAAATTTCAATTCGCATGCAATATATCTTTTTTTAAGCGCTGCTGCTTTAGTCACGTCAAATTCACCAATTTATAAAAACTTCTATTGAAATATAATCTATGGAACGTGTTTTAATATTATCAGGAAGCGAAAGCGACAAGCCGGTTATCGAAAAAATAACCCAAGTATTAAATGCATTTGGAGTTTCCCATAAATGGGAAGTGGCAAGTGCTCATCGTAACCCTGATAAAGTTGATAATCTAGTCAAAACCAGCACAGCTGATGTTTTTATCGCAGTTGCTGGAATGAGTGCCGCATTACCTGGAGTTGTCGCAGCAAGAACTATAAAACCAGTTATCGGGGTACCTGTTAATTCCTCATTAAATGGATTAGATGCTTTACTTAGCGTTGCGCAAATGCCGCCAAATGTTCCAGTAGCTTGCGTAAGTATCGATGGCGGAAAGAATGCGGGGATTTTAGCAATCGAAATCTTAGCATTAAAAGATAGCGAACTAGAAACAAAACTAAAGGAATTTAAAGAAAGTTTGAAGAAATAAAGTTGTGTTCACATGAAAAAACCAGATTTTAACTTGCCCCCAATTTTTAAGAAACTAAAACGAGGCGGTCCGGCGGTAATTCTACCTAAGGATAGCGGATTAATAATTTCTTATACTGGCCTAAATAGAGAAAGTTTAGTTGTTGAAGCAGGTGCTGGGAGCGCATTTCTTACAACTGTCTTAGCTGGTATCGCAAAGCAGGTTACTAGTTATGAATTAAAAGAAGAATTTGCAAAGTTCGCAGAAGAGAATGTTAAACGAGCTGGACTAACTAACGTTACAATAAAAAATAAAGATGTAATGCAAGGAATTGATGAAAAAGAAGTTGATCTAGTCGTTTTAGATATGCGCGATTCTTCAAAAGCGGTTACTTTAGCTCACGGGGCGTTAAAAAAAGGAGGGTACTTAGTTGGATATTTGCCAAATACTGATCAGGTAAAAGAATTTGGTTTAGAATGTGCGAAGCATTTTGAAAAAGTTTTTACTTTGGAAAGTATTATTAGAGAATACGATGTTGAAGAATACGGTATAAGGCCAGTTCACTTTGGATTAATGCACAGTGCTTATTTGGTTTTTGCTAGAAAGTAACTATTATTTTCTTAGCGGGTTTAACATTCTTTCTTTTATTATTGAAATAGATACATGCCGGCCTATTATATCGCTAAATCTTGTTTTTATTTTACTTGTGAACGCATGAAATTCCTGGTTATTTTCAGTTATAACATCTAATTCTATATCCCAACTACCAATTGTCTTATTCACGTAAATGACATTGTCATTTTCAATGCAGAAATTTATAAATTCTGTTTCTCTTTGTTTTGTTAAACCCTTAAAACCGATCATAATTTTGTATAAATTCATATTAAGTTGATCGGCATTAAACCAGGCAGTATATCCCTTGAGTATTCCCCTATCTATAAGTCTTTTTATTCTGTATTTTACCGCTTCGGGGGTAAGTTTGACTATTCTTGAGATTTCAATAGTACTAATTCTAGAATTTTCATAAAGTGCAGAAATAATTTTTAAATCATTCTCTTCAACATTCCCAATTTCATCTAAATTTTCAATTTCCTTGCTAAGTTGTCTATTAGAATCTAGCGCCCTGTTCCAAGACAAATATCTTTGATGTATTGAACAAGTCATTGTTTTTTCTATAATCTTTTCTCCAAATTTCTCTATTATCATTGAAGAGGCTTTTTCTACATCTCTTTCATCTTTACCAAGTATTCTCCAAAGAACATCATATTCGCCTTCGCAGATTACTCCCCACGCTGTTTGAGGATACTCTTCAAAAAAGTTCAAAATCTTTTTCTCGGTTTGCTCATCCATAGAATCCAATTTGAAATAAAGTCTGTATGATTTTAACCCTATTTTTGAAAAATTAATATCAGCAAATAAAAGCAATATTAAGTTAGTTTCAATAATTTTCCTAAATCTTTTTTCAACTGCACTGCTACTAAGTGAAATCCTTTTTCCTATTTGTACAAAGCTCATTCTAGAGTTTTCATATAATAACGAAAGTAATTGTTTGTCTTTTTTATCCATATCCATAAATACCAATATACTAAAAAAACCTTATAAATCTTTTTGTTTTTTAGTGTTTTTCTTAATTAATAATTAAATAGATAAAAGACATATTTTGCTGTTTAAGTGAAAAAATGACAAAACTTTTAGAATGGTTCAAGAAACCTTATTCAAAAAAAATACAATTCGGAAAAGGGCCATTTGATAAATATTCATATTACGGGTTATACGTTCCAAGTCTAAATAAATTAACAAAAAAAGACTGGCGGCAATGGTTTGAAGACAAATTCAACGAACGCGGTTTATTTCCACTTGGTGATCGGGACGGGGATTATCCTTCTCTTAGTTTTCCTTATATTATAAGATGTCCTTTCCTTCGAAATACCTCAAGAAGAACTGCGTTGGATGCGGTCATAACCTGTACTAATGTATTATATCAAGAAAGAAAATTTGGTAAGGTTCAAAGATGGTCTAATCACGCTACACTTGAATGGTTCCATTTTCTTAGTTTACTTGGTAAGTCTCCTTCTTTAGATGAATTAAATCCAGATATATTAAGAGAAGAAAAACCAT
>JBBSVN010000006.1:0-67581 GCA_038046765.1 Microcaldota archaeon | reverse complement strand
AAAAACCATTGGTTGACGGTTCTCTTCTATCGGTTACTGATTTACGTCTTCTTCGTTTTTTAAAAATTACTTCGCCAGGGGCTCAAAACGATCATCTTTATACTACAGTTTTAGATGCTATAAGTGACTTTGATGAACTTATGCCATTAGAATTTTGGCAAGAGCAGTTAACTGTTAGCGGTGTGCTTCACTCGTACTATGCTTCTTTATGTATTCATGGGGCGCTTAAAAATTCACTTGAAGATGGTTGGAAAATTCTTGAATCTATTAAGTGGAAGAATTTACTAAAGGAACAAGATGTAAGCGTCATTTTTTTTGTTATGCTTGAGTATCATGATTCCAAAGAACTTAGAGAACGATTAATTGATTTTAGATCGCACGCCACAAAAAGAATACAAAAAATAATTGATGATAAACTTGCAAGTAAGATACGCAAGTCGGAAGCTGATCTATTAAAAAGTTCTATTAGGTAGGGTCTATTTCGAACCCTTAATACCTAAGATGAGCATAAATTGCAGGGAGAAGGATTTTCTATCCGCCCGTTTAATCTTTCGTTCTTTTAAAAGACCTTAGGGGTTTTGGATAAGACCTAGCCTTTGCCCATAAGAATGGCAAAAGTCCAAAGGCTTGGTTTTTGAACCTTCGAAGGCGCTAAGCCAATAGATTTCCCAAATCACAATTAACTGTGGGAATTGTTGACTTATTTAAGGTCGATCTTGAGTCTATCACGTTTGACCGCTTCGCTATCCCTGCATAAGTATAAACTTACTACAAACGCCTTACTAAGAAAAAAGTGGCTTTTCTTAATTTAGACTTGTAGGACGCGAGACTATGATTACACTAACGGTCGCGTCAGCCATTAACTGTTTCTTAATAATTAATTTTGCAGCGTTCCCAATGCAAACTAGGAAATAAATCTACTTTGTAATAAAACGTTTTAAATTAGTTATCTATTTGACATTTTTCTTTAGTCCCTTCCCGTTCATGGCAAAAGGCACGAGTATGGTAGTAAATACTATGCTAAGAACAATTGTATAAAATGCTATCTCTGGTAAGGTGGCGATTTGTTCGGATATGATTTTTAAAAAGCCATTCGGGCTTGTTTTCATTGCATTCTGTACTGCAATTACTGGATAAGTTGCAAGTACTGCTGTTGCAAGGCCTCTTGGGTTTATTGCGATTAATATTTTATTAAACTCCGATACGGGATCTTTGTAATTCGCGATATTAACGCACAAATATCTTGTTATATATAAAATTACTAGAAGATATACTGCGATCATTAACGTGTTTAAGTTCCCTATTTGCACCACTATTCCTAAAAATACAAAAAAGAACGTTCTTATAAAGAATGATATCTCATTCTGGAACTGCTTTATTATAGGTCTTTTGCCAGCATTTATATCGAGTTTAAGTGCATTCCTTATCGCGTTTTCATTACCAAAAAGCAGTCCAAAAACTAATACTGCGATTGCTCCGCTACCTGCTAGGAATTCAGTCACTGCGTATAATATTAGAACAATTGCAAAAGTCACCATATAGTTGTAGCCTTTCTGGATTTTTGAGAGTATTGCTAATGATATAATTCCCGTAACTGCACCAATTATTAGCCCAGTTGAAAATCTACTTGCTATTCCTTGACTTATTATCTGAAAATCGATACTACCTGATAACAATGTCTGCGTTAAAACTATTGTAAGTATTATTGAAAATACATCTGTTATTGATGATTCAAGAGTTAGAAAATTCTTTATTCGATCTGGCAACTTTAGACTGCTTGCTATTGAAATAGTTGTAGTTGAACCTATTCCTCCTGCGATTGCCCCAAATATCGCACCTATTATCGGGTTAATACCTAAAAAATTGAACAATGCTATTGATAGAATAATTGCAACAACCGTAGTTAGAAAAGCCAGAAGTAATACACGTCCGCTTTTAAATAAAACTTCTCTTAGGTTGAGTGTTAATCCGCCATCAAACAATAATACTATTAAAGCGAGTGATCCAAATAGGTCTTGTATTCCAACTATGCTCTCTATTTCTACATATCCCGTGAACTTCAAAAGATATCCTATTAATAGAAGTAAGAGCGCACTAGGTACAGAGAATTTCTTTGCTAATAGTTCTCCAAAATACCCAATAATTAGGATACCTCCAAATATAAGAAACGCACTTTCAGTTGTTATCGCCATATAGTTTATACTAAATTCATGCTTTCTTTTAAAATGTTTCTTCCATTTACTTATTTATGGCAGATATTTTTTCTTACCTAGATTCAGTTCAAAAACTAATTAGCAATGATTTTCTCTTAGCTCTGGCAATTTTAATTGCAGGGGTTATACTTTCAAGGATTGTCCATTATATAATACAAAACAAAATCAAAAAACTAACAGAAAAAACACAAACTGAATTTGATGATAAACTAATTGAAATTCTGGAAAAACCTTTTGAGCAGTTTATCGTTTTTATTGCGCTATATTTTGCCTTATCAAGTCTAGATTTTCTTAAACCCTACGCAAAGACGATTACCGATGTCTTCTTTGTTTTTGCAGTAATATGGATTACAACAGTAGTCCAAAAACTTCTTTCATTATTTATCATGGCTTGGATACATGTAACCAAAAAAGAGTACGAAAAATCTCCAAGGATGATTGTTCGGGTATCTAATGCGATTATCTCTATCTTTGCCATTATCATAATTCTAAATTATTTTAAAATCGAAATCACTCCATTGATCGCTGCCCTTGGTGTTGGGGGTTTAGCTGTTGGTCTAGCTTTACAAGATAGTTTGACTAATTTTTTTGCCGGTTTATATATTGTTTCAGGAAGTCCGATAAGAACTGGCGATTTTGTAGAGATTCCATCTGAAAAAATAAGTGGATACATTGAAGATATTGGCTGGAGGGCAACTAAAATAAGGACATTGACTGAAAATGTCGTAATAATTCCAAATTCAAAACTTTCGCAATCTACTGTTGTCAATACCTATTTACCAAATAAAGAGATGGTTATTACTGTAGAATCTGGTGTAGCTTACAATTCCGATTTAAACAAAGTAGAGCAGGTAACGCTCCAGGCTGCTGAACAAATACAAGCAAATATTCCTGGTGCAGTTAATTCTTTTAAACCCACAATTAGATTTCATACCTTTGCTGATTCTAACATTAATTTTACTGTTTATTTAAAGATTCATGACTTTTCAACAAAGCTTCTTGTTGTTCATGAATTTATAAAATTATTAAAAACTAGTTTTGACAAGGAAGGTATCGAAATTTCATACCCAATTCGAAATCTTTATTATCGCTCATTACCCGAAGCTAATATGCCTAAACTGGTTAAACTTAAGAAAGGTAAATGATGTTTTTGTTATTCATTCGATATTAAGCTATGTATTAAAGAAATCTGGATTTAATGCGTGTGCCAATGACTTCGCATATATTTTTCATCTTCCTGTTTTACTAAATCTGCTTCAAAAAGGGCGTTAAAAGGAGAAGAATTGTAATACTTGCTTAGTAATCCACTTAACCCATTTTCATTAAAATTATTATGAGTTATTTCTTTGGGTTCTCTAGGTTTGTCACTGTTTTTTATTTTCCAAATCATCCATTTTATCGCTGCAATTCGAATCTCTTTTTTATCATACACTTTTACGTTATCCATTTCCCAAGGATAAATCTTTTCTTTTCCAAAACTCATAGTTTTAGCTTGTTCTAATATCTCTTCAACTGAATATGTTTTATCAATTTCAAAAAACGCAAAATAAGGAGAGCAATTATAATAATTGCCCAATAATCCTGATAGTCCATTTTCATTAAAATCATTCTGAGTTATTTCCTTAGGCTCTCTAGGTTTGTCACTGTTTTTTATTTTCCAAACTAACCATTTTATTGCTGCAACTCTTACTTCTTGCTGATCCCAGATAAATGGTGTTCTGGCTATTTCCCAAGGATATATCTTAGTAGTTCCAAAACTCATGTCTTCTGCTTGTTCTAATATCCCTTCAATAGAATAAGCTTTGTCAATTTCAACAAGTGCAAGATATGGTGAACCATTATAATACTCTATTAATAACCCGCCTAATCCATTTCCATAAAAATCTTTTTTGGCTATCTCCATAGATTCTTTTCCAAGTAATTCAACAAATTTTTTTATTACTCTAATTTTCGTAGCTCTATCTTTCCAGTCTAGTCTCTTGGGTTTTTCTATATATCCATTATCATAAAGCCATTCTACTTTACCCTCTTCCATTATTTTGGTTATTTTTTCCATTGCATTTCTATCCATCTGTTTTTTTGTCGGTTCGTATTTCCGATTTATTGCTTCATCAGTTCTTTTGGAGTATGCATGATCAGTAAATTCTAAGTATTGTATTTGTTTCTCTTCTTTTCCAAGTTCTTCAATTGCTTTTTTTGTTAATCGATAATTACCTTTTAATGCAAAGTATAAAACTAGCCATTTTTTGAAATCCTTAATATGGTCTAAACTAGTTGTGGTGGTTGCTTCTGCGGTGGTTTTCTCTAAACCAACTGTTCTAGCTTCATCATCTTTTTCTGGAGCTTCGACTAAAAGTTTTTCTCCTCTTAATGGCTTTTCTTTAGTCCGTGCAGCTAATCCTTTCGCGTGAGTTTCTCTTTCTTTTATTTTTGCAGCAATTACCCTGCCTTCGGCTGAAAGTGGATCGATTACTCTACCAGAACCATGTAATTGTCTTCTTGACATGTTATTTATTATGTTAGAAAGAGAATATAAGCTTTGTGCTTTCTACAAAAAAGCATTCTGGGTTGCTTAAACAGCAAACAATCCCGTAACATACATTATCAAAAGTCCGCAGATAAATCCAATTGCGTTTGTCGTATTAATTAGGGGTTCTTTTGATTCGCTTTTCATGTGCTTAAAAACTTCAACAACAACTTGCACTGCAGCACCTGCTCCTATTGATAAGAATATCAATGCTAAAATTGCAGAATAAGAAAATCCTCCAATCCAAACTCCAAGTATTGCGGGAGAGCCTGCAATTAATCCAAGACCGATAAGTTTTAGAGCAAATCCTTTAATCTCCTTATAGATTTTTGAAACTGGCGAAACAATTGCAATTCCTTCGGTTATGTTATGTACCATAAATCCGACAATTAAAAGTGTTCCTAAAGAAACTTCACCTAGTGCGTAAGCTCCACCTATTGCCAAACCTTCTCCAAAATTGTGTACTCCTATTGCAATCGCAATCATGTATGCAATTTTCATTCTGTTTGTTGCATCATTTTTCTTATCTTCAGAAATCTTTTCCTTATTTATCCCCAAAAGAATCAGTAAAGTTGAAAGAAATGCTAAAGTTATTAGTCCGATTCCATTAAATGAAGATGCAATTTGCGGAGCTAGTTCAAACGCTCCTCCTAATGCGTCAATTGCCAAAAATACGAGCAAACCCATTGTTAATGCAAGTAAAAAATGATACCACTTTTCGTGTAGAGTTTTTAAAAAAGGCAACCATAAAAATCCTAAAAGTATCGGTAATACGCCAACATAAAATCCGATGATCCCAAAATTTTTTATACTTTCTAAATCTATTTTTGGTCGTATAAATGGTACTGCTATCTCTTTGTCGAACGTAGTGCCGGAACTTGTTAATAATGTTATTTTTACTGGTTCTGCAAAAACCCATGGGTAGCTTAAATCTATCCTAGCCTTTTCAAGATGGACCAAAGTGTTCTTTGGGGTAATACTAAACGTATTGTAAGCGTCATTTACGAGAATTTGTGATATCTTGACTTCGTCCGGTCCGTCGTTTATTACATATGCGGTTATTCTACCTTCTTTAAATTCAACATCTTCGATTACGACCTTTTCAACCGGTGGAAACCCTGCTTTTATTACGCCGATTGGGCCTGTTTCAAAAAATACCCATAGTAATAGTATCATTAATAATAATGGAATAGCGAACAAAATTGTGTTTTTTATTTTTTCCGGAACCATAATCACTCGACCTCAAAAAATCCACTCCATCCTTTTTCTGCAAATTCAGTTTGGTGCGCGTGGAACATGAATCTTCCCTTTGACGCAAAGCGAATATCTATCATTGAACGTTCTCCCTGGCCAAGTTCTATTATGTCTGTGTACTTTGAAGGATTACTTAATGTTCCAGTTGCGTATTCATAGAAGAAATTTCCATGTATATGGATTGAGTTTATGGGGTCATTTTCAACTAAGTTTGCAATATAGATCCTTACTAATTCCCCTTGTTTGACTTTTATCGGTTCTTTCATGTAAATAAAAGGTAAGGAATTAACTGCATAAATTTCATTTTCTCCATCGAAATTGGTGTCAAAGGCGTTCATAACCATAATGAGTTCTTTATCTGCTTTACCGCGGGTTTCATTAACTGGATCTACAATGAACATTCCGTACAATCCCTTATCAATGTGCTTTTTAAGTGGAGTAGAATGGCAATGGTATAAATGCGTTCCAACTGGGTCTGCAATAAATTCATAAGTGAAATTTTTACCTGGGTCTACAAAATATTCTTCTTCAGCGCCATCCATTCCTGATTTATGAAATCCATGAAAATGCATTGTATGTGGGTAACTTCCTTTGTTATAAAAGTAAATCCTTACTATATCTCCTTCTGTAGCCCTTATTGTCGGTCCTGGTATTTGACCATTATATGCCCAACCCGCATAGTAAACTCCCGGGGCTACTTCAAGTTCCTTTTCTTCTGCGTATATCCAGTATTCTCGTAATTTTGTTCCATTTGAAAGGTTGGTTTCTTTGTAATATTTTGATCTTTCTTGTTCTCCTAGGTTGTTAAAATTCCATGTTGTTAAAAATTCAGTTGCATTTATTGCAGGTTTTTCGTAATCGCCTACAATATTTGTCTTCATTTTACCAAACATGCTTACCATGTAATCTTTTTGCTTTAACTCAGTTTGGCTTAAGGCTAAGCCTATTACTCCAATAAGCAGCAATGCTAAAAATACAACAATAAATTTGTTTTGCATTCCTTTTCCCTTTTCAAATTTTCTATTCTCGTTAGTTTACTTCTTTGATATCTTCTCCATGAACTCCTGTTTTTGGTTTACCTAGAATTTGGTATATTTTATTAATTGAATAATCGCTAAAAGCATGTTCGAGTTTATGTGCTTCTTCGTGCACTTTTTCCTTGTCTTGTTTAAGTACTTTTACTAGAAATGTCTCTATTACTCTGTGCCTAAAATTCATTTTCTCTGCAATTGCAATTCCTTTCTGTGCTAGTTTTGCTTTGCCGTATTTTTTCATTTTTATATAATTTTCGTGTGTAAGTTTTTGCAATGTAAGTGACACCGTAATTTTAGATAAGTTTAGGCCCTTTCTTATATCTAGAGCACGAACCCCTTCGCCCTTATCTAATTTTAGAATTATTCTACAATAATCTTCTATTGTCCGCTGCTCCATAAACTATAATTAAAATCAGAAGTTATTAAAAAGCTGAGTTTTATGCATAAAACTTTTTAGAAACGCCTGATTTTGTTGTTGATTTAGCGATGAAGATAAAAAAGAAATTAAAGAAAAAGAAACGTACGCTGTTTGCTTATGCCCCTTCACCTAATTAACTTTGGATTTCGAGCACAAGAATTAGAAAAACCTTTCTGGTCTTTTCTAAATCGGAAAAATTAATTTGTGCCAGCATAGAACTCATTTTCATAAAGAGCTTTCTGCTTTTTTATTTATCGAATGTAATAAAACTATTATTGAAAGAATCCCCAAAATCGGCCGGATAGGATTTATTATATCATACATAAATCCAAAACCAAACAAAAGAACGAGAAGTCGATTACAAGTAGGACAACTAAAAGCAATGAAACCTAAGACTCCCCCTCCAAAAGCACTTTTGTCAGGTGTGCAAATTTTATTTTCCGGAAGTAGAATATAAACAGCAGATAAAATGGATGTTGCAACAAGAAAAATGTAATCTAAGGGTGTTGCAGGAATCATCCTTACATAAGGAATTATTGGATTAGATAAAAGAGCGGTCGGTATGGCAAATAATAAAAATAAGCCAATAGAATAAAGGAATGCTTTGACACGAACTTTCGAGTCAGTAAATGCAAAGATCATTGCTTTTATAAATTTCATAGCTAATCACTTTTTCTTTTTATTGAAATAATTTTTTTACCATCTTTGTCCGTAATGCCTTCCACAATTATTTTTCCACCTAAGTTTTGTGTTCCATTCTTTTTATCCATTTTTTCCTGATAGTATTCTAAAACATAAGGCCCAAATGTGAGTATGAAGAATCCTACTAGCAGATAAGAAATATAAGGATTCATTGTCAAAAAAGAGGCGATTCCACTGCCTAACAAGAACAAAATCAGAACAAAAAATACAATGTCCTTTTTGAGCCGGGTTCTCATCGGTTCTTTTTTATTTTCAATAGTCATTTTGACACCTTAAAACTAGTCATCATGCCAGATTCAAGATGTTCGGCTATGTGACAGTGCATCATCCACTCCCCTTCATTTGGGAAATCCAAAAGCAGTTCAACTGATCCGCCGCTTGGAATAAGTAATGAGTCTTTCCAAACGAGATTTTGATTTATTTGATCATTATTTTTAAGGACTAAAAACCGCGTACCATGAATATGGATAACGTGCTGCATTGGGTGTATGGAGTTTTGATCATCATTGTATATCTTTACTTTAATTACCTTTGATGTAGGAACATATCTTGATGCGTTCATGTTAATTTGTTTAGTGTTGTTGTCCTTGATTAGCCAGGTCAAACGATCAGAACTGGAAAATTTATTCATGCCTGGCATAGCATCAGTCCATTCGATTCCGTCTTCACTCTTATCTAATAAACTTCTGGTGATATCATCCAATGGAATTGACCCAGGTATTTCAATATCCAAAGTATAATTAAAGTCAGGTGTTTTATTAAAATATTGGATATAAGGCAAAATGCTTTGGGAAATGTCTTTGTTTTCTCGAAGCTTTGAAAATGTAAGTTGATCTACTTCCCCGAAGCCATCCTGAACATTTATTTTGCCTAAAACATTCTTCTCCTTTGGATTGATATTAAAAATGGCAAGTTCACCGGATTTATTGAATAGAACCTCAAAGATATACCTTTCAGATGGGTTTATTATGATCGAATCTGCAAAAAATTCCTTTTCATACTTACCACTGTCGCTACCAATTATTTTTAAGGAGATGTTTTCAAAAGACAAATTAAAGGGACGTACGTTCGCAGTATTGAGGATGAAAAACCGGATTACTTCTCCTTTTTTTACATTTAGAGAGTAGTTGATTTTGCCATTTATTAGATAAGTATTACCAAAGCGACCCATAATCGCAAAATTTGTAGAGTTTTTCTTAAAGGGGTAAACATCTTTTGAATCTAAAAGTATATCATCAAGAATGATTATTTTTTCTTCATCTACAATATTGTAATAAGTAGAATTTCTAGGCTCTACCATTATCGAACCATAAAGGCCAAGTTCCTGTTGTATATCCTCTCTTATATGGGGATGATACCAATAAAATCCTTCATCAGGAAAATCTAGTTTATAAAGAAAACTTTCGCCCGGTGCAACTGCTGCTTGTGTAATGTCCGGTACTCCATCATATTTATTTTCCAATCTTATACCATGCCAGTGAACAGTTGTTGGAGCATCTAAATTATTAGTAAAATTAACGTAGATAGTACTTCCCTGTTTTACCTTAATTATTGGACCTGGAATTTGAGTGTTGTAAGCGTATGCTCGAATTGATCCACTACTTAAAGGTAAAAAAACTGGAGCTGCTTTAAGATCAAACACAGAACCATTTAAAACTTCATTAAACTGGCTACCTTGAACTTTTTCAAGACCAATTATCGATCTATTTAGATCAACATTTTGGGCTTCTCTTTCCTGAATTGAGTCATTTGAAATGTTGCTTGTATCAGCTTTTTCAGTTATTTTATATGCCTTTTGATTCGAGGATAGACACCCCCCTAATATTAGAAAAAGCAAAATGAAGATTGATAAAAGATTATTTGATATTTTTTCTCCCATAGACTCATCCTTTAATTAGTTTACAATTAATTTACCACGAAACATGCCCATTGGACAAGAATATTCATAAACTCCTTCTTTTTCAGGTGTAAATTCAGCTATTGCTTCGTCTCCATTTTTTGATAGTAAATTTACTCCAAAATTTCTTAAAATTAACGCTCTGCCACAGGCAGAATCAGGTTCTGCAGTAAAATGCAATCTTACTAGTACTCCTTTTTTTACAGTAAGCTCTTTTTTATCGTATAAACCAGTTCCAAGAGCCTTAAGATAAACATCCTGAACGGAAGAACTAGTAATCGGTGTAGATTCAGCCTTTTGAACTAAACTATCTTGTTGCGGTTGAGTATTGGTGGCAAAAACCAGGTATACAATTACGATTGCAAAGATAAAGAAGATTCCTAGTAAAATAGATTTATTGGTCATTTTTTCACACCTTCTAATTTTTATTTTTTAATTCTTTGGATGTTGCGCAGTTTACAGAACTACAAGAATTGCAAGAATTATTCATGATATTTTTAGAATTTAAGTATAATGAAACTAAAACCAATAAAGAACTTATTACAATTATTTCTGTCCTTTTTTCAATCAGAAATAGTACACGACCAAAACCAAGAAACGAGAATAATGCCGAAACACAGCTTGCACATGTTGCAGAGCTAAATATCGTGGATACTGAAGCAGAAAAAAAGCTTGCAATTCCTGACCCTGCAGCAGTTTTATTGCTCTTTATTTTTTTTCGCCATCCATAAAACTGCATCGAAATCAAAATTGACACGTTTATAGATAGTAATATTATTATTGCAATTTCACTTATAGGGATTATCGTAAAAAAGAAAGAATAACTATTGCCAGGAACAGAAAAGACAGGTATTGAAACGTATGAAATAAAGAAAAAAACAGATAAAAAAACTGCAAGCAAAAGGTATTTGATGTCTTTAAACACAACACTTGATGCCTGCAAAATTACTGATAAAACCACAGGCCTTCACTTAAGTAACTGATCGATTGTCTGCTTTAAAGCAGAATATGGCTGTGCCCCGACAATATTTTGTGCCTGCCCTCCTCTTTTTCCAATGTAGAATGAAGGAGTCCCGCTTACACCAACTTGTGTTCCATCTGCAAAGTCCTTTTGTACTTCCTGTGTGTACTTTCCAGAATCAAGGCAGGAATTGAACTTTGTTGCATCCATTCCGCTTATTTCAGAAGCCCATTTTTTAATTTCATTGCTTCCGTCTCCAGTAAATTGTATAGTCCCCTGTCCTTGCTTGTCCTGTTCTATAAATATTTTATCGTGCATCTGTTCCCATTTTGCCTGGTCACGTGCACATTCAGCACCTTCTGCCATTTTAATGGCGGCGGGATGAAAATTTAAAGGGAAATCCCGGTATACGAACTGCACTTTGCCGGTTTTAATATATTCGTTTTGCAAACTGGAAAAACTTTCTCTCCACCATTTTCTACAAAATGGGCATTGGAAATCGCTAAATTCTACAACTACAACAGATGCATTATCAGAACCAACCCGAATGTCATCATCAATTAGGGAATCGATTAAAGCACCATTTCCGTTTGGGGCAGCCTGTACTGTTGTAGGTTGTGGCCTTGGAACGCTAGGTGCATTGCTAGGCACATTATTCCCTCCGGTTACTGTTGGTACAGAAGAACCAATCGATGCGGCAGGTTGTTTTATAATTCCAAACCCTTGCGTAAATACGGATGCAAAAAGTATAAGAACTAAAATTCCTATAACACCTAAATAAACCGTAGATTTGCTAAGGGTTATTTTGTCTTCATCTCTTTTCATATTAATTCTTGTATCTGATTTGTCTTCCATTTCTTTTCACCTACTCAAATTTTATTTCGACCTTGTCATTCTGTCTCAAAAAGTAGTTCTGATAATCATAGTTTTGCTTGCCATTTACGAACATTTTTACAGTCTGATTTGCGGAATTGCATTTATCAAGAATGCAGGTACTGTTAAACGTTTTCCCCCAAACCTTAAAGAAATATCCAAGCGTAAGAGTTTCTGGTTTTTTGCTTGGATTGGAATTTTCAAGGTGTAAAACACGACCATCAGAATTGTAATCATTTGCCCCCGAATGCGTATGCAAAGGAGACATACCTCCGCCCAAATAAGAATCCAAAATGTTTCCTATATTAACTCCTATGTTTTCGGGAATGAATTGTTCTTTGCCATTTGTAGTAATCTTAAGTAAAGGATGCCAGTGAATCGCGGTTTTTGGAACTATATAGGGAGACGTGGCATTAAAAACAAGTATTTGATCGTTCGAATTACTCTGCCCAGAAATAAGAAAAATAACTCCGACTATTAGGATTACTCCAAATGCATAGATAATATTCTTATTTATATAAATCACCAGATTTACTTTGTTTACATTAACATTATATTAACTCTAAATTAACCTTAATTTAATAATATTTATAAACCTTCGCCAGTATTATGGAATAGAAATAGCTAAAGGTGGAAAGATGACGATTGAACTGATTACACATGTTGCAACACTTGGTTTCTTTATTGCATTTATTTTCTCGATTAAGCTCTATCTTGAAACAGACAGAAAATGGTTTTGGCTTTCTTTTTGTGTTGCAACATTCTCTTTTCTGATTACGCATGTGCTTAAGATTTTCTGGCCATTTAGCACAGTCAATAATGAACTACTTGCATTCATACAGGAATTTGGGGAAATAATCGGGGCTTTAGTTTTTGCAGTAGCCTGCTATGGAATATATAGAGAAATGAAATCAATCAGGGAAAGATTGGAATGAATACGATTCTGTTCTACTGGAGCAAAGGCGCTGATATGCGGGTTAAAATAATAAAAATTATTGCAGACTGTGAACGCCAGCATGATCCATGCTACATAAACATAATTTCTCAAAAGTTGGGAGTAAGCTCTGTCGCAATTAAGAAGCATGTAGACCTTTTAATTCAGGAAAAATACCTCTCAATATTAAATCCGATGGGCAAACCCCATTATCTTATATTAACAAAAGAAGGACTGAAAATTTTAAAGGAATTTGGCGAAAAATAGGCTTTTGTATGGAGTATTCTATTAACGAGATTGCTTTAATCGTTATTTTGATTCTTTTGTCGTCATTATTTTTATTATTTGTTACACTCTTCTTGTTTTCAATATTTAATATTCCGCTTACTTTTGGAACTAAGGTAGTGTACCATAATGTGCTTTGATAGTTCGTCAGCACCAAATAAATTGAAACAAATTGAAACCGTAAAAAAGCTAGTTTATTAAATACAAATAAGTCTGGATTATTGTTATCAAAATAGGTTGGTGAACAAGGTAGATTTTAATAGAATTTCTTCCAAGATAATTCATGGAATTAATAATGAAATTTTTACCATGGTCTAATCCAAAAATGCTTTTGTTGTCTTTGTAAAAATATTTTCCAATGAAAATACCAATTAGAATGATGCCAAACCAGGGGAACACTGGAAAATAATCAAGAGCATAAAAACCTGGATAGGATAAACCAAGCCAGATAAGTAAATTTGTACTTACTGTAATTTTTCCCATTTCTAGCCCAGCAAAAATAACCCAAATACCCAAAACCAGATTAAGATAGAAAAATCGAAGGAAGAAATATCCTGTGATAGTAGACAACGCAATAAAATGTATTACTCCAAAGATGATAAAACCTTTATTTGGGTATATCCATGTTCCAATAGTGATTAGTAAGGCGATTAGGAAAAGTAACAACCCTCTTTTAAGGTAATATTTTTCAAAAAGATCTTTCTCACCATTATGCTTATTATAGCAGAGGGCAAGGCAAATTCCTACAACAAGAAGAATCATTGTTGCAGTTGTCCTCTGAAAAACCAGCCATGAGCTAGAATACATATCATTTTTTAAAAGATTAAAATAATCAAGATCAAAGAAAAAATGAAAAACAATCATCATTAATATTCCAAGACCTCGGATTACGTCTATTTCCCAGCATCGGTCAGGCACGCTGCTTCGAGTTTTTGTGGGCGAAATATTCAAATTTTCACCGTTTTTTATCATCCTGTCCTTTTTATTCTTGCAAAAGTCTTCGTATCTTTAACAACCAAAATAATCCTTTACTTTTCTTTTTGCAGCATTAAGATATCTCTTAGTTCCCTGTGTTTTTATAGAAAATAAGTCTGCCCTGTTCTCTTCCTCGTTCTCAAGTACACGGGGATTGAAAAATGCCTGAATGATCGGAACCTTTGAATATGCCCAACTTGTTCCCTTATAAATTGAAGAATTATTTAATAAATGGCCGTACTCGTGAAGCAACACCGCTTGTAGTTCTTTTTTTGTAAGTATATCGATCATTGCCTGTGAAATTACGATCCATTTTCCAAATCCCTTGTATGAATATGCGAATGGTTTGCCGGAGTTTGCAATATAAACCGGTACGTAAGACGGCAATTCAAGCGATAGCTTCTTTGATATAAATGTTTTACTCAAAAATAAATATGCTTTTGGCAGAAGGACATATCCGAACAATACTGAACCTATTATTGATAATGGGATGCTGTAAAATGCTGCATGGCTGGTGCAAAATGGCACGCTTGCATGGCACGTCATAGAAAATGCGAAATACGAAATCAGGAAAAGAAAACTAAATACAAGGGGATAAGACCATTTAATTTTAGATCTTATTCCGTTTGCCTTTGCTATTTTGAAAATAGAAAATATCGTAAGCGATCCAAAGAGCAGCACCGACCCTATGCCTATCGGGTTATTTAAAAAAGTGCTTAAACAAGACCCGATTATACAGGATAATTCATTAGCATAACTGTTCATTTTTTCACTTCTGAAAATCTTTTATGAAAATATGATAATGCTTTATCTCCAAACTTACTTATAAGCGTATCTACATGTTTTTTCATGTGGTCTTCTTCTATTTGTTCCGGAGTCGTTCTTAAAAAATATATGTAACGTGTTCCTCCCCTGCATGTTTCAATTTCTCTGTCAACTAATTTTTTCTCATATAATCTGTCAAGCATAACTGCAATACTTGTAAGCACCACTTTTTGTTTTTTAGATATTATAGAATAAATGTCCCGTACTTTCATTTTTCCCCCGTTTATAAATACATTTATGACTTGTGCTTCCAAGGGACTTAAATCGTCTAATACGCCTTTTGATAACATATTTTTCACAGCTTTATATCGGTAAAGCTTTACAAAATATATAAGGCTTACAAAGGTTTAAAAATAGATATGTTTAAGTATTACATAGTTTGTAAATCTTACAAAATAATAAAAGGTGAACTGATGGTCAAAGCAGAAAAAGTTGATGAGGAGTTTAATGAGGAAGAAGGTGTACGTAGGGTAGAACCAAAAGATCAACAATGGTCATTTTATTCCAAGGCACTTTTTGGGATACTAATTGCACTAGCTGTACTTGCAGGAATAAATCAGATGTTAATTCTTGGGATTTATGCAACTCCTGCTTCAGTTGGGTTTAATCCTTCAGCAACTTCTTATGCTGCCGGGGCATCTACAAATGCACAGGGTTCTGGTAACGGTCAAAGTGCATCATCATCACAGACAGCGCAAAGTACATTGGAAATCCTGCCAAAAGGGATTCCTGCAATATATGGCGCTGAACTTGGGATAAAGTATGATGATATCTCAGAAGCAAATCCTACTTTGACACAGCAGACAATAAATAAACTCGCTTCATTTGATGACGGAATTGTTTTACAGGGCGAAGACCTTAAGAGATATGTTTTAATTGCGTCTTCCATTGCATGCGAATATTGTTGTGGGGCGACAACTTTAGTTAATAGTAATGGTCAGCCTGCATGTGGATGCGCACACAGTTATGCAATGAGGGGACTAGGAAAATATCTGATAAAGAACCACGGTAAGGAGTATACTGACATGCAAATTCTTGAAGAGATGGCCAAATGGAAAACATTATTTTTCCCAGGTCCGCTTGTTCAAAAAGCTGCAGTACTTAAGCAACAGGGAATTGAGTTTAATTACGTAAACCTGGCTTCAAACAAGTACAGAGGAATTGAAAATGGCGCTTCGGTAGTTGCAAGCGGAAGTGGCGCGGCACAACAAGTAGGTGGGTGCTAATTTCAAAATTCAAAATCTGAGGTGAACAAAAATGGAAAAAGAAATGGTCTTTGTTATAATCGGGGTAGTTGTGTTCGCGATATTCGCGCTGCAAACAGTTCAGCTTCTTGGATTGGGAAATATTATTGCAGGGAGGTTGAATGCACAAGGTAATTCTGTTGCTTCAGGCTCTAATGCTCCTGCAACACAAGTAGCCGTACAAATTCCAAAAACGAATGCAAATCTGCCTCCGGCACAGGTAGGGGGATGTTAGGAGATTAGTGTTTTGAGTTTTGGGGTTAGGGTTTTGGATCTGGGGTTATATCTTCCAACCCGATATTTCGTGCGAGAAAAAAAGAGGTGAAACTGCATGGGTTTTGAATTAATTTTTGCCTTTATTACAGGAGTAATCTCATTTTTTTCGCCATGTATTATTCCAATGATAATGGTTTATCTGACTACGATAACCGGATTCAATCTGGATGTTCTTTTAAAAAATGGAAATATAGCTTCAATAAGAAAACAGGTCTTTCTAAAGACGCTCGTATTTATCGCGTCATTTACTATTGTTTTTTCCCTGATGGGCGGCTTTGCAGCAGCAATAACAGCATCATTTGCAAGTAAATTCTTTGATGTCGCAAGCATTTTGGCGGGTGTTCTTTTTGTTGTTCTGGGGCTTTATTACCTGGGAATAATAAAAAGCATTCTTTGGAAAATAGGCGTGTTTTCAGATGATTCCATAATTTCAAAGGTAACGCAAAGGTGGAAGTCAAAAGACGGCACGCTTTCATACACGGGTGTTTTTGTTGTTGGATTGTTCTTTACACTTGTCTGTTCACATTGCATTTCGCCGACATTGATTCCTTCACTTATGCTTGCAGCAACTGCAAAAGATTTCCTTGGAGGGAGTTTGGTAATGTTAAGTTTTTCCCTTGGCCTTGGTCTTGCATTTTTAGTTAGCGGAATTTTCCTTTCAAGGGCACTTGAGCACCTTAGATGGGTTTCATCTAACATCAAAAAAGTAAACCTCATCGTAGGCTTGGTTTTCCTTGCGATTGGCATATTGCTCCTTAGCGGCAATTACCTTTCTTTGGTTAGCCTTTTGTATAAATTAATTCCATTCCAAAATCCCGGAATGTAAAAAGTAGGGTGAAAACTAAAATGGTGATCTTATGGATAAAAAAATGATATACCTTGCATTGGCTATTGTTGTACTGGTACTTGCATTTACAGCTTATGGCGTGTTTGCCGTACAAACTTCAATTGAAAGTAGCGGAAGCAAAGATGCCTTACAAAATGTACAATTAGCAGTTGCAAACGTTCCAAGTGAATGCGGTGATATAACTGACCTGAAAAATGTAGAACACTTAAGCCACCATCCTGACAAGTATGGGCAGTGTTATCCGTTTGTCAACCCTGCAACTTTCAAGCAGGCAACAGGGCAGGACATATCGAATTTCATAAAAAAATAAATTTTTAAAATGGTGATTTTGTTGATTCAGAAAATTTTAAATTACCTAAGAAAAAATCATCTTGCTGCAATGGCAGTTTGTTGTGCATTGCCCGTAGTCTTGATATTCGGGTTGCAGTTCATCGGGCTTAAAGGATGGTGGGTCTTTCCACTTGCACTGGTACTTTGCGTTGGAACACATGCCCTGATGATGTTTTTAGGTAAGCCAAAGGACGAGCAAAATGTAACTTCTGCAAACACAGAAGCAAAAACTGAAGGTGGTCAAAAATGCCATTAAAGGCAATCAAACCATTTTTTGAAAAATATAAAGGGTGGATAGAGAATGGTTTCTGGGTATTGGTATTAATCGTTGGTTACATTGCAATGCAAAAAGCAATGCATCCGGAAACCACTGTATTTGGATTTTGAGGTGAAACTATGGAGATAAAAGACGTTTTAATAAAATCTTTGCCTTTTGTTGGCATACTTTTGCTTATTGCATTCATAGGTTATGGCTTATTAGGTACTAGTAATGCTGGCAGTTCGGATGCTAATGTGAAATATAATGTTGGGAGCATTGCGCCTGATTTTACCTTGCCGACAGTTGAAGGTGGAACCTTTAAATTATCTGACCTTAAAGGGAAGAAAAATGTTCTTCTGTACTTCCAGGAGGGTATAATGTGCCCACCATGCTGGCAGCAGCAGGTCGACTTAGAAAAACAAAAGGTCGAACTTGACAAGATGAATGTAGAAATCGTAATGATTACTGTAGATCCGCCGCAAGCACTTCTTAAGAATAAAATGCAATATGGCATAACAAGTAAGCTGCTTTACGATAACGACCTTGTTGCTTCCAACCTTTATGATACATTAAAGGATAGTATGCACCCAGGTGAGCGTCCGGGACACATATTTGTCCTTGTCGATACCGAGGGGAAAATCGTGTGGAGATATAGTGCTTACAAAGCATCAATAGACCCATCGAATCATCATGGGGGAAGCGGTACGATGTATGTTCCAGTGTCACAAGTGTTAAGCAGTATGAAAACTGCATTAGCAAATTAAGCAGGTAAATAAAGTGAGATTAAAAATAAGAGGTGATTTAGGATGATTGTGGAGTTCTTTACTGCGACAGTTTTGGCCGCTTTTTTAAGCGGAGCTATTGCATTTTTCGCACCATGCTGTGTCACATTTCTTCTTCCCTCTTATTTTTCATTTATCCTAAAGGAGCGGAAGCAGATAATAAAAATGACCCTGGTTTTCATGCTGGGGCTTGCAACAATTCTAATTCCGATTGGCCTTGGGTTAGCTGGGCTGGGTCAGCTTGCAACACAGTTTCATACTCAGCTTTTTATTGCAGGTGGAGTTTTTCTACTTATAGTAGGCGCTCTTACGCTTGCAGGAAAAACACTTGCAATGCCATTTAAGCCACAAGCACCAAACATGCAAAAACTTGATGTCCCTGCCGTTTACCAGCTAGGATTATTTTCAGGCTTTGCAAGTTCTTGTTGTCTTCCTGTTTTAGCAGGCGTAATGACTTTGAGTCTTATAAGTGCATCATTCTTTCAGGCATTTTTACTTGGCTGGGCTTATGTCTTTGGGATGGTTGCACCGCTTGTAGCCCTTGCACTTTTATGGGAAAAATATAAGCTTGCAGAAAATCCTTTAATTAAGGGGAGAAATTTCGTTTTTAATTTATTTGGAAAATCAGTTTCGATTCATTCAACCAGTTTAGTTTCTGGTGCGGTCCTGATACTTATGGGTATCCTTACTTTGTACGCTGCATTTACGAATAAGATTACTGTTGCTACCGAAAGCCAGATCGAGTTCGCGCTTTACTTGCAAGGAACGCAAAAAAGTGTTCTTGAATATGCAAAGGTAATTCCAGACTGGATTTTTGCAGTGATTCTGGTTGGGGCATTTTTGTTACTCATAAAAAAAGTATTGGAAAATAAAAAGGTGCAGTAAAAATGGAAAGTAAGGATTTTATCAGCACATACTTTTTGGATCCTATTCAGATGCAGTCCGGTTACAACATTGTTAATACTTTGACATACGCAGTTATTGCGATAGCAGCAGTGTTCCTGATATATAAATTGTTAAAAAAACTAGACATACTAGTAGATAAAAATTTCGCTTTAGGTTTGCTTCCATTTATCCTTTTTGGAACTACAGTAAGGGCTATAACTGATTCGATTAATAACGGAATTATTGACAATTATTTATCTGGTTCTTTTGGCTTTATTTATTCCATCGTTAAATCAAGCGGCATTTATAACTATGGATTTTTGACAGTAAGTCCGGGCATTTACATTATCTCAGCTATGCTGTTCATTGCCTCACTTTTAATTACTTATAAAATAAGAAAGCCACATTTGCTACCTTATTTTGGATATGCACTTTGGCTCCCTAATTTTATTATTCTTGCAGGAATGTTCAGGAACTTTAATTATGCAATCCTTGCTTTTACACTTGTTCTTCCTATTGTTGCAATATCTTACTATGCTATAAAAAAATACAAAATAACAAAATGGGCTTTGCTCCCCATTTTCTCACAAGCTTTTGATGGGGGAATCACCTACGTAATGACCGATATTTACGCAAAAACTACCGGTAATATATACACGCCCCTATCAATTGTTGCAAAGCCCTTGGAAATATTTAGCGGCTCAAACCTTGGATTTTTTGTTATCAAGGTTGTATTTGCGATAATAATGTCCTACTTGATAGTAAATGATAATGAAATGAAAGAGGATGAAAAAAATTATTTGTTTTTGGTAGTTGGAATTGCAGGATTAGCACCTGCATTACATGACTTATTCCAGCTCTTAATAGCGATGTGAAACTATAAAAGTGAAAAATAAAACAATAAAAAACAAGGTGAAATATATGGGTTGTTGCGGAGGAAACGATACGGGAAATAAAGGAACACAAAATACAGGGCAGATGGATCATTCTAACCATAACTCGCAAAATGCGCAGAGTTCACAGTCACCGCAAGGGCAGACAAACTGGATGGCCATAATCGCAGTTGTTTTGGTAATCATTTTGGTTGCCGGATTAATATTAGGCAGATAAATAAAAAAAAGATAAAATGATAAACTAAAAAAATTAAAAAATATAAATGGTTGATTCCATGGAAGAAAAAGATAGACTACAACCAAAAAAAGAGGTCACGGATTCAGAAAAAAACAGTAGGACAATTCTGGTAGCATCTGCATTTGTTCTGTTTTCAGTTATTCTCTTTAGTCTGGTTTATTTATCTTCAACTCCCCAGGCAACAGCAACCATGATTCTTGCATATGCAGGTGGGATATCGAACATATTTTTACCATGTACCCTTCCGCTGGTTTTTGTCATAGTTCCAATTAGTATCCTTGTAGCATGGAGAAAAGGATTGCTGATGGCTATATTATTCGGCTTAGGGCTTACGATTACCCTTTCTATATATGGTGCAGTCGTTGCAATAATGGGGCAGTATTTGGGGCTTGACAGCGCAACTAGAATAATGTACGCGCTTGCCGGTATTGCCTCGGTTATATTTGGCTTAATGGAATTAAAATTGATAAATATAAATCTGCCAACTTACGCAGGGATGCCAAAATTTATCGAGCAACAATCGGATTATCTGAAGGTTTTCCTTTTGGGTCTGTTGCTTGGAAATGCCGGAGTTGGTTGCCCCAATCCGATAACTTATGTTCTTCTTACCTTTGCAGCAACAACAGGAGATCCGGTTCAGGGTGCTTTGCTCATGGCGATGAACGGAATAGGCAGGGCAACACCATTGATATTCTTAGTAGTCTTGGGAATACTTGGAGTAAATGCACTTGACTTGATAAAAAAGAGCAGATCAAATGTTGAAAAAGCAACAGCGTGGGCTTTGGTTTTAATGGGCAGTTTTATACTACTAAACGGTGCTTTTGGGCATCTTTGGTATGAAGGTGGCATATTCCATGAAGGTCTTAATTACGGATTTATGAAAATCGGCGGTAAGATGTTAGGGGAAGCAAATATAGAAAATGTGATTGAGCAAGTTGAAGCAAAAGTTCTTTTTGTGGAATACGGTGCTTTGGCAAATCTTTTATTCACCCTAAGCGTTGTAGGAGTTTATTACATAAGAAATCCCCGAGCTAAAAAGGAAGTTGTAATTGTTGCAATCATATTCCTAATTTGGGGGTTAATACAATTTAATGTCGGGTTAAATGCGCATGAAATATTATACGGTATAGAAGGTGGCTAAGTATGAAAAAGGATTTTGTATGCGATATGGAAGTGGATGAAAAAAATGCTGCAAAAAGCACGTACCAGGGTAAAGCATATTATTTTTGCAGTGCAAGCTGCAAATGGGCTTTTGATAGCGCACCAGAAGATTATCTTAAAGGAAAATCACAGGTAATAATGTAGGTGGTCAACATGATTGAAGTTTTAATTCTTTCAACTCCCGGATGCGGGACGTGCGCTACTGTAAAAAGGATGCTTCAGAATATAAGTAAGGATATTCCTATTGAAGTTAAGGAGTACGATGTACTTGAGCACCCGGAGCTTTTGCAAAAGTATCCGTTCATGTCCGCACCCGGAATAGTTATCAATGGCAAACTTGAATTTACGGGTGTGCCAAACGAAAAAGATTTGAGGAGAAAACTAGCTGAGGTAAAATAATGGATGAACTAAAAACGAAATTACTTGCCTATAACAAATACTTGCCATATGCTCTAGCATTGGCATTTTCCGGTTTGTTTGCAATATGTGTGGTTTTGCTAAATTTTAAGCCGGACCTGTTTTTGATTATTGGGGCAATCCTATGGATAACTACTGGGTTTTTGTTCGGTAAAATAATTTTAAAGATGTCTGAAACAGGTAAAAATTAGAGGTGAAAATATATGGCAAAAGAAAATAATTTTCCAGGATGGTTTGTCTGGACAACAACAAGCGGATTAGTTATTGTAATTTTACTGCTTTGGTTTAATTACAGTGCAACAACTGATTTGGCAAGAACTAATTATGGCATGATGCAAGCTAATGCAAACATAAATATGATGAATTCTGGAATGATGCGCATGATGGCAAGTTCGATGATGAAAAATAACCTAATGAACCAGAGTGACTTTGAAAAAATCGATAAATTATATAACAGCTCCCTAGGTATGGGTGAAAATATGCAAAGCATGATGAATAATGGCAACATAGATTCTTCTGAATTAAATCAAATGATGCAAAATGGGGCTAACGCAAGAAACATGATGGGAGGGATGATGAGGTAAAATTATGAAACTTTTTTATTTTTTATTTTTGGCATTTATAATTTTTGCAGCATTCGGCTGCCTTGGTGCAGGATCAAAAACTTCACCTTTTACTGTTGAGAAAAATTCTTTCGTATCCAATCTCAGTACAAGCCCTGCCGCAACCAGCATTGCAAATAAAACAATTAACAATACTCAAAAAAATGAAACAGAAAAACTAAACGAACTTTTGGAAAAGGTCGTGCCTTCAAAGCGGGTTATATTAAATGCAAAATGGAACGATCTTGGACCTAAGACAATTAAAAGTGGATCATTGAACCTGGATAAGTTTAGTTTAGTTATGCAAAGAAACGGTTATCCACTTGATGGCGAACAGATGGGGATACTGGAAAATGGGAGCACAGCATTTATAAGTATCGATCGGCAAAATTCACAATTTTTACTAAATCTGTTTTGGGCGTTTGGTTTGGTTAACAAAAATAACGTACTTGACAACGGAACAATGGCAGAACAGGATTACATGATTCCAAAATATGCCAGCACCGGCGGATGGCCTCTTGGGGATGCAAGCGGTGGTGCACTTTATTCGAGCGTTCCGATTATAAAACTGAACAAAAAGCAGCAACAGCTTGTTGAAAAAATATCCTCAAGTACATATAGGCCGTGTTGCAACAACCCCACTTCATTTCCTGATTGTAACCATGGGATGGCTGCACTTGGGTTAATCGAATGGATGGCTTATCAAAATGCAAGCGAGGAGAATATTTATGATGCCCTCTTAATTGCCAATAGCTATTGGTTCCCGCAAACATATTATGAGCTTGCGGTTTATTTTGATATGCAAAACAGAAGCTGGGAAAGCATTGACCCACGGGAAATTCTATCATTTAACTATTCAAGCGCTTCGGGTTCTTCCAGCATAAGAGAGAAAGTAAAAGATGTGCCTGCTGTAAAAATCTACGGGGGGAACTGTGCTGTTTGATTTTAATTAATATAATAAAAACAAATAAAAAGAAGGTGATCTGATATGGGTAAAGAATTTTTGGTTGGAAAGAAACTGGGTGTTTTGTTCCCTGCTCTTTCAGTTTTATGCGCGGCATTGATTTATGTACTACCAGCGGAAATTGTTGCTAATGCAGTATCTTACCTTACGCATGCCACATTCGTTTATACGCGACAGCCCTTTAACATATTAAATATTGCAATCGGGGCAGCCATATGGAGCATATTCGGTTTTGTTACAGGGGTAATTTATGAAAAAATATCCGAGTATTTTGAAAGGTAGATATATGTTAAACAAAAATTTATTTACAGAAAGCAGGGCGTATTATTTTGCAATTGCAGTATTATTCTTACTAAACGTTTCAATACTCCTGCCACCCTTTCTGATTTTTGCCGGTTTTGAACAGGCTGGCGCCGCGCTTTATAATTTGCATAATTATGATCATCAATGGATATATCGTTCGGAATGTATAATGAAAGATTCAAAAGGAGTGTATTCTTATGAAGATTGCATAGTGCAGGGAAAGGAAAGTGACGCAAAGATTTTTACCCTTTACACGACAAATGGAGATCCAAGATATACTAATATCAGTTTTTCAGATTATAAGCAAGGCCAGATAGGAAGGAATAAGGCTGAAAAAGTAGAGCGTAACGGGAAAATAGGTTATAAATTTGCGAATGACACAAGGGATTATGCAATTTACATACCCTGGTTCTTAATCATGCTCGTCTATCCTTTTGTTTTTGGAAAAAATGATACAAGAAAACAAGCGGGCATATGGTTTATTTTCGCATTAATTCCAATGGGAATCGATGGCACATCTCAGCTATTAGCAGGAATTTTTAATAATTCATCTTATTACTGGCTTTCTTCATTTGGGTTAAAGGAAAGTACCAATCTTATAAGATGGATAACTGGCGCAATCGCAGGAATTGCAGCAGGATATTATACTGTACCGATTCTTAATAAAATTGGAAGTGGCAATAAAAATACTAAATAAGGTGATCTAAAATGAAACTTGGGGTTGTAATATCCAGCGAAGATATAGAATCAATCTGGAACGCATTTAGGCTTGCAAATTTCTCAAAAAAGGAAGGAGATGACGTAAGTGTTTTTCTTGTAGGAAAAGCAGTTGACTATGAAGAAAAAAGTACAGATCATTTCCCTGCAAAGAGCGAAGCTGAAAGATTTGTTTCATCTGGAGGTGCAATTCTTGCGTGCGGCACTTGCTTAAAGCTTCGAAATAAATCTGGCGATAATCTGTGTCCAATGTCATCAATTAGCGAACTTTATGCGCTAGTTAAAGATAGCGATAAGGTTGTATGTTTCTAAAGTGGTGGCTATGGTAAAAGAAGAAAAATACAAAGGAACAAACATTTACCTTTGTGATGTATGTAACTTGAGGTATAATAAAAAGAAACTGGCAGAGGCTTGTGAAGATTTTTGTAAAAAGTACAAAAGTTGTTCTTTAGAAATTACAAAACATGCAGTAAAAACGAATTGATCAACTATGAAATTTATACGCGCAATAATATTCTCATTTACTGATTCGAAAGTTCGTGTCAAATCATTTCTTTATTTTATTGGTTTATTGCTACTATTCGCAATACCTACAGCTCTTTTGTCCAATCCTATAATTTCATACATACGCGTGATTCCTGCAACGCCTTTAGATTATATCTTCCTTGTTGTAACATCTATTTTGTCTGCGGTTTATCTTGTACTTCCGGAAAATAAAATCTGTGAACCAAACAAAACTGCTTTTGGAGGGGGGATTTTAGGTTTTCTGGCATTTAGCTGCCCCACGTGCAATAAGCTTCTTGTCTTGTTGTTTGGTTTTGGCTTTATGTATGATGTAATAAATCCGATTAGACCTCTGTTGGGAATTCTTTCAATACTTGTTCTTTGGTATGCGATAGATAAAAAGTGGAAACAATAGTTATTCTTCGTTTACATTGTTTTCAGTTAAATCGACAACTACAACGTAAACACAACCTTTATAAATTGTTTATACACTTAAGTATAATTATTGTAACAAAAATTGTGATACTATGACCACTGAATCAACAATCGACGAACTAATAAAAAATCTACGGTCTCCTGATCAAAATCTCCGTTCTGCTGCAGGGTTAGCTTTAGCAAATCTTCCTATAAGTGGAGTTAGCATTGAAAAAGCGATCGATTCCCTGATTGAATCCGTACTAGATTCAAATAAAACTTCAAATCCTGCTGCAGTTATAGCTTTAATGTCTGCTAGTCAAGACCCAAGAACAGAAGAAATCGTACTTGATAAACTTTGTACTGCACTGTCAAATAAAGATCTTCTTTATAATTCAGTTTATGTTTTGAAATTTCTTGGAGACCATAAAATCAAGATCTTTCGTGCTTTTGAGCCTTTGACTTTATGCCTTGAAAACTCAGATCAAAATACGCGGTATATCGTAGCTCTTACATTACTATGTATTCTTCAAGCTAAAAAACGTACTCCCGTACCAATCAAACCGGGTCATATGTCTAGTATTGTAGATTCTCTAATTGTAGGTCTTCAAAATCCTAATAAAGATATATTTTTTGATGCTGTTTTGGCTATTGAAGTTTGCATCGATAAATTTCTTAATACCTTAGAACTAGGTCAGTTAAAGGAAAAGTTAGACATTCAATTAAGAAGCGAAAAAGATGGAAAAAAGCGTTTGAGCTTAGAATATTTTTTGAAAAGAATAGAAACTAAATTAAGGGAAACTGAAATTTTGTTATCTCCTGATTCCGATCCGAGTGCTGTTAGAAGAGCTTTTAAAGGCGGGGTATTATCTGCAAAGGAACTTGCTAAAGGCTCAAGGATTCAGATAAAATAATATAACTTCTAACTAGCTGCTCTTGTCCTTTTCCAATCCTCTTAATTCCTCAACTAGTCTTATCAGATTAATCTTTCCATGTTTTTCAATAAAAATAATTCCGTGTTCTTCAAGTTTCTTAGTTACTCGGTGTGCCTTTAATCGGCTCATTCCAGGAAGTTTTGATATTTCGCTTTGTGTTGTCATGCCTTCTTTATCCATAAGAAGCCTGATAATCTCCCGTTCATCTTGCGCTAAGAATTTCATAATAATTTCTAAATTTCCCTTAACTACCTTCTCTTGTTTTTCTATTTTTGTGCTTAGCATTTTATAAAGAGCTAAACCAGATAATACTCCAAATACGCCCATTATTATCATAAGCTGTAAATGGTAGTCTAAAAATATGTTTAATATCGCAGGAACTTCTTGCCCTTTAGAAGATAATGCGTATACAACTACAAGTACGGTAACTAAAAAAATAAATATTGAAAATACCATTATTCCGAATATGATTGTCTTTTTTCCTTCCATAATTGTAACCTTACTCTGTGTTGTTTCACTATTATGAAATATCGTTTCAATTGAGTTTTTGATTGTTTCATCATTAATTATATATTGTTTCACTTAAATGAAATATATAAATCTATTCCAAAAGAGGTTGAAAAAATGTCGGATGAAATTAAGATTAACAAAACAACATTAATGTTATTCGGATTGTTAATAGTTTCTGTTTTTGCATTCTATATGTTTACTAATTCAAATAAGGGAGTTAACCCAAATTATGATTATCCAATAGATACCTCAACAAACCCACCCTCAACTAATCCTAATCCAACTGGTGCTGGTAGTTCCGCGGGTGTACAAGAGATTTATATTAAAGCCCTAAGTTCAGGTACTTATGATAACAAACAAATTACTGTAAAAAAAGGAGTTCCAGTTCGGCTACACTTTAGCGCAGATCCAGGAGCTGGCTGTGGAAGGGCAATGGTTATTTATGGACTTAATGTTCGTGCAATTTCACAAAACGGACAAGAACAAATAGTCGATTTTACTCCAAGTCAGGCAGGAACTTTTGAATACAACTGCGGAATGAGGATGTTCCAGCCTGGTAAATTAACTGTGGTGTAAATAAATGATACTTGAAAACTTAAGTTTAGCATTAGCTAGCAAAAAACAAGTTACATTGCTTATTGCTAGTTTTTTTGCTGTTCTTAGTTTGCTTTTGTTTACTTCAAACGCAATAATTTTTCCGGAATTGACACTTAATCCATTTATAGAACCAGTCAATCTAATTCTGGTTGCAATTGTTGCGTTTTTGATATCAATAAATTTTGTAGTTTTGTTTCATAAAAATGAAATACTAAAAACTAGTAAGATTAGTGAGCAGAAAGCAACAGGAATATTCGGTATATTCGCATCTTTATTTGCTAGTTCCTGTCCTCTTTGCCAGCCGGCGATATTTGCCTGGTTTGGATTAGGGTCTATAACTGGATTCTTTGCTGAATTAAGTATTTACTTTGCAATAGCTAGCACCGGATTTCTTCTAGTTTCGTTGTATTTGAATTTAAAATCTTTAAATGGAAAATGTGAGGTGAAGAAATATGATTGAAAAAACCTTAAACGTAAAAGGAATGCACTGTAAATCCTGCGAAATGATTCTTAATGATTCGATCTCGGAAATAAAAGGCGTAACAAAAGTCAATTCTGACTTTAGTAAAGGTCAAGTTAGGGTTTCTTACGAAAATGAACTAGTTCTTAATGAGATTAAAAATATCATAAAAAAAGAAGGCTACCAGGTGGAATAAATGAAAGATATTACTTTAGAACTAAACGGAATGACCTGCAATTCTTGCGAAAAATTAGTTACAATGGTAACTGAAAAACAAGGCGGGAAAGTCAAATTAATCAACATAAAAAGCGGGAAGGTTGAACTATCTATTGATGAGGATAAGTTTGCTGCTCTAAAGCAAAGCCTTGCTGAAAAAGGATTTAGTGAAAAGAATAAAGAAACACAAAGAGGGGACACAAAAAGATTCTTAGCCTATTTCTCTTCAATTCTTGTGAACGAACCTCATGTTGAAAATGAATCTGCTCTTTTTAACAATGCAATCGCTTCACTTGCCGGTTTGTTTATTCTTTTTGGTGGTTTAACTTACTTTGGATTTTTATCATTTACTTCAGTTTACCTTCCAGTAATTATCCTAGTTCTTCTTAGTTCAGTTTTAATTCTTTTTTCATACTCGCACATTCTCTGCTATGCTAAAAATTTATCTTGCATGAATGGTATGATGGCTGGCATGACCATCGGGATGATTAGCGGTTTTCTAATCGGTCTTTTAGTTGGGGCAACTAATGGGATGTTCGTCGGTTCAGTTGTGGGCATTGCAATCGGAGTATTGCTAGGAGTTAATGTTGGCAAATGCTGCGGGATAATGGGCGCGCTAGAAGGAATAATGGCTGGAATAATGGCGGGAGTCATGGGTGCAATGACTTCCATAATGCTCCTTAACGACAATCTTGTCGCTTTTCTATATATTTTCTTTGGGCTTTGTGCAATCGTTCTTGCTGGTTTAAGCTACATGATGTATCGCGAAGGCGGTGCAATTGACAAACAAAAGCATACACTTACAGACTTTTTTATACGAAGTGCAATTTTGTCTATATTTTTAGTCGCATTTATGCTGATCGGGCCAAAAGGTCCATTGACTATTTAATTAGGTGATCTATCCATGGTAAAAAAAATCACAATTCCGATAACAGGAATGCACTGTGCAAGTTGTGCACTAAATATTGAACGAAAGCTTAGGAAGGTCGAAGGTGTAGTTACTGCAAATGCTAATTATGCAACAACTCGGGCAACTGTTGAATATGAAGAAACTAAAACTGCACCCGGCAATTTCAAACAAATCATTGAGAACTTGGGATATGGTGCGGACATTGGAGGTAATGTTGGTGCAATAGACCAAAAAGGAGAAGATAAATTATACTTACACATTATTGGAATGGATTCATTACATTGTGCGAACATTGTTGAAAAAGCGCTAAAGCGAACAGAAGGAGTAAAAAAAACTGAACTTAATTTCGGTTTAGAAAAAGCCACAATCGAAATCGACAAATCAAAGACTAACTTTGCCAAAATAAAAAAGGCAGTTGTTGATGCAGGTTATGATGTCGAACTCTTGGATTTAGGGGAAGAAGTAGATAAAGAAAAAATAGCTCGGGATAAGGAAATGAAAGAACTTCATAATCGTTTAATTATTTCTACTATCTTAACAATTCCTGTTTTAATCTTGGCATTACCAGAAATGTTAAAAGGTATAGTTGGTTTGGAGTATCCTGAATTTTTCATGAAAAATATGGCAACATTACAATTCTTTTTGACAACTCCCGTTATGTATCTAAACCGTGATTTTTTCATTCGTGGTTTTAAGGGATTAAAAAATAACGCACCTGGAATGGATAGCTTAGTTGCACTAGGGGTTGGAACTGCCTATGTTTATAGTGTGCTAGTTGGTTTTGAATTCATTACTGGGAGCATTTATTATGAAACCGCAGCCTTGCTTATTACATTTATTCTATTGGGAAAATACCTAGAAGCGATTGCAAAAGGAAAAACCTCAGAAGCGATAAAGCGTTTAATTGGACTTGCTCCAAAAACTGCAATCGTAGTTCGTAATGGCGAAGAAATTGAAATTCCGATAAAGGACGTAATTGTCGGAGATATAATTATTGTAAAACCAGGAGATAAAATCCCTGTAGATGGTGTAATTGTTGAAGGAACTAGTAGCATTGATGAAAGTATGATTACTGGAGAAAGTTTACCTGTTCATAAAAGAAAAGATGATTTAGTAATCGGTGCAACGATAAACAAAACAGGTTCATTTAAGTTTAAAGCAACAAAAGTCGGAAGCGATACGATGCTTGCTCAAATAATTAAATTAGTAGAAGATGCGCAAGGTAGTAAAGCACCTATACAGAAACTTGTAGATCTTGTTGCTGGGTACTTTGTTCAGGCTGTAATTGCGCTTGCACTCTTAGCCTTTGCTTATTGGTATTTTATAGCAGGCCAAAGTTTCTTATTCGCATTAACGATACTAGTCGCAACCTTGATTATTGCCTGTCCATGCGCAATGGGCTTAGCAACTCCAACTGCAGTAATGATTGGAACCGGAAAGGGTGCTGAAAACGGTATTCTGATTAAGAATGCCGAATCCTTAGAATTGTTACATCAAGTTAAAACGGTTGTTTTTGACAAAACTGGTACTATAACAAAAGGTCAGGCTGTAGTTACTGATATAATTCCGATGGCGCTAGAAAAAGATGAAATTTTATTTTTAGCTGGTAGTGCGGAAAATAATTCTGAGCATCACTTAGCACAAGCTATTGTAAATAAGGCTAAAGAACAAAAAACAAAACTTAGTAATCCTTCAAGTTTCAACGCAATTCCGGGGCACGGGATCGAAGCAGTAGTCGATGAAATCGAAGTGTTTGTCGGAAATCCAGAGTTAATGAAAAAGAAAAAAATTATTGTGAGCGAAGAAATCGTAAAGAAGATGTATGATCTAGAAATTCAAGGAAAGACTGTTGTTATTATAGGTGCTGGTAAAAAAATTGCCGGTTTAATTGCAATTGCAGATACTATAAAAGATAGTTCTAAAGATGCAATAACAATGTTGCATAAATTGGGCTACGAAACTGTCATGATAACTGGAGATAATGAGCGAACTGCGCGTGCAATTGCTAACCAGGTTGGAATTGATCGTGTATTAGCGCATGTACTCCCTGAAGATAAAGCTAACGAAGTTGCGAAACTTCAGCAAAACAAAAGAAAAGTTGCTTTTGTTGGTGATGGGATAAACGATGCACCCGCTTTAACTAAAGCAGATGTTGGAATTGCGATCGGTGCGGGAACAGATGTTGCAATCGAAAGCGGAGGAATTGTTTTAGTTAAAAGTGATTTAAAAGATATTGTTACTGCAATCGAATTAAGCAAATATACTATGAAAAAGATAAAGCAGAATTTATTCTGGGCATTTGCGTATAATACAATCGGCATTCCTGTTGCAATGGGTATTTTATATCCTGCTTCAGGTTTCTTGCTAAGTCCTGTAATTGCAGGAGCGGCAATGGCTTTTAGTTCGGTAAGTGTTGTAACAAACAGTTTGTTTATGAGGGGATTTAAGCCGAAGATGAAATAAATTTAAGGTGAAAACATTATGGCAAAAGATAATAATTTTCCGGAATGGTTTGTTTGGACTACTAGCTTCGGTTTAGTAATTGCTATTTTTTTATTATGGCTAAACTATGATGCAACTATTAATCTAAATCGTAATATGTACGGGATGATGCAGACTAATTCTAATTCAAACTTGGCTGGTGCTGGTATGATGCGCATGATGGCAGGATCCATGATGAAAAATAATTTAATGACTTCTGGCGACTTTGCTAATTTTGATCGATTGTATCAAAATCAGTTAACATCTAATCAAAACATGCAAAAAATGATGCAAGATGGACGGTTTGATAGTGAAGAAATTACAGGAGTACGAACCGATTATTCAAACATGCGGGATATGATGAATAATATGATGAGATAAATTTATTCTATTTTCTTTTTTTCTTTTCGTGACACTTCTTTTTAAATTAAATCGAATATATATACTTACGCATATAAATAAAATTAACAACATAAAAAATGAGGTGAAATTAGTGGAAAAGACGAAGTCTAAGATAACTAATAAAGGGTGGTGTATTTTCAGAGGAAGGAGAAGATCTTTGCGGTTGCGTAACTAATTCTAATATAACAAATAAGATTGGCAGGCCTAGTTCGCTAAATAAAGAAAAACGGGCGGAACTTTTGGATTTATATTTTAGTCAATCTTTGTCACTTCGTACACTAGGTAAAATTTTTGGTGTTAGCCGGAGCACTATCCTGCGGGAAGTTCAAAAACCAAATCAAATCTAGGTGTTTATCTATGTTTGCTCAAAAATTTACATCTAGCTTTAGCCATGCATCAAAATCTAAGCTGATTATGAGTGCACTAGCCCAGATTCGTATACCTTATGTCGATCCAAAGGAAGAAGCGATTGCAATTACCAATATCTCGCGCAAAATTGATATGAGTTTTTGTGATCGAAGTCCAGTACAGTTCGTTCTTCCGGCCTTTCCCTTTAAATCTAAAAATCAACGGACAAAAGTTATCGGTTCGCTTGCGGATAAGGGGGAAGAGCTTGCACTTAAATCATTATATGATTTTGGTGTTAAAATCAAGGATGCAACTGATGGGGACGCAGAACTCATCGTTGCTTTAGATGGGTTTACTTACGCAGATATCGTTGGCATCGATAATTCTGCTGTTTTTACGTATATGCAAAATATCATCAATCTATATCTTAATCTGTATAATCGCCTATCCGATCGTCAAATAATAAAGTGGTTTGATAATCTCAATTCATTATCCGACTTGGAACATTACTCCATCTGGCGAATACTTGATGCAAATTATTCTCAATCTATAGAATCGATCAGGCATGAAATTGAAACGATTAAAGAAGTGCGAGATGGGTACGTAGGTCTAGCTAGATTTTGGGCTCAAGATTCTGATGATGGGCTTACTGGCTGCGAAGAACTTAAACGAATTGGCAAAAAAATTGCAATACAAATGATGCGCAGAAATAGGGCATATTCTGATTATCTTAAGGCGCAGTTTCCAAATGCAATTCGGCTTAGTGTGCATAGAGCTGCTGTAATAAACGATCGTGTACCAATAAATATAATTCCAGAAAATACGAACTACGGTACCCCGTGGCACACGGTAGCAGTAAAAACTAAATCTGGAGTATGGCAGCTTATGAAACGGGTTGATGCAGAAAGCAAGGGTTGCACGCTATTATACGAAAATGATGTCCCTAGTTATTTTATGGAAAACTAACTTTTTCTATGTTTTAACTTTTTCCAAATCATTATTAATTCTCTTTACTTATTCTTTTTTATGTATCTTAACATTCATCAAACAAAAATGGGAAGAATAATTGCCGTGTGCGATCAGGATCTTATAGATAAGGTCTTTAAGGAAGGGGAAAAATTAATTGATCTAAAAAGTCACAAATCTTTTTATGTCGGAAAAAAAGCAACAAAAGAAGATGTCAAACGAGAATTAGAAATCGGATTTGGTTCAGTTAATTTTGTGGGTTCAAAAGCGACCAAATTATTGCTTGAGTTAGAATTTGTTTCAAAAGAAGATATTTTGCATATTGCCGACGTTCCTTATACGCAGATTTATAATATGTGAGCTGGATAGCTTATTGTATATCTACATAAAAGGGTGGAGCATATGAAAACTATAACTATTACTGCTGATGATCGTGTTGGGTTATTGGCTGACATTTCTTATGTACTAGGCAAAGCTAAAATAAATATCGAATCTGTCGGGGTTGATGTTTTAGCTGGTAAAGCTGTGATTACTCTTATAATAAAAGATTTTGCAAAAGCTAAATCTGCTCTTTTAAATTCTGGTTTTACACCTGAAGAAGAAAACTCTGTAGTTGTAAAATTAACTGACCAGCCAGGTGAGCTTAGTAAGATCACATCTATGTTGGCGGCAGAAAAAATAAGCATTCAGAGAATGCACATCATATCTAGAGATGGCAGCAATACTATCCTCTCATTTCGCGTTGATAATCCAAAAAGAGCTTCTAAGATTCTTGATCAATATTTACTAAATAAAGATTTAAAGGATTAGATTTCAATTTCAATTGTTTTTTCCTTTTTATCTACTTTTGCTTTAAGTTTTTCTAGCTTCTGCTCTAATTCCTCAAGTTTTGCTGTTTTTGCTATTTTTAATATTTCTTCTATTTGCTGGTAATTTGCATAAATATAATCTCCTCTTTCTTTGTGCTCTTTTTCTTCTACTGCCAGTTCTTCCAGTTTTTTCATCTGTTCTTCTAGTCTACGTTCTATTTTATCTAGTTTATGGTTCTTTTCTTCCTTATTGCTCCAGTAATGCTCGTCAGCTGCTTCACTTAATTTAGAAAATTCTCTAGCTTCTAAATCTGCATATTTAGAAAAACTAGTTAAACCAAAATCATTTATTTTATTGTCCTTGTAAAATCCAACTGGTTTTTGTTCTAAAATCAATTTTTGAATCTCGTTTTTTAGTTTTTCAATATCTGATTTTCCAATCGTTGCGCATGGGCTTTTTTGCTCAATTTTGCATCTTTCTAAAATATCTAGTGCATACTCTTTTCCTAGAGGCAATTTAAGAAGTGCGATTACAATATATTTTTCCTTGTTATTTTCTATTGCATCATCTAAATTATCTATTACGTTGCTTTTAGGGAATTTGTATTCCTCTGCTTTTTTAATTACGCGGTCACTCCAAGTTTCTTCTTTGAGTGCTGCTAGTGTCAAATCATTTTGAACTAGTATCATATTTCCTTTTCCAAACATCTCAAAAACAAGTGAGCATTTTTCCTTTCCTGCCTGAAAATTAAATGCAATTATTCTATCCTTGTTGTGCTGGTAAACATCTAGGAGTTTGGCATTATCAAGATATTTTTTTAGCAGTAGTTCTAATCCCGTCGGTTCTTCTACTTCCTCCATGTATTTTGTTTGATGAATTCTTATTCCGCATTCAAAAATAAGATCGGTATCTCCAATTTTAAATCGAAGCTTGGTTTCACTAATTCGTTGGACTTTGGAAAAGTGTTTTCCAATAAGTTTCTTGAATTCATTTTCTACTAGGTAAGAATATTCTAAGCTTGTTAAAGAACGCATAGTTATTATTTAATCAAAACACATTTATAATCTAAGTATAATTTGCATTCTATCTGGTTTTCTTAGTCAGCTTTAAATTTTTTCTTAAGTAATACTATGTTATGGCCGAGCTACCTTCTTCTTCTAAAGAAAATTCCATTCAAAGCGAACTACTTACAAAGTTAAATCAAGCAGAGCTTGAGTCTGCTATTGATAAAAAAATTGATGAATTCCATGGTTTATTAACTAAGGATGCAGCGATGCGTATGCTTGCCATAGATTATGGGTTAATAAAAAAACAGGAAAATACTGGAGATTACATCAAAATTAATCAGATCAAACCCGAAACCAGAAATATTAATCTAAAAGCCAAGATAAGTCGAATTTTCGATATTGTTATCTCCTCTTCGGGTAAGAAATATCGTGATGTACAAATATCTGACGAAACAGGTAATGCTAAACTTAGATTCTGGGAAGAAGATATCTCTTTTTTATCTAAAATAAAAGTTGGGGATGAAATCCAACTTAATAATGTATATGAAAAAATGGGAAACCTCAATATTGGTTATGAAGGCGAAATTAAAATTCTTAATAAAGCGCCATTTGATACATTAAATAATCTAAAAGATGGTAGTCTTGTAAATCTCAAAGTTACTGTTTCTAAAATTATTGGAAAAGAGGGCATAATAAAAAATGGGAAAAATATATTTATTTTCTCGTTTGAAGTAACTGATGAAACTGGTCAAAAAACCGTTGTTATTTGGGAAGCAATCGAGCGTGCTATTAAATTTCAAGAAAATGATCAGTTAATTATCCAAGGTGTGTTATTTTTAGATAATCTGATTAATGTTTACTCTAGTACTAGATTGCTTCATAAGCCATATAGCACTATTAGCGGGGTTCTTAAAGATGCGATTGTTTTATCTGAAAATGGTGCCGAATTTTTAAAAATTTTCATACTGGATAGGTCGCTTAAACTCGATCGAACCAATGCTCTTAAATTTCTGGATAACAATATTGCAGATGACATTCTTCTGCAAACAATAGTTCAGATAAAAAAAGAACATCTACTAAATAACACTATTGCCATTAAAGGAAAAGAAGTTGGGGGGTTATTTGTCTTAGATTAGTTTTTTCTATTTGTGACATAAGATTAAATATTATATACCAATACAAATATTCATAATACGTTAAAATGTGAGCTAATGGATGAAAACACAAAAGTTCATGTATATGAAAGTTTGGGTGGGCATGCGACCGATACTACTAATACTTACAAAATTACAATTATCACACGCTCTGAATGGTCAACTGAAGTAGCTAATTATTGCCAAAAATGCTCAGGTAGGCCATTTGATAGATATCCAAAAAGAATCCTAACAGACACATTAGAAAATCTTAATCTTAAAGATCATAGTAATTTTATTGCAATAATAATTTTTAGTCCTAAGGATGCGGTTTCTAGTTGCCAAGTAGAAGAAAAATGTTATGTTCTAAGTTCTGGCGATACGCATGGGATGCGTGTTCGTAAATCTGAATATATCAAATGGATGAAACTCGTAGTCAAAACAATTGAACAAGGCGGAAAGAAAAAGACTCAAGCACCTCAAACTAGCGCAGTAAGTACAATTCCTCAACCACAACAATCTACCGGGAGTTCCGGAATTCCAAGATCAGCTCGCGGAGTTGCTTCTCTTAAACCAACAACAAAACCTGCAATTTTGGCATCTGTTACTAAGGCGGAAGCTGACATAAATCGAGATGTTTTTCTTAGGTTACTCAAAAATAGACCCAAGCCTACTAAACCCTTTAGATTACTTTTAAGAAGAGAAACTATTCGACGACTTGCATAATATTGCTGATTCTAAATAAAAGGAAAAACGGCAAAGTTTACGATTAATTTATTAATCTTTTTTAAGAAACGTACTTATGAAGTCAATAATTCTAATATTAATAGTAATTCTATTTTCTGGCTGTACGATTTCTGAATTGGAAAAACAAATCGAAACTGGTGATTCCATTTCGATACCGACTCCGGTAAATTCTTCGACCACTAAAAATTTATCAGGAACTTCAATCCAGTGTACTGATTCAGATGGAGGAATTAATTACGCTGTTAAAGGTACGGCTAAAAGAGGAAGCGAATTAGGAACGGATTATTGTTTTAGTAGTAGTTCTAAAATCGTTCGGGAGTATTATTGTACTTCCAATGGTGCGATCGGATCGCAAAACTATACGTGCTCAAATATTTGTTCTGACGGAAAATGCAGTTCATCTTCAACATCAAGCGTTTCAACTGATAATTCATGTAGCGGAAGTTCAGATTGCGGATATAAACAAAGGTGTATCTCTGGGAAATGTCAAACAGTTGAGTGTACTAATGATGCCCAATGCAGTGGATGTAAGAGATGTTCAAACTATGCTTGCATTTCTTGTGGTCGTGGCCCTAGCGGCTGTTATTGTTGAATTAGTAAAAGTGGGCTGATATAGTAAGCGCTCAAGATTTTCCCATTACGTAAAATTTAATTACCTCCTCCTGAAAAAATCGATTTTATGACCAATTGAACGAGGTGTCTTCCAATGATCCATAAATTGAAGCGTCAATTTTTCGAAAAATTGGAAAATTCTTAAGTCGAATCGGGAGATAATTTTGATTGTAGGAAATCATGCTAAAAGCGATTACTCACAAAAAGGAAATTCCATTTCTCATCGTTATCGGTAAATTTTTTAAGCGCTTACCCGATATATTAGATAAATCGCTCCTGCCACTCGTTTAGGGTTGCTCTGAACGTTCCTTTCTTGTTAAGACACTTCTCCGATATCTGATCTAAAGGACAGAGGATTTAAACCTTGCGCTAGGGTTTAAAATTTTGAAACTTATTTCGTCAAGTTTCAAAGGTTAAAAAGACTGCACTTGAGTAAAATCACTTGACATTGACAGTTATAGCTCTGGAATCAATCGTTGTACTGTTCCAATCTAAAACAATATTTAATATGTCAGAACCACTCGCAAGGTTGGTTTTACCAAATATTTTAAATTGGATGGTGTCTTTTGCCCCCGTTCCTTGTAATATCCTTGTATTAAGAGTTTTAATTATATTCCCTTTTCCATCAACAGCATATATGTCAGCTTTGTTATCAAACTTTAATGTAAATTCAGTTGGAGTCGGATTATTATCATTTCTAATTATTGTCGCGGTTACGTAGCTGGAAATATTGCCATTATTTACATCTATGCTATATTTGTCCAATTGAAATTCTACACTTGGTTTGAACTTGTCGCCACAACCAAATAAAAACAACGCTAAAAATAACAAAATTATATGCGCATTTTTCATAATACCCACCTCAAAATTTTACTATTTTGATTAACTCAGACATAAGCTGAATAATTAATACTAGTCCATATGCTAAAACAAATAATAATGGAGTCCATCTTTCGATTTGAGTAGCGTATTGACCCTTTTCTTTTTTGAAAATATCCTCTTCCAATTTGAACATCTGTACTGGTAGTTTCTTCTCAAGAGTGTGAATTACTTTAAACTTGGCACTGTTTAGATTCCGAAAGTAGGTTATGTTCTGGTACCAAAGGAAAGATATAATAAATCCAATAATACCAATAACCTGAACCGTGGGGGGAGAAGAACCAAATAGATAAGAAGCTACAGCTAAGAGCGTAGTATTAACTGTAAGATAAAAACTATTTGTGGTTTGCCGCCATTCAGTAATTTGAATTGCCGAATTAACCAGAAGTTCATATTGCCTTAACAAGGTTGGGTCTGTTTTAACCATTTAAATCGCCTCAGTTGTTTACTTGACTGTCGAGCTCGTTTTGTAGTCTATCAAGATTCCATGGAATTACTTTATCTCCATGTTCAAGCATTGGTTCTGGAACTGAATGATTTTTATCACTATGAATGCGCATTCCGATCACAGGTTTACCTAGCTCATGTGCTTTTCTTATCTCCCAGAGAACCGCTTCCCGTGTATGAGTTTCCTCACCTATCACAACAACTACGACACTTGATTGCCGTATTCTTTCAGTACACTGTGTTTTCCAAGCTTCATCAAAAGGTTCTTTAACAGAGTAATCAGTAAATTCAAGCTTATCTGAAGTCTTAGATTGATACCTTAGAAGATTAACCTGAGATTCGTTTTCAATGTGAAAACTAATAAAAACTCTTGGTTTTACCCCTTCATTGTAGTTATTCAAACTCCGAAAATTGTTGTCTTTTGCATGCGCCTCTGCACCTCCAAGTCTGGAAGTAGCGTAGGACTGTCTATCTGCTCTGGTGCCTCCGCCCATTGTATCAATCCTCTTTGTTTATGTTTATCTATTTCCTCTAGAGATTGATTCATCTCACGAAGATTACTCATTATAAGTTTTGTGTCGACTTTACGATGGCAGGGATGCCATTTACCATTAAAGAACGCCTGCCCATAAAATGCATTTACATAATGACTTTGAGTTATGAATGCATCTGCAAAGTAGAATTTTCTGAAATGACATTGCGAGCCAATTCCATACAAAGCAAGAGTTTCACAATTAGTTCTAATAGTACTTGCATATCGACGAGCCTTTTCAATCATTAGATTATCACCACGATACAAAAAATCACCGATATGGAATATCATTTGTTTTATATTCATGAGTGATAAGGCATACGAATACTCTTGAATTTGAGATAAACACGCACCCTTGACTAAACCGATGGGGGAACTGTTACTGCATTTAGTTATGATTTCCTTTGATTCTCGAAGTACCCGATAAAGTTCGTTTTCAGCAAGGTTATTTTCTCCTTCATAAGTTTCACAATCCAAAGTCATAAAATAATCTGGCTTGAGATTACGAATAAGTTCAGTATACATGTCAACGCTACAACCAAACAAGGTCTTGTCACGCATTATTGTTGAAAGGAAGATCTTGCGATTATATCCAAGAAAATTATGGAATCCATCTGCATTGCAAATTTTTTCGTAGGTCTTATTGAAATTTTTGCCATTGTTTTGTAATAAATCTTGCATGCGAACAAAAACAGCTTGGCAATTTATATGATCCCAAGGAGAATAGGTACTAATTTCGGTTAATTTTATAACGGGTACCAACGCTTTAGGAAGTGACAACGAAACATCTACTAGTTCTTCGGAATTACTAATACTAAGATTTTTATACATTGCGGGATAGGACATATATATCACTGAATCTTCGAGCACGATGCTGTTAGCGCAGCGATGAATGCTCGATGTATTCTAAAGTTTAAATTCTATTTTTTTATCACCTGAAAATTTTGATTTTGCTTGTTTAACTGCTTCGTCGATTGCTCCGAATATTTTGTTTAGGTCATCTTCAGTATACTCATACACTGAACGATTTGAACAATTACTTAAGATACGAATTTCATTGAGAATTTTTCGCGTCCTTTTTTCAGCTACCCGTTTGAAGCGTTCGCTTCTCGTCTCGGATTTACCCACTGGTGTTTCATTGACCATTTTACAACCTGTTAATACTATTATATAATATAAGAACTGATTAAAAATCTATAGCAAGATTATAAAACTTAGATTTTAGTACAGTGGAATGGAAAATAAAAAAATACCATTTGTATGATAAATAAGTGAATATTTACATAAATATTAGACCATATATCTAGTATTGCACATTTTTCGTTATTTTCAAAACAGTAGGTATATCTTTGAAGTATTTTGGTTCTTTGCAAGTGTATTAGAATCAGCACCTTTGGATTGTAGCTTTGATCAAAGATACTAAATTTCAATCTTCTTTCCAACTTCCGGGTTAATCCATTTTGGACCTAAGTCTCTGAACTTTTCCGGGTGAGTCGTATGTATTGGGATTACAAATTCTGGGTTAATTTCATCAACAATTCTTAAGAGATCGGGGCCTGGAGCATGACCTGAACAATGGGTTTGCACTTTTTCTAATTTGAAATGCTTTAACCAGTTACCTAATTTTTCTTCTGAAACTTTCATTTCATCATCAAAAGGTTCAACGACTGACCTGATGTAAATTGAATTTTCTGGTGGTTTGATATCAATTAATTCCGTCATATCAAATAGATCGGCCCTTAAAACATACTTGGAATAGTCATTTTTTAGTTCTTTGTAACTTACCATATTTTTATGATAAAGATAAGGAATTTCCCATTTTGCATATGCATAATCTTTTTCTATTTCTTCTTTGCTGGCACTGCTCCCTAAAAATCCCCAGTATTTTCTTGAGACAAATATTCGAATATGGTCGCTATTTATGTTTGGAACATCAGCTCCTTCTTTTGCAAGCTCTTCAATTAAATAAGCCTGTTTTGATGAAATAACTAATTTCCGATCGTTCTGTACTGTTGCATTGTAAAAAGACCAGAGTCTATCCGTATCTCTAGAAGGCCAGTTTGCTAAAACCAAACCTTTTGTATTTCTTATAATCGAACGGATTTCAGCTTCAACTTGTACCTCTGATTTAGTATCCTGTTTATCGATTCTTGTTCCTTCAATCATTAGATATTTTACGTTCCTTGCTTTTTTGACAAAATTTTCTGTAAAATGCCCCCCTCTCCCATGAAATCTTACATCTCCGCTAAATGCTATATCTCCTTTTGGATTTTTTATTACAAATGCAGTAGCACCTAAAAGAGAATGATTTACAGTTATTGATTCTATTTCAAAATCTCCGATGTTTACCTTTCCGTTCATTTTGTTTATTGGCCTTTTAACAATCATTCCAGGTTCTCTTGCATCTAATCTTTTTGGTCTTCCATCTCTGGTTTTTCCCTGCTGAAAACTTTTTGTTAATGTGATTAAGTCAAGGTTTGCAGTTGAACCAGTATCCTCAATGCTTTTCATTATTGCTAGAGTTTCTGGGGAGCCGTAAATCGGCAAATCAGCTCTTAGAAAATGAACATAAGAAGCATGGTCAGCATGAGCGTGAGTTAAGAATAATGCATCGTATTCCAAAGGTTCTTCCGGGTTTCCCATGTGCTTAATGTAATCTTCACGGTAAATTCCTTTTAATTGCGGAAGAAGACCTAATTCATAGTAATCTCCTAGACCATTTAGTTTTCTTGGTTGGAGGTATTCATCAAGGTATTTATTTGCTGTTCCAAAGCTTAAACCAAAGTCAAGCATTATTTTGGATTTTTCATCCTGAATGACGAACTTGTTTCCGCCTATTTCGTTAACTCCGCCGTAACCTGTTATTGAGACCATAAACATCACTCAGAATACTCTGGGGGTAATAATGCCCTGAAAACTTCTTGGGCGCCACCAACGCCACCCTTAAAACGATAGCCATCAAGCATCTTGGTTATATTCAAGTAAGCAGTAAAATCTGGCTTTCCTCGTTCCCATACTTTATATGAAAATCCGTTGGTTACTATACATCTTTTGCAACTAGGATAGCATTCAAAATAATTCATTACTTGCTTCTTTGCTCTTTCTAAACCTTTTGTAAGCCTCTTAACTTCAATGATCGCATAGGGGGCAATAGAATCTCCTAGTTCGTGAGGTTTTTTGTAAAGTGCAATATCCACTTCTCCACCTTTGTCGGTTTTTATTTCTAATCGAATGCGTTGTTCAGACCAGCCCAAAGAAAACAACAAAGGCAATACTAGAAAGGCACGCGTTTCGTCTTCTGTTGGTAAGTGTTCTTTTCTATAATCATTTTTATCTAAAATGTCATTATAGTAAAGCGCCAATCTTTTAACTCGGTTTATAGCACTGGATAAGTTCTCAGCATAAGTTGAACTCAATCCATTTTGGATTAAAAAACTCAAAAGTTTTTCCTGCTCCAGAAATTTAATGTTCGGAAGATTTGAAAGTTTGTTTTTTTGAATAATGCGATTTCCCTGTGCAAGAATGTTTTCGGCTATCTGTTTTGGAGAGTCCTTATTAATAGAAAAAATTGTTCCCTGTTTTAGGCCTTCTACCGGAGCATCAGTGCCAGAGGCATACCATTCAACCTCAGCAACAAAGTCTAGGTTCCAACCTTCAACATCATCAAAAGAAGAGTTTAGAGAAAAAGCTTTAATTATTCTACCAATGGCCTGAATTAAAAACGTTCCATCCCCACGGCTTTTTTTCAAAACTAATAAATCGCCTGCATTTACTTTTTTTGCAATTTCCTTTTGATTCTTGCCACCAAGACAAGCAATTCCGAAGTCAAAAAATATCTCTGAAAAGTCTCTTTCATCACCTTCCGATGCAGAAATAGCCCAATATTTTTTTTCAATCATACAACCACTCCTATCAAATCTTCAAATTTCTCAATATCATAATCCGCTCTCACTTCGTTTTGTTTATTCCATAATCCGTACTTAGCTAAGCATGTTTTCATTCCTATTTCCTCTGCTCCTTTAATATCCCTTTCTGGATTATCTCCAACAAATAAACAAGCTGGAGCTAATAAATTAAGTTTCTGTAAAGCTAAATAAAATGGTGTTGGATGTGGTTTTTTCTCCATCGTATCATCATGTGTAATTACAAAATCAAATTCGTTTTCTAAGTTTGTAATAACTAGTCTCTGCCAAGCTTTATTTCTTGGTGCATCAGTAACAATTCCAAGCTTCAGACCTTTTTCTCTTAATTTTTTTAGTGTTGGTTTAACCATCGAATAAGGTCTTAAAATTTCAAATTTTCGTTTCAAGTAAGCGATAATCGCAGCTTGCTGGATTTTTTCTGCTTGGTTTATTTCCAGATTAAAAGGTTTTACAACTTCATAAAATGTTTTCTGGTATTCAATTCCTTTTTCATCATAAACAGAGAATATTTTTCCATAAGCCTGAACTTCGCTTAATGGCAAACCTTGTTCAACCATTGCCTTAGCTGCTGCTTTTGCAGTTTCCTTTTTGAAGGTTAGGAAATCTATTAAAGTATTATCTAAATCAAAAAGTACTGCTTTAAACATATTTTTCATCTTTCAACTAGAATGTATAGTGTTTTTATGTACAAGAAGAATTAAAAGCTTAACTATATTAAATGAAGATATGCTAAAATCTGAAAGAAGTTTTTCCTCAAACAATGTAGGTTCTTTAATTCGTGACATTAAAATTATCCTAAACAATGCACGTCATAATTCATTCTATGCAGTCAATACAGAAATGCTAAAAGCTTATTTTGAAATAGGAAGAAAAATTGTCGAAGAAGAACAAAAAGGAGAGGAAAGAGCCGCTTATGGGGAACAATTACTTGAAACTGTTTCTAAAGAACTTTATAGGGAATTTGGGAAGGGTTTTGACCCAAGCAACCTTCGTAAAATGAGGCGATTTTATTCTGTTTACCAAAATTGGGAGACAGTGTCTCCTAAATTGACTTGGTCACATTATTGTGAACTAATAAAAATAGATGAAGAACTAAAAAGAAGATACTTTGAAAAATACGCAATAACTGAAAACTTAAGCGTAAGAGAGCTAAAAAGACAGATTTATTCCCTACATTATGAAAGGCTCTTATTAAGCAAAGATAAAGCCGCTTTGATGAAACTAGATTCAAAAGGCAGTGTTGCAGATAAGCCTGGGGATTTGATAAAAGACCCTTACGTTCTAGAGTTTCTAAATTTGGATGAAAAACATGAATATGCTGAAAAGGATTTAGAAGGCAGAATACTTAACGACCTTCAAAAATTTCTCCTTGAACTTGGACAGGGGTTTAGTTTTGTAGCCAGGCAAAAAAGAATTACACTAGCTAATGAACATTTTTATATCGACCTTCTTTTTTACAATATTTATCTTAGATGTTACGTAGTTATTGAATTAAAGATTGGAAATTTTAAGCCAGAATACGCGGGGCAATTGAATTTTTACTTAAATTACGTGAAAAAAGAGATAAACAAGGAAAATGATTCTGAACCAATTGGAATTATCCTATGCACCGAAAAAGAGAATGTCCATGTAGAATTTGCAACTGCGGGTATGTCGAACAAGTTATTTATTTCGAAATACAAATTATACTTACCAACTAAAGAGGAACTTGAGAAAGAAGTAAGGCGATTATTATGACGGACACAGTGCTTATATCGACATTTTATTCATTCCAACCCTTTGTGGCTGCAGCGCATGCATTTTCACCATCTAAGATGATATTGATCGTAGCTGAGGATAGTCTAAAGAACGAAAAGGTAAACCAAGACATATCTAAAGTGAAAGAAGTTTATGGAAAGGTCTCCGAAATTGTAATCGTTAAAGTTAAAGGTTCGGATTTCCTTGAAATCGCATCTAAAACTATTGAACTTATAGAAGAAAACAAAGAAAATAAAATAATCGTTAATGTTTCTGGCGGTTGGAAATTACTTGCTCAGGGTGTACTTTACGGTTGCTATGCAAGACCTGAACTTGTTGAAAAGATAATTTGCAATAACCTTGAAAATAATTCAATAATTGAATTGCCTAAATTAAGTTTTGGATTAAGCTCAATTAAGCGTGAATTGCTTGAAGAAATTTCTAAACGAGGGAATAAGTCAATATCAGATATCGCCAAAAAGCTAGAACGAACGCGAGGTATGCTTTACCAACATTTAAAAGAGTTAAAAGATAACGGATATGTAGATAAAGAATTTCATATAACATTAGCTGGGAAATTGGCGTTATTATAAGATAAAAATTGTAAACTGGTGTTTTTCGCATGGATAAAGAATCTCTTTTGAAGGAAATTCAGTTTCTTTCCGAAGACTTTATCAAAAATCAGAATCAGCCAAAGTCAGAGAGAGATGTTTGCCGGGTATATATCGAGCCGCTTTTTTCGCAATTAGGCTGGAACTTCCGTGATTTAAATGAAGTAAAGGAGCAAGTAAACCAACCGGATGGTCGACCAGATTATATTTTTTATTTGAACGGGAATATTTCATTTTTTCTTGAAACAAAAAAAGTGCAAGAATTAACTGAGAAAGATCTCAAACAAGCGGTAAATTATGGCCGAGCAAAAAATAAAAGGTGGGCCGTACTTTCCAATTTCAAAGAAACCATTATCCTTATATGTGATACTAAGGAGACCTCTATTCTGAAGCATGTTTTTAGACGGTTCCCATATTCAGAATTACAGCATCGTTTGGATGATTTGCTTCTTATTTCAAAAGAAGCTTTCCAAACCGATCTTATCGAAAAAAAGGCTCAGGATGAAGGAAGGGTAAAAAAAACCGTTAAAATAGATGACGAACTCCTCAATGATATCTGGGGCTGGCATCAGAGACTAAAAAGCTCTATAAAGAACAACAATAGCAAGGATTACTCAAAAGAAGAACTGGAAGAAATCGTTCAAACGCTTCTTGATAGAATAATTTTTATTCGTACGGCGGAGGATAGAAAACATGAAGCCAAACCTGACGAAACTATACTTGCCATCTTAAATCAGTATGAAAAAGATAAATCAATAAGCATAATGGAGTGTCTGAAAAAACTGTTCAAGGAATACGACTTAATCTATGATAGTAAGCTTTTCACTTATGATGAATCGAATACTAAAATAAGACACGAATGTGAATATGTTGAAATAGATAGTGCGACTTATTACAAAATACTAAAGGAGACATACGAAAAGGATGAGATATACTCCTACAAATTTGATGACATAGATGCTGATGTTCTAGGTTCGATGTATGAAAGGTATATCGGACGCCTCCAATCAACTCGAAAAGAGCAAGGCATTTATTACACGCCAACAGATATAGTAGATTATATTGTTAAAAATACAGTTGGCGAAATATTAAAGCACAAGAAGCCCGATGACATCGATACGATTAAAGTACTTGATATGGCATGCGGCTCTGGTTCTTTTCTTCTTAAAGCATTCGACACCTTAGACAGCTATTACAAAAGGAAGGAGAAGGATTACGCTCAAACAAAACTTGACGTTGAGAATGAAACTGCAAAGTTAACTAGAAAAACAAAAATTCTGAAAAACAATATCTATGGTGTAGATTTGGATTTAAAGGCCGTTGAAATTGCACAACTTAACCTACTGCTAAAAGCTGCAGAAACAAAACATCGCTTGCCAGACTTAAGAGAGAATATAAAATGTGGCAACTCACTAATTGAGGATCAAGCTGTCGCGGGGTTACGGGCTTTTGATTGGAGCAAAGAATTTAGTAAAATAATTCAATTTGATGAAAACGGTAAACTGAAAGATGGGTCTGGTTTTGATGTAATAATTGGAAATCCCCCGTATGTTAGACCCGAAAATATGCCAAAGAATGAACGAAGATATTACTTAGAATCAAAAAAATATGATAAGTTCTTTGGTAGATTTGATTTGTATATCCTATTTATTGAACGTGCATTAAAATTACTTAAAAGCGGTGGGTATTTTTCATTTATAATCCCTTTTTCTTTTCTAAATCAAAATTACTCAAAAATTCTTAGAGAATGGATATTAAATGATTTCAAAATAGTCGCACTAATAGACCTGTCTGATATTAAGGTTTTTGAAGCTGCTGCGATTAATACCTGTGTTTTAGTTCTGCAGAAGAATAAACCAGCTGAAAACAATTCGATAAAGATTGTGAAACCTACAAGTTTAGAATCTCTCGAAAGAACGAATATAGTTTCAATAAAACAGAACGTGTTCCTTTCTACTCCAGGTTGCACAATAAGAACTGAACTGAATGAAAAGAAAATTAGACTAATTGATAAAATCGCGCATGGGAGCGTTAATCTTTCTGAAATATGCTACATCGTTATTGGTGCCGTACCTCACGATTCTAAAACAGGTGCATCAAAAGACAGGCTAATATCTGAGAAAAAAACAAGTGAATCATTCAAGCCTTATATAGAAGGCAAGGATATGTCGAGATACTCAATAGTTTGGAGAGGGTTATATCTTAATTATCAGCCTACCATGATGCATAGACCTAAATTTCCCGAACTTTTCGAGAACGAAAAATTAATTGTCCGGAATATATCTACATCCGAGGGATTGTTAGCGGCGTATGATGATGAACATTTTTATACAAATGACACCGTAAGTCTTTGTGTACCCTGGAATAGTCTGCGTAATGTAACGATAAAGGGGGAAAAGATTTCCGACAAAATGTTCGAAAACTCTGCAAAGCACAGTTTACTTTACTGTCTAGCACTTATTAACTCGAGAGTCTTGAATTTCTACTTTAAACATATTCTTAGTAGTAATTTGCATGTGTACCCAGAAGCCATCCGAAATCTTCCCATTAAAACGCTCCCATCTGGGGTTCGTCCCGACCATCTTATTGAACTTGTTAAGGACGTGCTTTCAAAGAAAAAGAGATTTGAGGAAATTGGGGACAAGAATACTGATGAACGTGCTAAGCTAGATAAAGAAATTTTACAGATCAACCGCAGAATAGATCGCTTAGTTTACGGACTTTATGGACTAACAGAAGACGAGATAGCAATTATTGAAGTGGGTACGAATTAAACAATGAAAATCGGTCCAAATATCTCGATATTGATCTTCATTAGCTCTCAACCTAGCATCCCAGTGCCAAATTTGGCACGAATCATAAAATGACCCCCTGAGTTATACATTTAGTCATGACAAAAAATCTGATTGTTATCGGCGATTGCAGGTACATGGCTGAAATAAAGATAGTCCAATTTCAAGTTATCTTGAATTCCAAAAGAAGGCGAATACTTAGAGAATACTTTGAAAAATCAGCAACTTCATCCCACCGTACCGATATCCCCCTAAATCATAAAATACTTCTCTGCGAAATATATTAGACATGGAAACAAAACATGTCTTAGCTATTGGAGATTCGTACAATATCCTGAGACAAAAATATTTTTTCGTCTCAATCTATGTCGCGAATGCCACAGCATTCACGAGCATGATCAAGAATGAATCGTCATTCTTGACATACACAACCAGTTCTAAAATTCTAAGGTAGGTAATCGAAATTATTTAATTGGTCGTGTATATGAGCGAACTGAAAAAAGAATCCGCCTTATTTTGATGTAAAATCGCTCCTGCCGGGATTTTCGATTATCGCGTTCACGATACCTTTTTAGCGTGAAGATTTTTTGCGATAACTGCTTTTTGACCTAAGAAATACAAATGTAAAAAGCGGTTATTTGAACCCGGGTTTACGGAGTGAGAGTCCGTTGTCCTTTCGGTTTTTTAAATTGACCGGGCTAGACTACAGGAGCAATTAATTAATACTATAAATAGACTTTTTTAAAAACATTTACTAAAATCAAACTAACCTGAAATTCTGGCAGAACCCCCATAATGTAATCTGTAAGTTTTCTTTTTTGTCATTCTAGGCACTGAGCGGTGTGGTTTTGTTAACCTTATTAATCCTTCGGTTTCTGGGGGTAATACAAATTCGTTTTCATCAGTTGCAAATGGGGGTATAATTCCTTCTTCAATAATTCTTGAATCAACTTTTATCTCAAATCTGTTACTTCTTTTTGAAATTAGTTTCGGCATAAGTAATTTACTTGCAAAGATTGCCAATTCACTCTCTTTTTTTATGCTTTTATTAACAATCTTTACGCTGGTGTGTCTGTTGGCGCAGAAATAGCATTTCCAATCTTTTCCATGCTTACAAATAAAGTCTGTAACTAAGTCGCTACAGAATGTGCAACGCTTCATTCCATCCACCACTATTTTTTATTTTACTCCCAATCAGATCGATCATGCTGGGTTTATATGGTTTTTGTACGATTTTATGTATAAAAATACTCAAAATATATATTTTTTTGTTATATTTATACATCTTATTAAGTAAAAATTGTAAAATTATTATTAAAAAAATTGTTATTTCTATCTAATTTATCTATTTTCTCATATAAAAAGCTTTTTTATCATCACTAAATTTTTCTATTGCATATCTTAGCATTGTTCTTGGCATTTTCTTGGAATACTTGTTTAGAAACTCTTCTTCTAATCCCTGATTCTTTTTGCCAACTTCCCTAAGCATCCATCCAACTGCCTTTTGAATTAGGTCGTGTTTATCGTTTAGTAAAATCTCTGCAATTTTAATCGTGTCCTCAAATTTATTTTGCCTTATGAAATATAATGTAGAAATTATCGCAATTCTTCGCTCCCAAATGTTTGTTGACTTAGCAAGTTCATAAATAATCTTTTTATCTTTGTCAAACGTATAATTTCCTAAAACATAATGAGCTGAGGTATCCACTAAGTCCCAGTTGTTAATATTTTTTGTGTTTGTTAAATAGAAATCAGCAATTTGCTTTCGTTGCCCCTCGTTTGTTTTTGCTTTCTTATATTTTTCAATTAAAATAAATAGTGCAATCAAACGATGTTCATGAATCTTACTTGATAACAACGTTTGAATCTGTTCGATTTTTAGCTCGTTGTATTTTTTTGCGATTACTCTTGACTGCGGAACAGTTATTCCTAGGAAAATATCTCCTTCTGCATATTCTCCTTTTTTAGTTTTAAAGAAGCCTTGCAATACTTTGGCTTTTTCTGGATTTTCTAGTGACTTAATATCGGCTAATGTTTGTTCGATCATAGGAATTAGTCCTCAAATGAATGAAATTTATTATTATGGAATTATTATAAGGGTTATTGTATATAATTATTTTACTTCTTTTCTCTAAAGTAAGATGTTTATATTTATTATAAACAATTTGCTGACGCGACCATTCGTTTTTCCATTGTGTTGCGCGTTCAACTGCAAGTTGAACGGTCAATGAACTGTTATCTGGTTCATTGGATCTAGCGCGGTACTCTCTTTGAATACTCGCGAGAATTATTTGAGAAAAGTAGTTTGTAATAAGTTTATCCAAATGCAGGGGTGGCAGAGCGGCCAAATGCGCCAGCTTGAGGGGCTGGTGGTTTAGTACCTTCAAGAGTTCGAATCTCTTCCCCTGCATACTAATTTTTTTGTCTATTTTTTACTTGATTCTAAATCTATTACAAACCTATAAAAATTTACTCTTCTTAATATGTTCAAAACGTATTCTTAAAAATAAATTTTCAATCACGATGTTTAACAGGTGAAATCATTATGCCTTTAACCAAAATAAAAAACTTTTTAGTACCGCAGGAAAGTCCTTTTTTTGATTTTATGCAAAAACAGGCCGAAACCGCACACGATTCGGCACAGGAACTCTCAGGCCTTCTAACGGATTATAAAAATATTGACGAAAAGGCCAAAAAAATTCGAGAACTTGAACACACGGGGGATCAGCTGATGCGCGATATTTATACTGCGCTAAATAAGACATTTATTGTTCCAATTGATCACTCGGATATTTCAACACTAGCTAGTTCTCTTGACGATATTGTAGATCTAATTGACCATGTTGCTACTTTGATGGTTGCGTATGAAATTCAATCACCTTCGCAAGATATGATTCACCTTACAGATATTTTAGTAAATCAAACAAAGGAACTTAAAAATGCCGTGATTGCTATAAATCATTCCAAGACATATGCTAAAGTTTCGGAACACTGTAAAACCATAAAAAGCCTGGAAAACAAAGCTGATGAAGCTTACATTAAAGCTATCGCAGCTTTATTTAAGAAATGCGAACCACTCGAAGTTATCAAACAAAAAGAAATTTTAGATTCATTAGAATCTGCGATAGACAAAGTAGATAAATCCTCTCAATATATTTCAGATATTGTAATGAAACATAGTTAAAGTTTAAAGCGGTTGGATGGCATATGATCGAACTACTCATATTTACGATATTAGTCGCATTAGCATTTGATTTTATCAATGGCTTTCATGATAGTGCTAATGCTATCTCTACAATTGTTGCTACGCGTGTCATGACTCCGATGCAAGCGGTTTCGATGGCTGCGATTGGAAATCTGATCGGGCCATTATTCTTTTCAACTGCGATTGCTGCAACAATTGGAAAAGGCATAATTGACACTAAGCTTATTCAAACGTTTTTACCAAAAGAAGCATTTGTTGTAATGATTCTTTCTGCATTAATTGGTGCCATCGTATGGGATATCCTTACATGGTATTTTGGAATTCCCGTTTCAAGCAGTCACGCGCTTATTGGTGGACTAATCGGTGCGGCATTAGCTGCTGTTGGTGCGAACGTTCTGTTGTTTGAAGGTATTAACAAAGTCTTAATTTTTATCGTACTTTCTCCTTTAATTGGTTTTGTAGCATCATTTTTATTAGGATTAATCGTAATGCGTATTTTCAAAAACAGTGCTCCTGAAAAGGTAAATAAATGGTTTAAAAAACTCCAATTGTTCTCGGCATTTTTCTATTCTGTAACTCATGGTACTAACGATGCACAAAAGACTATGGGAATAATTACTATTCTTTTAATTGTGGGTGGATACCTTACAAATTTTGATGTTCCGTTTTGGGTTATTATTGCATGTCACGTTGCAATTTCCCTTGGAACTTGGCTAGGTGGTTGGCGTATCGTAAAAACAATGGCTCATAAAATTACTCAATTAAGACCGTATCAAGGCTTTTGTGCTGAAACTGCTGGTGGCATAGTTTTAGTATCCATGGCAAGTTTAGGAATTCCTGTTAGTACCACTCATGCTATCGCTGGTTCGATAATGGGTGTTGGCTCAACCAAGAATGCTAAAAACGTGCGATGGGGAGTTAGCCGGAATATCGTCTGGGCATGGGTAATTACAATTCCTTTTAGTGCGATTGTTGGCGGTGGGGTTTTTCTAGCGATTAAGGTAATTTTTGGATTATAATTTATTTCTCTTCGTGATCCAAGTGAAAAAAGTAATTCTATTTGTTTGCAAGGAAAATTCAGCCAGAAGTCAGATGGCAGAAGGTTTTTTCAATTTCTACAATACGAACCCATTTTATGTCGGAGTAAGTGCAGGTACAAATCCGATAGTTTCTATAAAACCTCACGCGATCTTAGTCATGAAAGAAAAAGGAATTGACATAAGTAAACAGGCTCCAAAAATTCTAACTTCTGCTATGGCCCAAGGCGCTTATAAAATATACACGATGGGTTGCATTGATTCTTGTCCGCTTACTCCTCCATCAAAGACAGACGATTGGAACTTAGAAGACCCCGGCGGTAAATCGATTGATGCCTTTAGAAAAATAAGGGATGAAATTGAAGAAAGAGTAAAGAAAATTGTCTCTGATCTATCATAGTTTACTGTTTGTCATTCTTAAGTTTCTCAACAAGATTTTGGATTTTTAGATTTGTTTCATTGCTTATATAGTGCTCTAAAATACATGCATCTTTATATGCGACTTTTGAGTCTACTCCTGCGATTTCAAAAAGTTCCATAAAAACTTTGTACTTTTGGTTGACTATATTTGCTAATTTTTTTCCTTCACTAGTTAAACTAATTCCGCTATATTTTTTATATATTACTAGACCGGCCTGATCAAGTTTATTTAACATTTCACTTGCACTTGACGCCTTTACACCCATTGAATTAGCAACATCCTTAGTTCTAACATAACCCTGATTTTCTATTATTTCGTATATCGTACGTAAATAGTTCTCGGCTACTCTAGTTTGCATATCTGATTATATTACTAGCAAAATAATTTAAACTTAGGCATGCCTAACTTTCTTAGGCTAAATTATATATCCACCTAAAAACTACTAAAATAATCATGAGCTTATTTAAACGTTTTATTCCTAAACCCGATCCTTTAACTCGGTCCTCTTGTAATGGGTGCTCTAGCTGTTTTAGTAAACCAATCGAAACTATGCCGTCTAATTTTCAAGCTAAACTAGAATTAATTAGAGGAGAACTTATCGAAGCGCGTGATGATTATAAGAAAGGAATCATGAAAAGTGCACTAATTAAATCAAAAGAAGTCAAGCTACTTATCAAAGAAATTTCTTCTTTGGGTGATTTTAAAAACGAAATTGATAGCATGTTTGCTGCCCACGTTCCAGAACCAGACATTCAGCAATTTATTGCAGGAGCTTGATAATGTGCCACCACAAGAACAAAAAAATGTGGACAAAACCGTTTTGCAACGATTTGTGGCTAGAGTTAAGAACATTCGAATGGAAACAAACCGATTTTTTGGTTTTAAAGCAGCTGGTAGTTGTTCAGATTGCATAGGTGGGAGTTGCGACAAATGCAAAGGAAAACCATCTGTTAGTATATATGATTCTGCAACTAAAGATAACAAAATGGATAGCAATAAGCTAGAAACCCAAGTATCACTTAGTCAAGCACAAGAAACTAAAAATATACCAAAAAACGAAACTATTTTCGTAGCTACTGCATTTACAGTTGTTCCACTAAATAAGCAAATAATATTGAACATGTCGTCACCTAATGAAGTCGTGCCTGCAAATACCTGGTCTTTAGTTGCTCACGCAGATATTGGAATAAGTTATCTTTCAATGCAAGCAAAAATTAATGATTTAAGGCAAAAAACAGTTTTGGGTCTTGCAGAACTACCATCAATGATTAATAGCTATCAACAATTCTGGTTAAGACCATTGGATATTCCAGTCTATTCCAAGTTACAAAATCCGATTTCGGATACTTTGTTAAAAACAGATTCAACTTCTTGTGTTGATAAAGTTGAATCTATTTCGTCGCTAATTGTAGAATCTGAAAAATTCAAAGCAAATAAATTTCCTATACAATCGAATTCCACTACGGATAATCCAAAACAATTTATTCAATCCGGAATCGGTGTATCATTAGATGCAGAAAAAGAAATTACTAGAGGTCCTTTTACCATAAGATGGGAAGCCGCAGAAGATGCAAAACAGAACTCTGATTCTGTTTCAAAGAAGTCTGAAACGCTAAGTCAAGCCGCAACCGCGAAAAGTGGTTTGATAAATGGCTATACCTACGTGGAAATTTTAACTACCATATGGCTTAGGAGATTGTACGGTCATCTGATCGGAATTACAGACAACGAAGATTTTTCATTTTTTAATTTCCCGACTAAAAGAACTAAAAAAACCCGCTCAACTATCTGTAAAAAAACTTCAAAAGACGACTCGCATAATGAACCTAAATCTAAGCCTCAAAATCCCTGCAAAGACGCAGCAAAAGTAAAATTTAAATCCCCTAACAAAACAGATAATCATTCGATCTCAAGAATACTCGCATCTATTCAAGGTTTAGTGCTTGTTAAATTAATCAAACCATTAAACCAAAACCAAAAAGAATTAAAAGTGTCTCGAGTTTGGAATAAAAAAATAACAAGTCAATTAGTTAAACTAGAACAAACAGCTAGAAAAATTTCTACTAAACAAGGAGTCAAAGAATTCAAAGAAGTTATTGTAAAAATCGAAAAGTTTCTAGTTCAGCGAATAAAATTATTAAGAAATCTTAAATCGGGTAAACCATACTGCAAATCTTTAGTTGCGCTTTCAACTCAATTAAAATTCTTAGAAGAACTTATAAAATTACTAAGATTATTAAGAAGAAAAAGGACGATAATTCATCTGCTTATTAATTCTAAGAAAGAGCGACATGCGAAAACATTGCTAAGATTTTTGTTTCAAGCTCTTAAAAAATTATTCACTACCTGATAATCTTGTATTGTTTTATTTATCCAACCGTTCCGCCACAATTCGAACAGAATTTAGTTCCAACAGCAAAGTCTTGTTGGCATTTTGTGCAACTTACTATCATTTTTGTTCCGCACTCCGAACAAAACTTAAGCGAATTATCTGTAATTACTTTTTTACATTTTGGGCATTTTGGTGTGTTGTCCTTAGTTGTTACTTTTTTAACGCCACCGTTAATCCCGCCGCTAATAGTACTAGAAATTCCTGAACTAGCCTGATTAGTTACGTCACGTTTAACATTCCCAATTACCTGATTAATTATGTTGTCAAATATCCCCATAAATAATTATTATGTAACAAAGGAATAAAAAAACTTTCTTTGGATTAAACTTGTCTTTCGTCTTTTAAATATTCTTTAATCTCGCCATCTGGTTGGACATAAACCGTTGTTTCAAGTACGTTCACCAATGTATCTTTATTCGGAACTCTGATAATCGCTCGCGCTGCAAATCCACCTTCTATTATCGTAAGCGCGAATAAATAAGTTGCAATAGCCATTGCGCGAATGTAAGAAATATCGATTATATTTATATCACAAAGACAAATCACGCTTTCAATCTTGCCAAACCTAAAACGATCAATTTCAAAATAAATATTTGCATTATTGCTAGGTGGTTGGGGGTAACCAAACAAACGATAAGAATCTGGATGGTAAAAGTTATAACTCTGTAAAGTAGCTCTAACTAAGTTAATTTCTATTCCTAAAACTTGTGCCACTAATTCAGGGTTATAAATTCCTAAACCCGTATGACATAATATTGGTCCGATATGCACTTGCGTTTGAAGTCCAGCTTCTATCATTAATCTTGAATTAATTAAGTAGCTAAAATATTTCCTTATTACATCTTCTCTAGGTTCCAAAGCACTGCTCCAAGAACATTCGTGCTCACATATCCCTAAAAGTGCATAAGGTCTTAAACCAAATAATAGAAATCCTAAATCTATCGATACACCTAGCCCAGTAGTTTTCTGTCCAACATAAAATTTTCCATTCCGATAAATATCTTCAAGTAATTCAATTCTTTTACTAAATTGCACAAATGAAAGCGGATTTTTCCCTAAAGGTCGTGCAACTTCATTCACGTAAACTTTGTAAATTATTTCATTTCTATTTCTCATGTCTTTCACTTTTTCTTTCACGGTCTAAGAAATCGTTATATTTCATTTAAGCATTTCAAACCGTTATCTTCTTAAACCATAATCCAGTAGCTTCAAATATGAAAATAACTTTTAATGGTGCAGCAGGAATTGTTACTGGTTCTTGTTATCTTTTAGAAACCGAAAACAAAAAAATACTTATTGATTGCGGAATGTTTCAAGGAACTAAAGAAATAACGAGACTAAATTACGAACCATTTCCATTTAATCCTAAAGAAATATCTTATGTGCTATTAACGCATGCGCACGTTGACCACTGCGGTCTAATCCCCAAATTAGTTAAAAATGGATTTACTGGAAAAATCATTTCAACAGGCCCAACCCTTGATTTAACGCAGCTTATGCTTAAAGACGCTGCACATGTAAATGAAGATGAAACGCTGCAAGAGAATAAACGCAGAGTCCGCGCTGGGCTTGAACCAAGAGACCCGCTTTACACTCTTGAAGATGCAGTTAAATCATTTAGTTTTTTTAGTCCTGTTAACTATGAAAATCCACGTAAACTTAGCAATGACCTAGAAGTAATATTTCATAATGCCGGACATATCTTAGGTTCATCTATGGTCGAAATTCATGTTTCTGAATCAGGTAAAATTACTAAGTTTTTATTTTCTGGGGATGTTGGTCAAGGTGGAACCCCTATTTTAGATGATCCAACAGTCATAGAAAATGCAGACTATGTAATTGTGGAATCTACTTATGGAAATAGGTCCCATGGAAATTTAAGCATGCGAAAACAAGATCTGCTTAAAGTTGTAAAAGAAACATATGCTCGGGGTGGAAAATTGATGATTCCATCGTTTGCTGTTGAGCGAACGCAAGAATTACTGTACTATTTACATTTGTTAATTCGAGATGGTTCTTTTCCAAACCAAAAGATATTTCTGGATAGTCCGTTAGCAATTGAAGTCACTAAAGTATTCAAAAAAAATCTGAAATACTTTTCTAAGAACCTTACTAAAGAATTTTCTGACCCATTTACATTTAATCAATTAAAATGCCTTAAAACCCAGCAGGAATCTCGTGATTTAAATGACTATGCTGCGCCCTGTATAATAATCGCAGGAAGTGGGATGTGCAATGCCGGAAGAATTAGGCATCACATTAAACATAACATATGGAATCCTAAGAATACTCTGCTTTTTGTAGGATATCAGGCAGAGGGTACACTAGGAAGAATAATTCTGGAAGGCGCTAAGTCAATTTGGATGATGGGATCTATTTTTGCAGTAAAATCACAAATAAGAAAAATCGATAGTTTTTCTTCACATGCAACTGCAGATCAATTAATTAAGTGGATTTCTAAACTTAAAAATAAACCGAATAAAATATTCGTAACTCACGGTGAAAAAATCTCCGCAGAAGCTCTTTCTTTAGAGCTTCGCAAATTCGGATTTAAATCATTTGTTCCAAAAATCGGGGATACGATAAATATATAAATTACTTGTGCTCCCCATAATCTTTAGTTTCTCTACGTATTGTTTCATATAATAATTCGGGTGCAACATCTATTCTTCCAAGCAATTTCTCGACTTTATCTCCTTCTTTAATTCCCGCTATTTTCAATCTTTCAAACATTTTATCTAAAGCGCGCATGGTATTATGTGGGTTAGGGCTGTCATTAGATCCGGCAGTACTAATCACGATCCTAATCAATTGCTCAATTATCGGTTCTCTTAATTGTACTCCTATTTCTCTAAATCTTCTTCCTAAACTTTCCTGGTTTAATTCTATCCATTTTTGTTTTGGTTTTGCATAAACTGGTCTGGCCATATTTAGTCCACCTGTGTATAATTCGTTTGCACTATCGTGCGTAAAACTGTTGTCTTAGAAACACCTAAAATCTGCGCCAGTTTCCTTATAGAATGCGTTTTTGTATAATAAAGTTCAAATAATAAATCTAGTTTTTGACCAGTTACTAAACTTGGTCTACCCCGTTTATTAAAAATAGTTTGTTCACTAATCCCTGCAAAGTAAATCCCTTTTTTCTACGTACATGTATTTTACACCTCGTATTTTTATTTTATGTTTATTTATTTTCTTTTGATTTAATCTGTTCTCAATTAGAAATATATTTAGTTAATTTATAAATGTATGTACCGAAATTAATATTTCTACTGACGAATACAATCCCATTACTACATATTTCTACAACAATAAATAGGCGATTTTATATTTCTTTTCTTAGTATATACTTTGAACTAGTATTGCTAAAAACAAAACAAGTAATATACAAAGGATTATACGTTCGATTTTCGGGTGTTTTTTATGTTTGATGACATTTTAAGGGCTGCAAGGGAAAGTGTAAAAACTAATTCAGGACAAGTTCAAAGTGAAGCAACTTCTGCAAATACTTCTGCAAATTCTGCAACTCAAAAGACTGAAGATATTGATTCTAGTAGTATACGAATAAGCGTTATTGGTGTAGGTGGGGCAGGATGCAACTGTGTTGATAGGCTCGCTAAAAAAGGAATAAAAAGCGCTAAAACGGTCGCAATAAATACTGATGGAAAACATCTACGAATGGTCTCATGCTCAAAAAGAATTTTACTTGGTAAAAACATTACTAGGGGGTTAGGAGCCGGAGGAAGCATGGATGTAGCTAGAAAATGCGCTGAATCTGATATTTCAATGTTAAAACAGGAATTAGGAGAAAACGAACTAGTATTTATCTGCGCAGGTATGGGCGGCGGAACTGGTGGCGGTGCTGCTCCTGTAGTTGCAAGAATTGTAAAAGAACAAGGAGCGATAGTAGTTGGAATTGTTACTTATCCATTTAACTTAGAGCGAGTAAGGATCAAAAAGGCACACGAAGCATTACGAAACTTAATGGCTGTTTGCGATACTCTTATTGTAATTGATAATAATCGGTTAGCTACGTATGTTCCGAATCTTCCATTAGATAAGGCATTTGAATTAGCTGATAGTATCACTGGGAGAGCTGTAACTGGTATTACGGATACAATTATGTTCCCAAGTCTTATGAACATCGATTTTGCAGATGTTCGCTCTATTATGGATGGCGGTGGACTAAGTATGATCTCCCTTGGTGAAGCATCTGGTGTAAACCGCGTTGATGCGGTAATTAAGGATACATTAGATCATCCCTTACTTGATGTTGATTATGAAGGAGCAAAAGGTGCACTCATTCACATTGAAGGTGGAGATGACCTAACTTTAGGCGATGGTATCAAAATCGGTGAAAAGCTTACTGAAAAATTCGATAGCATGGCAAATGTCAAAGTTGGTGCAAGAGTAAATAGCGGGTTATTTGATAAGATACGCGTAACTGCAATAATTACTGGTGTTAAATCCACAAATATTCTAAAAAAGGATGAACCAACAATGAGCCTTGAATCTGAAACTGCAACCATACAATACCTATAAATAACTGGCTGAACTAAAATATTATATCTAGGTAGTTCTATATGATTATTTCATTTAATTTATTTTCTCTTTTATTTTGGATTTTTTTAACTTCTTTTCTTCCCGGGGCAATTTTGTCCTTTGCAATTTTTAAAAATAGGAAAGAGTTAAATTTTATTGAAAAATTGTTAATTGGCTTTGGTATCGGATTTTTTATTCCTGCATTTTTTGCATTTTTATTAAACATGGCAGGTGTTCTTTTCAATTTTAACACTGCAATTATTTCCGTTGCTATTTTTTACCTTATTGCAATTGCACTTTTCGTAAAACAAAAAGCTTATGAAAATATTTCATTTACAATGCCTACAATAGATTCCATACTAAAAAATCCAAGAGAATTAATTGTTCCAATAATCTTAATTGTAATTATATTTTTGGCATTTTGGGTTAGGGTACAATCATACTCTCCCGTGTTCTATGAACTTGATCCTTACTTTTATCTTTATATTACTCAACAAATTCTAACTTTTGGCCAAAATCCAATAAATGATCAGACTGCATGGTTTCCTGATAAAATTGTTGATCATAGAACTACGCCGTTGCCTCATTTCATGGAAGCAATCTGGTACTCATTTTATACTCAAGGCACCGGAGCTTACAACAATTATCTTCTAGCTGATATTGCAAATATTTATCCGCCCCTCGCAGCAGCTTTCTTGGCATTTTTTATCTATCTTGCTATATCTTCTTACTATAAAAGAGAATTTGGTCTTCTAAGTGCAAGTTTAATTGCTTTTATGCCAATATTCCTAATTAAATTTGCAGCAGGTGAAATGGAAATACAACCATTTGCCTTTTTGTCCCTTTCAATTTTCTTTGCATTTTATGCGCTTATGTTAAAAAATAGGTCAATAAAATATGCGGCATTAGCATGTGTTGGCTATGCTGGGCTTGTTTTAGGTAGTTCTTCGGCAACTGTGGCTGCAGCAGTGTTAATGATTTTTATTCCAATATATTCGTTAATTCTTTTCTTAAATGAAAAAGACAATCTGGTTTTCTTTAATTTTATAAAATTAAATGCGATTATTCTTTTATTTGGTGTATTATTAGCTCATTTACTTAGTGGTTTCTATAACTTTAGCCTAGATATATTAAATAAAAATTTTGTAATTTTAACTCTAGTCCTTGCGTTTAGTTATCTTTTATATTACATAAGGCCTTTTATCAAAGATAATGAAACTTCGCTATACATTCTGGGGGCAATTGTTGTTCTTGGTTTGGGCATATTCTTTTTCACTCCGTTTGGCGGATACATAAAAAATAGTTTTGCATCTCAACTTAGCTTAGCTGAGTTTAAATATTCTCTACAAAGGACGATTGCAGAACAGGGTGTAGCTGGAAATGGTTTTGAAGACCAACTAGGCGTAGTTGCATTAGTTTTTAATGCACAGTCATCTTCTACAGACCCATTCTACTTTATTTACCCTGTTCTAGATGTCATTTTTGCTCCACTTGCGTTTATTACTAATAATCTGATATCTGGTTTATTTTTATTACTTAATTTTGTCTTTAACCTTGATCTGCAATTTGCTGGAAAATCCAATAGTTTCATGACTACTATCTTCTTCTTTTTCTTCGCCTCTCTTGTATACACAATATACAAAATTGTTAAGAAAGAAGAGTTTAATCCAATCGTTATTTTGTTTGTAGCTTTATTCCCTGCAACTATCGTGGGGCTAATTAAAGCCAAGTTTACTATTTACTTTGGTTTCTTTATGGTTTTTGCAACAGCAATTGCATTTGCAGAACTTGAAGGACTAATTAATCGAATCTCAAAATCATTCATTTTAGGTAAACCAGTTGGAACTGTAATTATGTTGCTCATTGCTGCAATCTTTATAATTAATCAGTTTGCACATGACGGTGTTTTTCCTGCAATTCTTTCAGTTTCATTTAACCAAAGGTTTCAGGATAATCCTGTTGCTTTACAACCAAAGTTCCAGTTTATTTGCGATCAGATGAAATTATCTGGTAGCGCTGATCCGGATATTTGTGGTGCTGCAGCAGACCCAATAAAATACGCTTCGCAAGGAACCAATTATCAGTATAATCAAAAACTTTGTTATGTTTCACTAATTTCAGATATCAATAATCCTTCAGATCAGCAAAGACAAGGTGCTGGTTTTAGATGCCAGAGGATGCCAGAATATTGGATTGATAGCATGGAGTGGTTTAAAACAAATACTCCAAGGACTTCTCGTGTAATCTCATGGTGGGATTACGGTCACTGGGAAAACTTTTTTGGTCAGGTTAATGCAGTAATTAGAAATGATCATTCTTCAACTCAAATGATTGGTGAAGTTGCATATAACTATGTAGCTGGTACAACTGCTGAGCTTAGAAACTACATGAAGTATACTGGTGCAAATTATGCTTTATTTGATCAGGAAATTGTATTAGGTGGCTTAACTGGTAGTAAATTCGGTGCCCTTAATTACCTATCCTGTTCAAGAAATAATGAAACAAATGTGAGTTATCAACCAAGTACGAGTATTTGTGAATTTAATCATCGTTGGGAAATAATTTACGTGCCAAAAGAAAATGTACAATCCTGTGTTATTTCAGCTTCAACTGGTAAACAAGGAGTGACTGCGTTTAAACTTTCATATGTCCCAGAAAGTAATGGGATGACTGTAAAATCCCTTTCAATTAAACCAACTTACTGCATCGCAGATACTACTCTTGCAACTGGAGAAACGATGCAAGTAACGTACTATCTTAATCAAACTTACCCTAATGGCGATCTTAAATTAAATAAAGCATTCATAAAAGGAGTATGTAATACGAATGATGGTTTTAACTGTGCTGATTCTGGTCAATACTCTGCTGCAGTCCTGTTTTACACTAAAGAAAAGAAGTGGGTTGAAAATGGGGAAGTTGTAGATGGTTACTCTGATCGGATAAATAGTGGTACGTACTTCTATGACTCCAATATTTACAAGGGTTTCTTCCTTAATGAACTCGAAGGATTTGACTTAGTTTATCAGACAAAGGATAATGCTGTTAAGATATACAAGTTAAGGTAGCTTTTTAATTATTTTATCTTTTATCTTTTTTTAAAATAATTCTTATCTTTCGGATCTTAGTTATCAGCGCCCTTCTTTTGGCAAACATATGCTTGTAAGAGCATTTCTTCTGATTCGCAATTTTCTTAAGTGTTTTTCCTGTTACTGGTATTAAAAAGATTTGCAGTTCAAAACCTGAAAGTTGTTTTTTGATCTGCTCGAGCAGACCCTCTTTTTCGAGCTTTTCAAATAATTTTTTTACTTCTAAACTATGCCTTGATCTGCTTATTTTTATAATCCTTTTCCCAGCTAAAAAATCCTTTAATTTTCTTAAAATGTTTGATTCAATTTGTCTTACTCGTTCATCACTAATACCTAGTTTTTCTGCTATATCTACCAATAAACTTGGTCCGTCTTCTTTTGTCCCCCTATCTTCAAAAACTATAATTTCTTGGATATCTAATTGTTTCTTAAATAACATGATCCTCTCTGTTTCAGTTGTAATTATCATTTCCCTGAGTTTTCTGTTTTGCTCTTCAATACGTGTGTCATTTTTTAATTTTCTTAAAATCAACCTAAGCATTCGGCATGTTTTGCCAGTAGCTAAATCGTGTCCTGTTTCCAGTTGTTTTTCTACTAAAAATAGTTTACTTATAAGTTCTCTTTCAGGTGGTTTAAATAAAAATAATATCTGCTCTTTCGTTTTTTCTTTAAGCATTTTCTTAGTTATCTTCTGAAACTGCTTTAATAATCGGTTTGCTCTTTCTAAGTATTTATCTGTCTTTCTAGGAAAAAATTCATAAAAAACTCCCGTCCCTTTTGCTACACTGCATAAATATCTGTTTTTATAATCAGCTTCTCTTACGCTTTTAGCATTTAGCTTCCTCATTTCCTCTCTTTGCTCATCATGTGTCATCTGAATGTACTTTTCCTTTTCATCCGCATGACTATCTTTTCCCAGCAGTTTATTTTCTAATCTTCTTACACCTAAAATAATCGCAGTTGTACTAACTCCTATTTTTCTTGCAGCTGCGGTTGTTGTTAAATCATTAATTACAAATTCTTCAAGAATTTTTTGCTCAGTTTCACTTAAACCTGCATTTATTTTAATTTCTGGCAAAGTTTTACCTTCTGCTTCTTTTTTAGCTAAGATTAGTAATACTGATCTCTTAATTTCCTGCATGCTCTTACGTTGTGCTTTTCTTTTTCCTCTACGTTCTTCTAAAAGTGGTGCTCTACTAAGTAATTTATCAAAAGTAGGGCTTGAAGCTGTTGCTGGTTGTATCGCATGTTGGCCGACTAATGTGCTTTTTTTTAACCTAGACATGTGATAATCTATGTCTGTTGGTATTTAAAAAATGTGCTTATTCTGCTTAGAACAAAATAAAATAATAAAATTCGCTAGATTTAAATGTCTGCCCTGTTAAATAGTGTTGTTAGAGGTTAAATTTATGTATTCTAAAGACTTAGAAAGATTATTGCAAAAGTTAAATGTTTCCCTAGGAGACAGAATACATGTAAAAAATTCTGATTTTGATATTGAAGGATTACTTATGCCTAGGGCAAAAGAAAGTGAAATTCTGGTTATCAAAATGGATACTGGCTATAATGTTGGTATAAATTCTAAGCACGCAGAAATTAAACTTATAAAAAAACAAGGTCTTGCTAATAAACAACCTGAAAAGGACATTCATCGAGGCGATGTTGCCCTACTTAGTTGCGGGGGTACTATTGCTAGTAAAATCGATTATAAGACTGGTGCAGTTTTTCCTGCAATAAGCCCTTCTGAATTTCGTGCTTCATTTCCGCAAATAAATGAAATCGCGACAATTCACACTAAAAATTTATTTTCATTGCTTTCTGAAGACATGAATCCTGCGCACTGGGAAATTATCGCTAAAGCGATTGTTGATGAAATAAACGAAGGAGTTAAAGGAGTCGTCCTGATGCATGGGACAGATACTATCCACTACACCAGTTCTGCATTAAGTTTCATGTGTCAAAATCTTCCTGTTCCAGTAATATTTGTTGGGTCTCAAAGAAGTAGCGATCGTCCAAGTAGTGACAATCAGATGAATCTTCTTAATTCTATTTATAGTGCTAAAAAAGATTTTGCTGAAGTTGCAATCTGTATGCACGCAACTGTAAACGATAATTTCTGTCATCTTTATCGGGGTACGCGCGCAAGAAAAATGCACTCATCACGGCGTGATGCATTTGGGAGTATAAATTCGCTGCCACTTGCTAAAGTAGACTACAAAACAAATATGTTTGAAAAAATTTCAGAATATAAACAATTTGATAAAACAAAGACGCTTAAGGTTGATACCAAGGTTAACAACAATGTCGCGCTTGTTTATGTTCACCCTAATATTAAACCAAATTTAATATCTAGCTTAAGCGATTACGATGGCGTAGTTTTAATCGGCACTGGTTTAGGCCACGTTCCTACAAATTCAAGCAACGATAAAAATTCTGTTTCAATTTTAAATGAAGTAAAAAATCTTGTTGATAGTAATATTCCTGTTGTGATGACTACTCAAACAATATCTGGGCGGGTTAATCTTGATGTTTATGCTGCCGGGCGTCTTCTTAATGATGTTGGGGTCTTAGGCCATAATTTAGATATAATTCCTGAAACCGCGTTTACTAAACTATCCTGGATACTAGGACATACAAAAGACATGAAAAAAATTAAAGAAGAATATTATACAAACTATGCTGGTGAATTTAGCGAACGAAGCGCTTTTGAGGTTACAATATGAAATTCGGATTGGAGATTCACCAGAGATTGGATACTAAAAAACTATTTTGCTCCTGTAAAGGTGCAGTTGTTGAAAAGCGAGCGGGGGATAAAGTTATTACCAGAAAGCTTCATCCTGTTTTTAGCGAACTTGGAGAAGTTGATCAGACTTCCCGCGATCAGCATAAAAAAGATTTGTCTTTTGAATACCATTACTTTAATGACATTAATTGTTTAGTTGAAATTGATGAAGAACCGCCGCATGAAGTTGATAAAGAAGCGCTTCTAGTATCTCTTGGAATGTGTTTCCACTTAAATGCTAAAACTGTTGATGAAGTTCACGTGATGCGAAAAATAATTATCGATGGCAGTAATACGTCTGGTTTTCAGCGAACTATGATAATCGCATTAAATGGTTACCTGGAAACTTCAAAAGGTAAGGTCCGAATTACTCAAATCGCATTAGAAGAAGAAAGTTCAAGCATTGTTGAAAATAAAAATGACAAAGTTGTTTATAATCTAGACCGGCTTGGTGTTCCGCTTATTGAAATTACTACGGCTCCAGATATTAAAGATCCTGAACATTTACTTGAAGTAGCGCAGACGATTGGAATGATGCTTCGAGCTACAGGTAAGGTCGCTCGTGGAATCGGAACAATAAGGCAAGATGTAAATGTTTCAACCGAAGGCGGAGCTAGAGTTGAAATAAAAGGAGCGCAAGAATTAAAGCAGCTTCCAGAGCTTGTTGAAAATGAATTAAAACGACAAAATGAAATGATTAAACTATTTGAAGAATTGAAAAAACCTTCTATCAAATTTTTATATGAATATTTTGATGCAACTTCTTTTTTTAATAGTTCTACAACTCCGTTTATTTCTAGCGCGTTAAAAAAAGGCGAAAAAGCGATTGCAATTATTCTACCTAATCATAACGGATTTTTAGGAAGAGAACTATTGCCTAATCGCAGGTATGGCACTGAATTATCTGAGTATGCAAAAACTGTTGGCGTAGCTGGAATAATCCATAGCGATGAAGATTTTACAAAATATGGGTTAGATAGTTCTATAAAAGAAAAAATACGTGCTCATTTAAAATGCAGCGCACATGATGCGTTTGCAATTGTTATTTCTAGCGAACAAAAAGCGAAATTCGCTTTAGAAAAAGTGTTCCAAAGAGCAGAGCGGATGGAAGTTTTACAAGAAACCAGAAAAGCAAATGCAGATGGTACGACTTCTTATATGCGTCCAATATCTGGTGGCGCAAGAATGTATCCTGAAACTGATGTTCCAAGTATTGTTCTTGATTCTACAATCATTAATGAAGCAAAAGAAGCGATGGGCGAAAACCTCGAGCAGAAAAAAGAAAAGTTAATGCTTCTACTTAATAATAAAGAAATGGCAGAAAAAA
>JBBSVN010000005.1:0-146489 GCA_038046765.1 Microcaldota archaeon | reverse complement strand
ATCAGAATAAACAGTGGCTATTTTTAATGTGTTAAAAGAAGTTCGGAACTACTGGATTTGACCTAAGCTAACTCTCTTAATTATTATCGTATTATATTATAATGCATGGACGAAATTGATGCAGTCATAAAAATTAAATTTTACGATTTGGTTATTGCCAGATATAAGGACTTGATTTCTGAAAAAGAAACCAAATCTATTAGTGACATTAGACAAAAATGTTCTCCATACAACAAATTTATTGAGAATTTATCAAAGCAGATAACGACCGAAATAAAAAATTATGAATACGAAAACAATTTCTTACAAGCACTTGAAAAAATACTTGAATATATAAAAACAATAAAAGTTTTAGAATTAAATTTTGATTTTTGGCTATCAGAGAAAGATATAGATAACCTCAAAGTTGGAACAAAAATGGATAAATCAATACTGCTTTGTTCCCTGATTCGCTCAATAGGATCAGGAAACTGCGTGGTAGTAGTTACTAAATCAAAAACTAATTATATATCACTTGAATACAAAAATGATCGGTATGTGATAAATCAGGAAAGCGGCTCGATCTTAAAAGGCGAAGATATCGAACAGTTATTTGAAAGAGATGCGATAGATTATTCGTTTAGTGATTTATCGTACGAAGATTATAGCGAATGAAGGGAATTATTATGAAAGAAATATCAAAACTTATTTTTGAACTAGGTATGCTAAAGCGAGTTAAACGAAGCGGTTGGTGGATTGCCGCAGTTAAGGATCCGGAATCGGTTGCTGAACATAGCTTTAGGGTTGCTGCAATTGCATATATACTTGCAAAACTAGAAAAAGAAAATGCAGAAAAGATTTGCAGTGCAGCAGTTTTTCATGATTGTCTTGAGACAAGATTAACCGATGTTAACAAGATAATGGCAAGATATATAGATACAAAAGAAGCAAAGGAAAGGATAACTAAAGATCAGATGGCCAATTTACCAATACAAATTGATTTTGTCCTAACTGAAAAGGAGAAATTAATACTAAAAGATGCAGATTTATTAGAAATGTTTTTTCAGGCTAAAGAATACGTAGAAATTGGCTACAAGGAATGTGCCGACTGGATAAACGAAAGCGAGAAAAGATTAACTACAAAAAGCGCGAAAGAAATACTAAAGGAAATGAAAAACATGAACTCCTGTGAGTGGTGGAAAGGATTAAAGAAGTTGGAATAAAAGAAAACCTTGCTAAAGCCCCATTTGTTCGCCAAATAATTTAACAAAAGCAGCAACTTCTGAATCAGATTTTGCAGCTAGAATTATTGCTTTTTTGAACCGTGTAACTTGTTCTTTTGATGGAAAAACTGCATCGTCCCATGAATCATCTGAACGACCTGATTTGGATTTTATGCCATATCCGAATTCTACGCAGCTAGCTCTCCATTTAGGTTCAGTTGTCCATGATAAAACTACATCTTCCTCTGGTGAATCTCCCAGAAACCGTTTTTCAATAGTTCCAAATTTGCCGTCTTTTGAAACGTGACATGTAGTACGTGTTGATGATGGTAAAATTTCTGCTTTAGGAAAGAGATTGAGAATTCTTAAATCAAGTTCGAATAGATTTTTTGGAATAATTAATCCATTATCTCTTTTTCTTGTGGAACCTGTTTGTGCTTGCATAGTTTTCACCTAGCTTTTAACTTATATAGATATAATATGCCAGAAAACATTTAAAAACCCACCTTTTAACACAAAATCAGATATTTAAGATAACATATTTACCAATATAATAAGGTATACTGCTGATGACGCCATAAGAATTATATTTGTGCGTCATCCTACAAGTATATAGTAAGAAACTGCACTTCGTTATAAGTAAAGAACACAGACATAGTTGATACACATGGACATAGAAACAAAAATAGATTTAGTTAAAAGAAAACCGACAACTGAAGTTGTAACCGAAGCTGAACTTAGAAGCATATTCGAAAATTACGCTCATCCTCGCCACTATGTTGGGTTTGAAATATCTGGTTTAGTCCATATCGGAAGCGGACTTTGCAATGGTCTTAAAATAAAAGATTTTCTTGCTGCCGGGATTAAACCAACAATTTTCTTAGCTGATTATCACGCTTACATAAATGAGAAACTTGGTGGAGATTTAGAAAAAATCCAGGCAGTTGCTAAAGGATATTTCAAGCATGCATTTATTTCTCTAGGTTTAGAAGAAAACCAAGTTGATTACGTGCTAGCTAGTAGCATTTATGATGGGGATTATTGGAAAGATGTTCTAAAAATTACCAAAGACACAACGATAAATCGCATGTTAAGATGCGTTACGATCATGGGTAGAAAAGAAACCGAAGCAACTAGTTCAGCATCAATAGTTTACCCGGCAATGCAGGCAGCAGATATTTTCAAACTCGATGTCCAGATTGCTCATGCTGGAACCGACCAGAGAAAAGTTCACATGCTTGCTAAAGAATTATCCCATACTTACAAAAAACAATTTGTTGCAGTGCATCATCATTTACTAACAGGTTTACAGGGAACACAAAAGATGAATGTGCCCGCTAGCAGTGGGCAAGGAGCAGTGAGCCATGAGCAAACTGAACAAGTAGAGATCCAGAGAACGACGGATCGTTCTCGAGCTCTCAATGAGGCACGAGAGCTCATTGAGATCGATGCAAAAATGAGTAAAAGCGTACCAAATAGCGCAATATTTATCCATGATAGCGAAGAAGAAATTAAAAATAAAATCAAAAAAGCCTACTGTCCAGAAAAGATTATCGAAGGAAACCCAATGATAGATTATGCTGAATACTTAGTATTGCGCGATAAACCCATGAAAGTAGAACGCCCAGAGAAATTTGGCGGAGATTTAGATATCACGAACGCAGATGAACTAAAGAAAATATATTTAGAAGGAAAACTGCATCCAGTCGATTTGAAGGCTACGGTTGCACGCGAACTAATTGAAATTTTAAAGCCAAGTAGAGAATACTTTGCAAAGCACCAGGAATATCTGGAACAGGTTAAGGAGATTAAGGTTACACGATAAAAATTAAATTGCGTCCTTAATCAATTTTCCCAATTTTTCCAAACCAGGGTTAGTTCTAAATATTCTATCGCGATGCAAACTAATTGATACAGGATAACGATGAGGTTTTGTGGCGAAGTTAGGGTCACCTAAACGCGAAAATATTTGTTCAAAATTATATACTTGAGAAATTAAATCAGCTGCTTTTTCAGATAATCCTTCTCTATTTAGAAGTAAAATTGCATGAGCATGCAAATCCAGGTGAACCGATCGGTCATATTCTATGAATAATATAGTCTGATTTCGGACATCTTGCAATAATGCACTAGCAATTCTTTCTTGTATTTGTGGTATTAATACCAATCCCGGTTGCTTAAGCAAATCGGCTAATTTACCTAACTCCTGACGATTAAGTCCTTTTCCTTGAGGGAAAACTTTGTTAAAATAACTTAGCTGAACGCTAGCAGGTAAACCATTTTTTGATAAACCTTCCATAGCAATTCCATAACCAAATTTTTCTCCTTGTATTAATGACTTAAAACCAGCACTCATTCGTGCTCGGATCGAATAAACATCGCTTAATCTTAATCTACTTTTTATAGTTTGCATAAGTCTTACACCTTATTATATAATTAGAAACAATATGTTTTAAAGGTTAATGTTTTTGGTAATCTGAAATACCCCTTCTAATAGCAGATATAATTAGAGCGTTTTCGAATTTGGGCAGAACGTAGGAACTATCTTGATCTAAATTATCTTTAAGCATAACTGCTAAGTTTTGTGAGTGAAGATTCTCATTTTGAAAACTTGCCTGTTGCATTTTACCTCAAATGATTAGGTTAAGGTTACACAGTAGAACATATCAAAAACTATTTTTATAATTAGTAATCTGGATTCAGCTTCTTAATTGCATCAACAATTAAGGGATTTTGAAACTTCGGAATGGGTTTTGGATTCTGATCATTCACTGTAGTCTCTACAATCGAAACAACAACATCCACTATTATTTTCTGATTATTACTATCGAGAGTCTGCATTAATTGATCAATTTGATAAGGTTTATCAGAATCAAAGCACATCCGGATGTATGGCCACAAAACTCTTTCTGAGAGAGATCCCGCTTGCGTCAAAATATATTGAACTTTTTCGGGATTTGCAATAATTAAATCGGTTAATCGATCATATATTGCTGATTTTAACTCTCCAACTTGCATAGAAAATATCGAGTCACTGCCTACAATGCAACCAACAACCCGAATACGATCCTCACCCATCTTAGCACTACAATTAAAATCAGGATTTGCTTCAAGGAGTTCGGATATCGAAGTCATTTCACCAGTTAAACGATTATAACAATGAAGATTTAGAGATTCTTGTTTTTCTAATTCGATATATTTTTTATCAACTAATTTTTCCAATTCAACAAGTAAACTTGCATTTTCTGGTATTGATGCGATTTCTTGTATCTCTTTTTTTATTTTATTGATTTCTGGGTCTTTATAAAGATCCATTTTAGTTGGTCTTGGAATTTTGCTGCATCTAGTTTCTAAATGATTTGACAATCCTTCGAGTCGATCAACTAGAGTTTTATTTTCTTCAAGCAATGCACGTCTAATTTCAAAACTATTTCTTTTTGAAGTTGTTTTAGCTAGACCTTCATTCATATCTTTTTCGCTAAATGCAACTGAAGGCGTATCTCGAGAAGACGTATCTCGAATTGGTTTTTCGTATATTTTTGCAACAAGATAAAGCTGAAAACTAAATAGTACTGCTCCGGCCAACATTAAAGGAAAACATGTTTTAGAGCGACTAGGGTAATTTTGAGCGGGATTTTGAACGTGCATAATAAGTATTAGTGTCAATCTTTTTTTAAAGTTATTGTTTTTGGAAGAATATGCTTGATGATAGGCTACTTTATTATTTTAAAATAACAAACATTTTTTATAAATAATAAATTCTAAAACAAAACTTTATAAATAACATTCATTATATATAAATAATGAAAGAAATGCTTGAAAAATACGCTCTTGTAAGTATTATGAAAGAAGTTCTTGTAAATGCTGCAAACAGATATTCTGTAAACGAAACCGCACGAAAAACTAAGATAAGTGTTTTTGCTGCAAAGCAAGCTCTGGATTATATGTACTCTAAAGGTATGATCACCTTAGATAAAGTCGGGAATACATTTCAATACCAAGCAAATAAAGAAAGCCCTTTAACTAGGCAATGGAAAATCTTATTTTCTCTTGAAGAACTTGACAAAGCCAAAATAATTCAAAACATTTTGGATACAAAAAAAAGCATACTTTCGATTCTACTATACGGAAGCTGCGCTACTGGAAAAGATGACCAAAATAGCGACATGGACTTAATTGTAGTTGGAGATTTGGATATTAAAGGAAAAAGAGAAATTTCAGTTTTAGCGCGTGGAACAACAAGAGAAATAAACATAAGTGTTTACTCAATAATGGAGTGGAAAAAGAAAAAAGAACAAGATAAAATATTTTATGAGCATGTAATAATCGATTCAGTATCCCTCTATGGAGAAAAACCCGTGGTATAATGATAGATGACTTAATCAAAAAAGGAAATCTGGTCAAAACAACACCTGATTTACAAAAAGCCCAAAAATCGCTTCTACTCGCCCAGGATAAAATAGAGAAAGCAAAACAAGAACTTGATGCAGAGATTTTTGATAGTTCATTAATCTCATCTTACACTGCGATGTTTCATACAGCACGGGCATTTTTATTTAAAGATGGCTATAAGGAGAGGAATCATTATTCGGTTTATGAATACTTAAGAGAAATTTATTCTGGTAAAATCGAACAAAAGTACATAAATGAGCTCAATATTCTAAGAACAATCAGACATAAAGTAATTTACGGAGATGAGAATGTTGAGATTCGGGAAATCCAATGTGAAGAAGCACAAATGGCAATAAAAATGGCAGAAGGTTTCTTAAAAGAAGCTAAGAAATTAGTATAATTTATTCTTCATTAACATAATCCAAAACTCCGTGGATTAACCCTTCAACAGGTAGTTTTACATCTTTAAGTAGTTTTAGAACTTCGCTATTCCTAAGGGGCTTATTTGTTATACCGCAAGCATAATTAGCTGCTATAGCTAGCGGGCAGTATTCGATTTCAATTTCGTTAACTAAGGTCATTTCGTATGCACTAGTCATGTCCACTAGGTTGGCACCCATTTTTTTAATTGCTTCAACTTCGGCTTTTGTTTCGTATCTTGGACCAACAGTCGTTGCAATTATCCCTCCTTTTTTGAGTTTTATTTTATTAGCAAAAGCGCTTTCATCTACTGCTTTAACGAAATTTTTTGTATTGACAACTGAAAAATCTGTGTGTCTTATGCCTAGTGCAAAATCATCATAAAATGTTATAGGGGCATTGAATCCTATGAAATCTTCTAAAAGTACGAAATCGCCTGGCTTGTAACCACCGGAAATTATTCCTGCTGAAAATATAGATATTACTCCGTCAACACCTAATTTCTTAAGTGCTGCGACATTCGCACGATAATTAATTTTGTGTGGAGGAATAGTATGGCCTTCACCATGCCTTGCAATGTAATAGAATTCTTCATCATGTAATTTTGCCTTATTTACCTTAACCGCACCATACGGAGTATCTACTCTTACGACATCTTTTAATTTCCCAAGTTGATAAAGTCCGGTTCCTGTTATGACGCCTAACATGCTAGTTAAGACATAATTGAGATTTTTAAACATTTGTGAACAATAAATTGTTGTAATAAACTACTAATTTTGGTGATATTAATGAAACTAGTGCGAGGAGAACGAGTATATGGTAACAAATTGCTAATTCCAGATAGACCAAATCTATTTCAAGATCGAACAAAAACATCTAGACCAATTCACGAAGAAATTTTTAGACCTCTTTTAGGTGTTGAAGCAATCGGACATGTTGAAGGTTTTAGCGCTTTAGGTGGCGGGCTTGAATTTTTAGAAATACTTGCAAAATCAAGAAGATTAACCGAATTAAATGATATTGTTACTACACTAGGACAACGAGAAAAACTAATAAGGAATGCAGTAGTTGAACTTTATCGTCAGGATAAACCTAATGATTCAGTAGAACCATGGTATCTTTTATTACACCATGCTAAAGCAGTCCGCGCAATTGCGCTTTATTATACGCGAGCTAAAGTTCGAGCTCATGCTATGACCGTTTCTGAAAAAATAGGCCAGGAAATAGATCTTGGTGATTTTTCAGTATTTACTGGAACAGAACAAGTACAACTGATATTATTGGGTTTAAGACCCAGTACTCCAAGGGATGGTGCTCAACGATTAAGAGGTATAATGATGGAACAAGGTCCAACTTCAGGAGGCCATAGACTTCGTACTTTTGAAAGTGGTTTGCCTGGAAATTGGGAGCATTTGCCTATGAAGAAATAACGGTGATATTAATGACTGCACTTATAAGATCAACGATTCAAAGAACCCCTTCAAGAAGAGTTTGTAGATTCAGCTTGGATGCACAGAAAATGATCGAAAGATTGTCTTGGCCCGTATCAGACTTAATGGCAAGAGAAAAAAGAAGTAGTAAGCAACTTCGTCTAGTTATGCCTGAAGTTGTATTACTTTCTAGAATAGGAGTCTTTACCCATTTTGATCTAGCCTTAGCTTTAAATCAAGATCTTTATCCGATTTTTGGACAGAAATTAGTTACATTAAGAAAATTACAAAATAGACATCTAGGTTTTAGTGCGGATAGTGCAGGTGTACTTTTTGAATTACTAACAACACCTTGTTTGCAAGCTGGATTTATCTCTCAAATATCCGAAGGTCTAGCAGCGCAGGGTTTAACTCGCATGGTTCATGTTGTAAGAAAACCACGTAAGGAACTGGTAGATTTAGTTTATAGGGAAGATATGGATCTAAATAAGAGAGATCTATCTAGAAACCTTGGCCAAGTAATTACGGAAGCAGAACTAAGATTTGAAATGCGAATCCCAAGCGAATTTAGACGAAAGCTAGAAGAAGGAATTAAATAAAAATAAAAGGTGATATTAATGATTTACATTGGTCCAACGGTTAAATTAGGTTCTTCAAGAAAAGTTAGACAATTTTCTATTGACACGCAAATAATGATTGATCGACTTGCAGAACCAGTTCCAGATTTAATCCAAGAAAAACGAGGTCGTTTAGCGTTTCCAAGTGTTTATGAAAAAGAGCGTCTTGTAAGAATAGGAATTCAAACTTCATTAGACCTAGCACTAGCTACAAATCAAGAATTATATAATATATTTGGACACCGTTTAGTTGCATTAAGGAGATTACATGATAGAAAACTTGGATTTAGTGCAAATCATGCGGCATCACTCTTTGGACTGCTTACTAAGAATTGTTCAAATACAGGATTTATTACCCATGTGTTTAATGGTCTCTCTGCAAAAGGAATAACAAGATTATTCCAAGTTGTACAGAAATCAGAAGAATATCTAGTTCGCATTATTTATCGTACAACTGCTAAACAGGATAGAAGCGGAGTAAGAGAAAACCTGCATGGAGTCGTAACCGAATTAGGACTCGGATTCCAAATGAAACTTCCAGAAGGATTTGTCGGAAGCTTACAAGAACGAAGTTGGTAGATAAAAAGAACATACACGATTATTTCAAAATCTTGCCAGTTTTCATGTACCACATGTACAGGTCCAATCTCGCATGATCTAAACCAGTGTGTTCTGCTAATTTGTCAAGTTTTTTTTCCATTTCTAAATACTTCTTTTTAGTAATCGTCTTTGGTTGCTCATCAATCATTTTGTTTTCGTGCATCGTCCGTATAATATGCCGATCAAGTATTGCGCAATTTTTGTACCCAATATTTCTAAGAAAATGACTTGCTTCCTTGTATCCAATTCCAAGTACATTTTCAGCTAGCCAATCTCTCGCATCGCGTTCGTTATTAAAATCAGCAAGCATTTTTTTAATAGCTAGAAATTGCCTTGCATGGAATATATAATGCGCCCGCTTATTGTAAAACCTATAGCCAAGACTTTTGAGCCTCTGGCTTAGCTGGTCTTTTGTCAAAAAAGCAATCTCTTTCTCTAAGTTTTTCTGGACTTTTAAACCCATTTCTGCGCTAGAATTAGCTGTAGTAATACAAAAACAAAGTTCTGAAAATACTTTATCTTCTGATTTTAAAACTTCTTCAAACTCAGCGATTTTTTGTTCAACAATATCTTTAACTGGAGTTTGCCTTAAAGCATGAATTTGAGAAATGAGATTTTTCATTAAAGCACGCCATTATAATCATTTAATATCTAAAAAATTCTTTAGTATTTTCTCTCCTTCTTTTGTATGCCAAACTTCAGGATGAAATTGCACACTATAAATTTTCTCTTTCTTGTGTTTCATCGATTCACAAGCACACTGCTCTGAATGAGCTAAACTAACAAAATCTTTTGGAAGTTCTTTTACTTCGTCAAAGTGGCTCGCCCACGCATCAAACTCTTTGGCACAACCGATAAACAGTTCAACTTCCTGATCAGTAGTTATCTTGGTTATCCCGTATTCTGCGCTTTTTCCTTTTTCTACTTTACCACCAAAGATATAAGCAATAAGCTGATGACCATAACAAATTCCTAGAATTGGCTTGGTTAATTCCTTTTTCTTTATTTTTTCCAAGATTTCTCCAGCTAAGCCATTTTTATCTAGATAAACGCTGCTTGGCCCACCGCTTAGAATTATTTTATCGCAGGATTCAATTTTTGTTTTAACTTCGCTATAACTAGTTTTGTTATTAAGAATTTCGCTCTCGAATCCCAAATCCCGGCAGTTTCTTTTTATCAAATGAGTATACTGTGAACCATTATCAATAATTAGAATCATGCTAGACACCTGCTTTTAGCCAATAATTATAATATATTATGTATAGATATTACTAATAATAATACTAATATAAATATAATAAATATACTGATCCAACCAAGTATGTTGGATCAATCTATGTCATAAACACCAGAAGGGGTTTATGATCATGCTCGTGAACGTTTCGACGTTCACGACATCCAGAACCAAATCGGAAAAACTTAGTTGGTTCTGTATATAGCTTTAGAAAACGTGATACAATTGGTAGAAAACGAAAGCTTACTTAAGCCACTTAACCCGAGCATGATGAGCATTATCTTATTCGTTTTATTTCTAGCAATACACATTGTCGGAACATATTCGGCAGATGGTTTATCTAAGTTCCCTTTTAGCAAGGAACTAAAATTCTCGCCACCAGCCATACTCGAAATGATATTTAGTTTTTTCTGGAAGATAATAGCCCTACCACTTTTATTATGTTCGGAACTTATAAATAGCATATTTAATGTAATATTTGGAATTGGAGTATTTAACTTTCTAAACAGCGTATTTGTATTTTTCGTTTATGTAATTTATTACTATTTATTTTCATGCGTCTTATCAACCGCAGTAAAAAAATGATTTTTAAGAGGGAAAAATTATGTTTAGAACACACTATATTAAAGATGCTAAAAAAGAAACTGAAAACGAAGTTTATGTAGCTGGCTGGGTACACGATGTACGGGACTTAGGTAAACTTAAATTCGTGACTTTAAGAGACCGCACAGGAATATTGCAAGTAATAGCTAAAGCTGGAAAAGTCGATGATTCAATCTTAGAAAAGATGAAACTAAACAGAGAAGATGTCGTAGCGTTTAAAGGGAAAATTGTCGCAAACAAAATCGCGCCAGACGGAGTTGAATTAGTCCCATCTTCAGTTGAGATACTAAGTAAGGTAGAGCATAAGTTGCCAGTTGACCCTAGCGATGTAGTAAAGGCCGAAATAGACACAAGACTTGATTATAGATATGTTGATTTAAGAAAGAAAACAACATCCGCAATATTTCATATAAAATCTATTGTCGCTACAACATTTAGGCAAAGATTAGTTGAATTAGGATTTCTTGAAATACATCCTTCTTGTATTACTGGCGCAGCTACTGAAGGAGGATCAGATGTTTTCCAGATACAATACTTTGAAACACCAGCTTACTTAGTCCAATCTCCGCAGTTATACAAACAGATGGCAGTAATCGGAGGAATGGATAAAGTATTTATCACAATGCCTGTTTTTAGAGCAGAAAAACACAACACAACAACGCACTTAAACGAGATAACTCAGATGGATATTGAAATGGGTTTTGCAGATCACAATGATGCGATGAACATTCTTGAAGATGTAACTTTGTCAATTCTAAGGAGCGTTAAAAAAACAGCGCACGAGGATTTAGTTACGCTTGGCCAAGGAGATTTGAAGATTCCGGATAAAATCCCAAAATATAATTATAGCGAATTAGTTGAAAAACTAAACAAACATGATTACGCGATGGAATGGGGGGCTGATTTCTCCAAAGATGCTGAAAAAAAATTAGGCGAAATATTAGGCGAAGAATTATATTTCATTGAAGGATGGCCAACTAAAATAAGAGCATTTTATAGCATGCCAAGAGAAGACAATGAAGAGATTTGTAACGCATTCGATTTAATTTACAGGCAACTGGAGATTTCAAGCGGAGCGCAACGGATACACAATGCAAGTAAGATTGAGGATCAGTTAAGAAAAAGGGGACTTGAAGAAACGAGATTTGAATTTTACTTAAACGCATTTAGACTTGGAGCGCCGCCACACGCAGGATGGAGCATCGGTTTAGAGCGATTAACAATGCGAATTTGCGGATCGGAAAACATACGCGAAGCAATGATGTTCCCAAGAGACAGAGTGAGGTTGTACCCGTGACGATTCTAGTAACAAACGATGACGGCTACTGTGAAGGCATCAAAATGCTTTACGAAGTTGCAAAGGATTTTGATAAGACATACGCAATAATCCCAGATAGACAAAAAAGTGCGATATCTAAGGCATTAACTTTACATAAACCATTGCGAGTACATAAAATAGAGGAAGAGATGTATGGGCTAAATGGTACTCCTGCAGATTGCGCACTTTTTGGAATATATTGCGAAGACTTTGAAAAACCCAAACTTGTTTTATCAGGAATAAATTATGGAGATAATGCAGCACTTGGTTCAATAATGTCTTCTGGAACTCTTGGAGCTTGTTGGCAAGCTGCAATAGAAGAAATTCCAGCGATTGCATTTTCAATTTGTAAAAAAGATAGGGAATGGAGAAAAGGAGTTTGGGGGGACCAGGAGAAAATAAAAGAATTTACTAAAAACGCGATAAAATTACTCTTAGATAAACACGAAAAAGACTGTTTTTATTCAGTAACACTTCCTAGTGAATTTACAGATAGTACCAAGATAGTATTTACTAATAAAGTACAAAGAAAAAGATATGCTACAAAAACAATTAAGAAATTAGATCCGTATGGAACTGCTTATTATTGGTTACATGGCGACTTAAATGAAAAAGAAGAAGGAACTGACCTTTATGAAGCAGCAGTAAACCATAATGTAAGCATATGCAAAATATCGCTGGATTTTGTTAGGTAAAAAACAAAGGCTAGTGATGTCATGAAGAGATGTCTTCATGAACATGCTCGTGAAGGGTGATCCTCTTCGCGACATCGCTTAACTGCTGATTACGGGATTTTATAAGGTGAAAAAAATGGAACGACAAATAACAAGAGGACCAACAGGATTATTGGTACCCACGCAGCAAAGACGACACATAGCAGAAGCACTAAGGGCAGTAGGATTTATTTTACTTGATGAACACACATCTAATAGTAAATTGATTGCATACGCAGAAACAAAACACCTATTTTTGGATATTCGATCAGGCCAGCTCATGCTAAGTCTTGTAAATGAGGGATTTATACAAGAAATATATTTGTCAGAAGCAGGAAGAATGCAACTAAGCGCGTCTGCTTTTTTGAAGTTTACCTTATCTAGAAGAAACAGAGGACTTGATTTAATGGGAGAAATATTAGCAAATCCAGATAGTTTAGCTCGACGAGCATTTAGAGAAGATACTAGTTTGAGAACTCTGATTGGAACTAATGGAGATTCTAATATAAACAGCACATACGAGGCAAGACTTGCTTTGCCACAAATTCTGGAGCGAAGTACTTTAGCAAAGCACAATCTAGATGTCCAGGAATTTGCTAAGGCATACCTAAGAATTTTACAAGAATTAGGCCATAATATGGCTAGGGGCAAATTTTCTAGCATAATACAACTAAGAGATGAAGTAAGAGATAAATTTTCTAAAGCACCAATAGCAGAACTAGCTAAAAAAATAGTTTTAGAAGAACAAACTGAAACATAGGTAAATTTATAAGGTGTTTAGTAGGGTTATAACTATGGCATCTTCAACTGTTCAAAGAGAGAAAGTTAGAATGAAGACACATGTCTTACCTTTCCTAAGTGCATTTCGCCCAGGTGGAGAACCATTAGTTGCAATAGCCAAAGAGGGGATTAAAAGAAATGGTATTCCTCCCTTGGAGAGGGAAAAATATGCAAGAAAAATTGCAACAAGTACAGATATAAATGGAGTTTTTGAAATTTTAAAGGGAGAAAAAAACATAGATATAAACCTGATTTTACTTGATGCTTACCCCAAGATTATAGATAGATTAGTGAAACAGCTTAAGGCAGCAATAACTACTGATGAGATAAATCCAATCATAGTTCTTGCAAGATGTCAAGAAGCAATGGGGAGATTAGGGGAAATGGAAAAACAACTAGGTAAACTAAGATTCGTCTTTAGAAAAGAGCATCTGCTTCTTGATAAGATCGGAGGAATTACATCTAAACTTAATGAGGCAAAGGCAGAAATAGCAAAAAGAATGGATTAATTCCCTATACCTAATTTTTAAGATAACAGGATAAAAAATTATTAAAAATAATAAAATATAAAAAATCGATTTTCAAGCAGGACGCAATTGGTTTAAGCTAAATGCGTAAGAATATCTAAATCTAAAAGGTAGTTGCTCCATTTCCCCAGCAACTAGTTTTTTAGCATAATCTCTTTCTGCTTCCCGCTCTGCCCAAAGTAATTTTCTTCGTATCCTTTGGTATACACCCATACGATCCTTCATCCCAGTTCCGCGAGTTTGCTGCAAGAACTTGGCTAGATTTGTATCAAGTAAAGGCGAGCAGTGTACTAAATCATCACCATGATAATAAAGTGTAATCTCAAAATATTTTCTGTCTAAAATGTTTTGCATAACAATACGATTTCCGTCTAATTGGGGCAATGAAGTTAATTTAGAATCATCGATCCAGGCTAATTTTCCAGCAGTTGTAATATCTAGACCACTGTCCCTAAATGAGGTTGCAGTATAAGCATAAACATCCCAAAAATCTTTGACTAATCCAATTACATGAAAGATTCCAACTAGTTTCGGATTTAAAAGTAAGATTCCTGATTCTTCTTTAAGTTCGCGTACTGCGCACCTTAATGGCGACTCATTAGGCTCGCATTTTCCTCCAGGTGGTGCCCATCGACCCTTATGAAAATCGTTTGCTTTTGATTTTCTATGTAACATCAAAGTTTTTCCTTCTTTTTGATTTTGTATACAAACAACTGTTGCTTGAACGATTGCCAATAAAAACACCTTCAAAGTCATATGCGAATAAAAAATTAGAAAAATAAAAAAAATTAAATAAATTATTCCATACCATCCATTCCAGGTGGCATTCCTCCTGGTGGCATTCCGCCGGATTTTCCTCTTGAACTAATTATATCATCAATTCTTAGGATTAATCTAGCAGTTTCAGTAGCGCTAGTCATTGCTTGTCTTTTTACTTTTGCTGGCTCTAATATTCCTTTTTCTTTTAAGTCAGCAACTTTACCAAGCATAACATCAACACCAAAGAATTTTCCAACATCGGTTTTGTGCTTGTTTCTTAATGAAACGATTGTATCGATTGGGTCAATTCCTGCATTTTCAGCTAAGGTTCTTGGAATAGACTCTAATGCTTCAGCATATGCTTGAATGGCTAATTGTTCTCTTCCTCCAATTTCAACTGCATAACTGTTAAGTTCTTTACTTAATTGCATTTCGACGCTTCCACCGCCAATTACGTATAGCCCGTCTTCTAAAGCACTTGAGACTGCTCCTTTAGCATCAACAATTGCCCTTTCGACTTCGCTAACTACATGATCAGTTCCGCCTCGAACGAAGATTGTAACGCTCTTTGGATCTTTGCATTGTTCTACAAACACCATCGCTTCTCCGCCAACGCGTTTTTCTTCAATTGAACCGGCAAATCCCAAATCTTCTTTTTTAAGATCATCTAGGCTTGTTGCCATTTTAGCGCCAGTTGCTCTAGAGAGTTTTTCCATATCGCTCTTTTTAACTCGCCTAACTGCTACTACGCCTTTTTTGGCTAAGTAATGTTGAGATAAATCATCGATACCTTTTTGACAGAAAACTACGTTTGCACCAGTTGCGACAATTTTATCAACCATATCTTTAAGCATTTTTTCTTCTTGCTTCAAGAAAGATTCCATCTGATCTGGGCTAGTTATTTCAATTTTAGCATCGACTTCGGTTTTTTCTATTTCAAGTGCTGCATCTAAAAGTAAGATTTTTGCATCCTTTACTTTCTTTGGCATTCCAGAGTGGACGACTTCTTTATCGATTAAAACACCTTTGATCAATTCGGTGTTCATTACTTCTCCACCAGCCTTTTTCTCGATTTTTATTAGTTCTTGGTCAACAACAACTTTGTTACCGTTCTTTTCAGACACTTGTTTAACAGCACTAACTACGATATCTGCAATTTTCTTCTTTTCATCATCAGTTCCGATTCCTTTTGAACCCATTGCAACTAAACCAATTTTATTTAGTGTTGCAATATCATCAGGATTTAATTTTTCTGCAACTTTTTCCAAGGTCTGTTCAGCTCTTTTTGAAGCAAGTTCATATCCCTTAATTATTGAAGTTGGATGAATATTTTGATCGAGTAAATCGCCTGCTTTTTTAAGTAAGTTACCAGCTAAAACTACGCTTGTGGTTGTTCCATCACCTACTTCTTTATCTTGTGTTTTTGCGATTTCAACCATTAATTTAGCAGCTGGGTGATCAACATTCATTTCTTGTAAGATCGTTGCACCGTCGTTTGTGATTACGATATCCCCTAAATCGCTAACCAACATCTTATCCATTCCTTTTGGACCTAAAGTTGTTTTTACGATGTTTGCTACTGCGTAAGCTATTGCAATATTTATTCTCATTGCATCTCTTCCGAGGATTCTTTGAGATCCTTCAGGTAAAACGTACGTTCCTTCGCTATTCATTTGTCTTGCCATATTTCATACACCTCTTAAATAATAGAATTTTTTATAAACGTAAAACTAATGTTTTAATCCGATGCGATAAAAAGCATTGATCCGTATTTTCGATTGTAACTAATATTAGTAGATACAGTATTTGAATAGATATTAAAGAAAAAAGTTTAAAAGATTAAGGTTTTTGACTATCTTAACTATGAAAGTGCTAAAATCAATCCAATAATGATCGGTTGATGCACCAAATAAATTAAAAGCGAATTTTTACCTAAGAAACCGAAACATAAAATGATTATGCCATAATTATTTTTTCATTTTTTTAAGGATCACTTCTATTTGATCTTCCAATTCAGGCAAATCATTTTTGATAGTTTCCCAAACAAGATCGTAATTTATTCCAAAGTAAAAATGAACGATACGGTCGCGCATACCTGCAATATCTCGCCATGGAGTAGCTGGATGTTCAACTTTAAAATCAGAGGGAATATTTTTGATGGCCTCACCTATTACCTCAAGATTTCGAATTACTGCGTCCTTTAGCATGTTTGTATCTAAAAATTCTTCTTTGTCTACACCATCTAAATAATTATTAATTTTATTTATTGATTCAAGAATATGGCTTAGATAGAATGAAGGATCTTTGGTCATATAGCGACCATCTCGTTCTTTACCATCTTTTTGATCCTGGCATCCATGCCCTTGAGAGTAACAATATCAATATTTTTTCCAAGCTGATCTTCTAAAGAATTAGCAACACGAGAAAGATCTAATAGTGAAAATCCTTTTGGAGGTTCGATTATAATGTCGATATCATTATATTTGGATTCTTTTCTGGCAAAGCTGCCAAATAGATATGCTTTTTTTATACCATTTTGTTTTATGGTTTTCCTAAGTAGTTCAATTACTTTATCGCGCTTCATAGATTAAACTGCGTTCTTTGTTTTTTAAAATCTTTGGTTTTACGATTTTAGTCTAATAAACAATAGAATCAATCCAATAATGATCGGTTGATGCACCAAATAAATTAAAAGCGAATTTTTACCTAAATCAATAAAGTATGAAGTAGGGGGAAAATCAAAATTAATTTTGGGCAAAGTAAAAACACGCTGTCCATTCGCATACAATGTTTTCCCCATAAATATTCCTATTAGAACAATCCCAAAATAAGGAAATAACGGAACATAATCTATTGTGTAAAAATTAGCAGAGGGCAACCCTAAAACTAAACCGAGTAAAGAATTTGTTGTTATCCCGTAGATTAGAAATCCGATTGAAATTATCGCTAACCCCGCCACCAAATTAACAAACTTGTTCTGTCCGACAAATAAAATCGAAAGAAGCATTGAAAGTGCAATCAAGTGAATTATTCCAAAAACAACAAATCCTTGCCCATTTAGAAAAACATACGTCCCGATTGTAATTAAAACGGAAACCGCAAAGAGGAACGCACTACGCTTTCCAAACTTTGCAAAAACTGTGGCAAAACTTTTATCCTCAAGTCGTTCGTAACTAATGTGTAAAGAAACTCCTGCTAACAATAAGAAAAGCGTTATCGTAATTCTTTGAAAAATTAACCAAACTCCTTGGTAAAGTTCAACAGAAACAAAACCAAAATAGTTTAGATCAAACATAAAGTGAAAAATTGCCATCATAACTATGGCAATTCCACGTAAAAGATCAATTTCTGGGAAACGAACCGCATTTTGCATGTGTAATAAATAAATCTAGGAATTTAAATAAGAACGTTCTATTAGTAACGGGTAAATTAAAAATGAAAATACAAGTAACAAGAAAAGAGAACAAGGGATACATCGAATTACCAGATGAATTAGCTAGTCTTATTGATGTAGAATTATTCAAACTTAAAGAGGGATATTATTTATTATCCCCCGTGCTTGGAAACAAATCCATCGAAATAACAAACGAAACAAGCTATGTAAAACTAGTAGAACAACAAAAAACTACAGAAATAGGCCAAGCAGAAGAAACTTTACTTAGAAAAATATTAAGCATAAAATTTGAAAATAGAACTCCAAAAGGAGTAGAACAATTTATTGGAGAGAACGAAAGGAATACGTTAAAAATTTTGATTGAAAAAAATTATATAAATGTTTTTAAAAGTAAAAAATACCCAGATGGCGTTTACAATGTACAGGACAGTGTTTACTCTTTACTACAAAAAGCACAGGAAAGAAAGACAGATACAATTCAAACACCCGAACCAAGGATATTAGAGGATAAATTTATCCAAAAACAAACAACAAAACAAGAAGAACAAAAATCAACTTCAAAATCAGTTGAACAGAATGAAAAAACTACGCCACCACATACAGTAGATGTCAAAATAATTGAAGGCGAACGCGATGCGATACAATTTTCAGACATTTACAGAAAGCAATTTAAGGCAGGAGACTTAATCGGAATAAAAGGTTTTGATGGGAAATTTTATGTAGTAAATAAGTTTGTTTACATAAGATATATGCCACTAATTAAATCAATAATAGAACAACCAACAAGTACAGATGCAATTTCAAAAACACTTAATATATCTCTTGATTTAGCAAAGGCAATGCTGATAGTAATGTGTGAAAAAGGAGAGGCGATGGAAAAGAAAAAAGGAGTATATGTTAATGTATAAATTAGCTTTGAGCATTGTGCCTTGAGCAGTGAGCAAACAAAACTCGTAGCTCACTAACGCATTGCTCATGGCTCATTGCTGGTGAAACTTATGATCATCAAAGATGAAGTATACCGAACAGTAGAGTACACAGATTTAGAAAAATCGATAATTGACTGCGCTGATTTTCAAAGATTAAGAAGAATAAAACAGATGGCTTTTACTTATTTAGTTTATCCGGGAGCAACTCACTCTAGATTCGAGCATTGTATCGGAACTGTTTATTTAGCATCGACAATTTGCGATAAATTAGGCGTATCAAAAGAAGATAAAGAAAAAATAAGGTTATATGCACTATTGCATGATGTTGGGCATGTTGCTTTTTCTCATGAAGGCGAGCGCGTACTTAAAAAATATTTAGGCGACCACGAAGAGGTTGGAAGAAAGAAGATACTTAGTGGCGAGATCGCAGATGCAATAAACGAAAATTACAAACCACAGGAAATACTTGGTGTAGAAAACGAACAACTAGGAAAGATAGTAACTAGCGACCTTGGAGCGGACAGGATGGATTATTTGCAAAGAGACGCGCAAAACACAGGAGTAGCATACGGAATAATTGACGTGGACAGAATAATACACACATTAAGGCTAGTAGATGGAGAACTTTGCATAGAAGAGAATGGATTAGTAGCTGCTGAGTCATTACTTATTGCCAGATTCATGATGTTTTCTACGGTTTATCTTCATAAGACAGTTAGAATTGCAGCTGCGATTTTAAAACAGGCATTAACTTTAGCAATAGAAGAAGAAGCAGGTTTGCCTGAAAAATTCTTGAACTGGGGAGATGAGGAAGCATTACTGGAAATGAAAAAACTAAAAAAGGCGAATAGTTACACGAACATGCTTTGGAATCGGAAATTATACAAAGAGGTATATTCTCTTGATGCAAAAAAGTATAATAAAAAGGATATCGATATGTTGGAGGAAAAATTAAAACAAAATTGCGGTGTTGACGTAATCCTAGACTACCCTCACGAATTATTTAAACCAGTAAACTTCAAGGTTAGATCGGGACCGCTTTCACATTCACTAAAAGCAGTAGACATGAAGGTAAATACAGATAACGGACTAGCTGCAATAGATGAACTTTCAGTATTAGTAAAGGCACTAAAAGAAAATGCAGAAAAGAGAAATAAAATACTTGTATTAGCTAAAGAAGAAAACCGCGAACTAGTATCAAAGGCAGCTAAAGAACTAATGTAAGTTTATCTTGTTTTTGTAAGAACATCCGCGAGTTTAACAATGATAACAAATACAAATGCTGCGATCACGAACATCTTTGGATCTAATTGTATTCCTTCTAGTTTAGTATCTGATGAAAAACCCATGATACCTGCTGATGACATGGGCATACTTACTCGATCTTGTGCCATAATGATTAATTGCTAAGGAATAATTTATAAACCTCATCTTAATAACAAGCTATATGGTAGCTAACATTGAAATTCATAAAATCTCTGAAATAAAAGGAAAAAATCCAGTATTAGTTTTAGGTTTTCCAGGTGTAGGTTTAGTTGGAAGCGTAGCCGGTTCTCAAATGGTTGATGCCTTAAGCATGGAATTTGTAGGTTATGTTACAAGCCCAACTTTCGCTCCACTAGCTGCGATTCATGATTATATCCCCTTACCTCCAGTAAGAATACATTATTCACCAAAGTATAATGTTGTTTTATTGCTTTCAGAAATGTCAATACCAACTTCAACGATTTCAGATTTAGCAGATAAAGTATTCGAATTTGCACACACAATTGACGCTAGTTACGTAGTTTCACTTGGAGGAATTTCACTTAAAGACGACGAAAATGCAGTTTATGTAGTAGCTAGTGATAAAAAAATTAGCAAGAACTTGTTAGCTAAAAAACTCGTTAAACCAATAAAAGAAGGTGCTACAACGGGAGTTATTGGAATACTTTTAGCTAAGGGGGCAATAGAAAATTTCCCCGTTGTTTCTTTACTTGGAGAAGCAGCTGAAGATGGTTTAGATCCGAAGGCATCGTCAAATGTTTTACGAGTATTAAGTCAAATGTTAAACGTCAGTATAAGCACAAACATGCTAGATAAAGAAGCAAAAGAAATTTCAAAGGCAATTAAAGACTCAGTAATAAAATCAAAAATAAGACGAGCAGATGAAAGCACTCCTGGAAGTATGTATGGATAGTTTTTACTTTTTATTTTATTCTTATTTTTATAAATTATAGTTAGCTAATTTTATAAAAAGAAATTTGCAGGGAGCAGGATTTTCAGGCCATTTTGAGGTGTTGCCTTTTAGGCAACCCGAAAAGGGCTCTTTGAACTTGCGCAGACACTAAGTCACGGGATTTCTTTGAACAATTTTGTTCACTTAAGTCCCGCACATTTGACCGGGCTCTGTCATCCCTGCATTTGTATATACTTATTACATACAAGCATACTTAGAAAAAAGTGATTTTTCTAATTACATACCTGTAGGGCAACTTTGAGAATGAATCGTCTTTCTCAAATCCTCAAAAACGAATCGTCGTTTTTGAAGTGCATTAAAATAATTCTAACGGCATTGCCAGTCGTTAACTTATAAATAACGGACATTTTACCCAGAATAAACTTAAGGCAAAAGTAGTAGAATAATTAGTTATTAGAATAGTTTTTAATGCTTTAGAATTAGCTAAACATAGTAAATTTCTTATTTTCGATAGCATTTAAAATACTTACAAGTATATACTTATTATAACATTTATCCGAATTACCCAAAAACAGGAGTTAAAATGAAATTACTAAGAAAACTTAACGAAAAAGTAAACCTAACAACAGTATCGATAATTACAGCACTAGCGATAACTGCAAGTATATACGCTTATGATAAATATCGACCAATTCCAGCTAGAGAAACACAAACAATGGAACAAACACAAAGTGAAGTGATTTATCTAAAAGATGGAGATACAAAAGAACCAAGTAGATTTACTAGTGAAACGGCGATTTTAGATTATGCAAATGCACAGCTAGAAAAATTGAGAAATGCTAGGGTAGGTACAACAACCAATGCACCAATTACTAATTTTATTATAGATGTAGCAAAAAAGCATTTAGATTTTGATTCACAGATAAGGAAGATAATTAGTAATGATTCTAGCGAAAGATATCGAAAACAGTTTAAACGCGCAAATCAGACAATTGCATACTATCCTGGCCATTCAGGTTATGTAATAAGTGAAGTATTAAAAGTATTAGAAAAAGCAGAATTACTTTCTAGTTTAGGAGAAGAAAATGTCAAAATTGCAAAAGACATATCAGATAAATATAAGGTAGATATTATTGATTGTACACGGGCAGTCAAATTATACGGTGAAGACACAACCAGAAAAGCAGCAGAAATAGGTTTAATTCCGAATGTAATAGATTTTCAAACAATAAAAAACAGGGAAGCGATAGAGCTGCTTAGAACGTACAATGAAACAACAGTTAAAAAAGCAATGAAATATTCGAGAAGTACTCACCCCGCATATCCATTTAATGATTCGAAAAAATATCCGATTTTATATGATTTAGAAGAACTTAAATTTTTCTGCGAATTTTTAATATACCCGAATGCGCAACAAATAATAGATCAGGCAAAGTCCTTAGGATTTAAAAAAGATGAATCTTTTTATTATGCTACACGCGCGATAAAAGAATTTAGTATTGACAAGTTCAAACTAGCATTGATTAGTATAGCAGAAAAAGACCCAGAAGGAAAATCTAAATCAGCTTATGAACAATTAGATCGTATGAGTAATCCTTCGAAATATTATCAGCCTGACTGGTTAAGAGAAAGATTTAGAAAGTAATAAGCATTTCTTTTTATTTCTTGACAGATTTATTTTTACGAAACAATTAAGCAGACATAATAAAAACGAGTTGAAGAGATGCCAGCAAGTAAAAAGGAATTGATATTTTTTGAAGTGAATATCTCCCACCCGTGCTGGCTTGTTGATCTTACGGAAAAAAGTAAGGACGCACACGGAAATACCATAAGGACGCTCGGAATACAGAACGACAACATAACCAGCTTAGTAAAAATAGAATCCTTAAGAATAGACAAAGATATAGACTTTTTAAGAGGACATAAATTAGTAAAAAAACTTGAAGTAGTAACTAAAACAAATAAAACTGCGCTGCTTAAGATAACTTCGAGCTACAAGGCAATGACTTTGAAAATATTGCACGAAAGCGGAGTAACATTACTTGAAAGTCCCGTAACAAAAGAAGGTGCAGACACGGAACTATTACTTGCTAGTTCATATAATCAATTAAAGAACTTAGTAAAAAACTGGGAAGAGCAGGATTGGAACATAAAATTAAAAAGAAAGAAAATATTGGAAGCGAATAAAGTCAATTTGGATGTTTTTAGTAAGAGTGGATTTTTTGATTTAAACTCTGCGAGAGATTTATTAAGTGAACGTCAAAGAGAGGTTTTTGAACTAGCTTGCAACCAGGGTTATTATGATATTCCAAAAAAAGTTAGCCTTGAGGAGTTGGCGATTCAGATAGGCATTTCTCCACCAACATTATCAGAGCATTTAAGGAAAGCAGAATCAAAACTGATTCCACTATTTTTTAAAGTACTTAAGAAAATTTAGCGATATAAGTTCTAATTATAAATGAACCAGCGTACGATTGGACTAAAATAATATTCTAGTTTTTGCAAATGTTAATTGGAGATAGTATGACTTTGATAAAACTAGAATTAAGCGGAACAAAAAGAAAAGAGATCGTTTCAACTGGAGTTCAGATGCCATGGTTGCAAGCGCATCAAATGATGCAGGATAAAGGGGGTTTACCCGAGAATAAAGATTTTCACAGGGATTTAATTATACGAAATACACCTTTTTTTAGGTTGATAACGCAACCCGGAGGATTGAAATGGAGACATCCAATATGGTTAAATACAATTGTAATATGCCCGGGATTAGGTAGTTATTTCAAGCGCGGAAGGCTCAGCGTTAGCGACCCTGAAACAGAATTAACGATCGTGGATTTAGATAAACATCTTGCACAAAGCGAATTTACTGGAAGAGCGCATAAAAATACCGTACTGCTTATAAGTGAATTTAAAGAATTTGCAAAGGAAGGCGAACGAGATATAATAGTCCCTAAAAAAGTTATAGTTGCCACTAACGTAGCTAGGTATTGGGGATTAAAAACAAGGGACAGACAGGTAGGAAAGATAATTGATCCAAATGGAGATTGCCTTCCGAGGATTCTAACAGCAGAAGAAAGTGCAAAAATAGATAAGAAAGATGGAATAAGTGCAATAGATATGGGTATGCAAACATTTACTACAAACGACAAAATAGAAGTACGACCCCTATCTAGAGCTATAAGCGATCATTTAGGTTGGAGATATGGTTTAAATACTTACAGTCATCGAGCTACATTTGTATTCGCTGGGTATAATAGAACTATTTTCGAAGTAGAACGAACTGGAAATGAAAACTTAGAAGTTAGAGTTAAGGATGCACAATAATTTGTACTGGATTTTTATTTTTGTTGAAATAAAAAGCTAGTAGCCGCAGCTACTGGATTTTTATTTTTTTCTTACAAATATCTTAGCTATGGAAAATAACACCAGTAAAAAACAGGATTTATTAAAGGAAAAAGTAAAACATGTAGATATTACTTCATTTGATTCTACAAAGATAATTAACAGTTACAGAGATATGTCTTTTACTTCTCGAGATACTGCCCGTGCTGCAGACATTTTAGACATGATGGTAAAGGAAGATGACTGCGCGATTATGCTAACTTTAGCTGGAAGTACCAGTGCTGGAGGTTGCATGCAAATTTACCATGATTTAGTAAAAAATAATATGATCGATGCAATTGTGTCTACAGGAGCTTCAATAGTCGATATGGATTTTTTTGAAGCACTGGGTTTTAACCATTATAAGGGAATACCTGCTATCGATGATCGCCATTTAAGAGATAATTATATCGATCGAATTTATGATACATATATTGACGAGGAAGAGTTGCAACACTGTGATAAAACGATTGGTGAAATAGCTGATACGCTTGAACCAAGGCCATATTCATCCCGTGAATTTATTTACGAGATGGGAAAATGGTGCACTAAGCACGCAAAAAAGAAAAACTCACTTGTTCAAGCTGCGTACGAACATAATGTCCCGATATTTTGTCCTGCATTTTCTGATTCAAGCGCTGGATTTGGCCTGGTGTCTCATCAAGTTAGAAGAATGGAGAAAAAAGAAAAGTATGTTTCAATTGATTCAGTTAGAGATTTTCACGAGTTAACTAAAGTAAAGATGGCAACTAAAAATTCTGGATTATTCATGATTGGTGGAGGGGTACCAAAGAACTTTGCCCAAGATACCGTTATTTGTGCTGAAATATTAGGAAAAGATGTACCTATGCATAAATATGCAGTACAGATTACGGTAGCTGATGTTCGAGATGGAGCGTGTTCTAGTTCTACTTTAAAAGAAGCCAGTTCCTGGGGTAAGGTAGATACTACTTACGAGCAGATGGTTTATGCTGAAGCAGGAAGCGTATTGCCATTAATCGCGAGTTACGTTTACCATAAAGGGAACTGGAGGAATAGGAAAAAATTTGGGTTTAATAAAATGCTTGGAAAATCTTATATTTATTAATACAAAGTAACGAGCTGACTTTATGCAAATACGCGATTTCCCTAAACTAGAATCCCCGTTCGTTCGAAAAATGAATGAAAAGGAAGAATATTTAGTTACCCCCGAAGTTACTTCCGGTTATGAATGGGTATTTAATGATCCAAGCGTAATGGCAATAGAAAAAATTCATGGAACAAATGTAAGTGTTGTAATGGAAAACGGAATAGTAACTTCGATATGGAATAGAATAAACCCTGTACCATTTTTTAATAAAACTCAGATGCATTTAGTTAAAGGTGTAATTGAAAGTTATGATAAAGGTTACATGGAAAACTTTGCAGATGGCCAGCATTTTGGAGAACTTATTGGAGAGAAGATAAATGGAAATCCATACAACATTAAAGGGCATTTATGGTTGCCGTTTGAAACCTACTGCAAAGACCATTTACAGTATAAATCCTGGAGCAGTGGCAAGTACAAAAAAGATTTTGAAACTATTTCAAACTGGTTCAAGGAACTTATGCCACTTTATTCTTATAGGATAAACGGAAGGGAAAACAAAGAATTCAAGCACTTTGTCGAAGGTGTTGTTTTTACTCACCCGGATGGAAGAAAAAGTAAACTCAGGCAGGATATGTTTGATTGGTTTGAAGGGAGAAGACATGGTGATTAACTTTTCCGCAATTGTATTTTACAGAGGATAAATAGCGGAAATTAGCGGAAATATATAAAATTTCCGTAATCACAAAAGATAATCCTCATCAGTTTTTGCATCTAGTAATTTAATCCCTTCAACTTCTTTTCCCGAAATGCGTTCTAAATCTTTTAACAATTTCATAAAGTTATCGAACTTCTTGATCGAAATTGATTTAAGTACTCCTTTAGAATGAAATATTTGTAGAGAGAGATAAACATAATTAGAATCACCACCAGAAGATAATAACTCAAGCTTAGCTTTTGATATAAGATAGATTTTCTGTTTTCTTCCGATGAGATCGACTATTTCAAATTCGCTACCATTTATTATTATTCTACTTATTCCCCCTAAAAATTGAGATCCACACCAGATACAAAATCCAGAAATTGAAAAAAGTATAATCGAGAAAAATTGAGGTGCATTAACATCAATTAATGTGAGAATAGCAAAATAAGCCATTACGGTTCCAAAGCCAATTAGAAATAAGGATAGTGCAATAATAAAGATTCTTATAAAGTTAAATCCAGTATATCCTTTTTGGCATATTCCATAGTTTTACCTCATTTAACATTGCATTATTAAATCCCATAAATCTTCTTATAAATCTCTTTTTTTATTTCTTCAAATTCATCTCCTTTTAATTCCTTAGGATAACTCATAATCATTAGGTGAACGCTCTTTTTAGATTTAGAATAAGAAGGCTGAACGTAATCGAAATCGTTTAACTTAAACCCAAGCTTCTTGTAGAAATCAATTCGCTTTCTTGCAATTTGACTGGTGGGCAACTCTACTTCCAAAATAAAGGTTTTATTTACTTTCTTTAAGTAAAGCGCCAAGCTCTTAGTTCCAAATCCTTTGCCCTGGTGCGATTTTTTTATTGCAGCATGTTCAACGAAACAAAAGCTATCTAAGACCCAGTTTGAAATGAAACCAACGAGCTTGTTTTCTTTGTAGACTGCAAGTAAAACATAGTTTTTCCGATTAAAAAGTTCCTCCTGCTGTGCCAAAGTTCTTCGTTCATCAGGCGGAAAAGATTCTTCATAAATTTGCCAAATTTCTTTGAAAACAAGCGAATTAGTACCGTGAATGTAATGAAATTGCATGATTAGACTTAGAGACTGTGAATTAAAAAGATTTGGCAACAAAGTACTTATACAATAGGGCTCGTGGCCAAACGGTAAGGCGCTGCATTCGCATTGCAGAGACTCAGGGTTCAAAGACCATCTTTTCTTTTTAGAAGGTCAACCATTGCAGGTTTTACTAAGAAACGATTCTTGGAATAGCTTGTTTTGGGGTGACAACAGCCCTTTTTGATACTTGTAGAACCGAGGTGTTGAAAAGGGCGGTGCTTGAAAATCCCTGCGAGTCCAAATTTACTTATTCTAGGCAAAACATTATAAATATTCTTTACACATAAATACTGTGTGATGAATATGGTTAACATAACTGTGTCGGTACCAATAGAAATGAAAACAAAGATGGATGAATTTCAGATAATCAACTGGTCAGAAGTAGCTAGAGAAGCATTTGCAGAGCAAATCAATAAATTGGAATTACTTAAAGATCTGACTTCAAAAAGCAAGGCGACTGATCGAGATATCGAAGAAATTTCAAAAAAAGTTAAAGAAGCCGTAAGAAAAAGACACGAGGCTTAAGGATGCTCCTTGTAGTAGACACAAATGTAATCATTTCTGCAGCACTAAAACGATCGATAACTCAAGAAGTTCTTTTTAATCGTGCATTTGTATGCTATGCTCCAGAGTACGTAAGAGATGAAATTGAGAAACATAAGAATGAAATAATGAAAAAATCGCAGTACAAAGATGAAGAATTTCATACAATTCTTTCAATTATTTTTTCTAAACTCACAATTGTGCCTGAAGAGGATTATATGAAATACAAAGAAGAAGTCTTGAAATTTACGCCTGATCCTGATGATTGGCCATTTTTAGCACTCGCAATGTATTTGGGCGCTGGTTTATGGACTTATGACGCTGCTTTAAAAGAAAAGCAAAATATAGTTAAAATTGTAACAACTACTGACCTTCTTAATTTACTTAGAAAATAATTACTCTGTTATTCCGTATTCCTAATATCCTCCAGCATACTACAAAACATGCAAATATCCTGTCCAGAAGGTTCCTTACAAATTTTGCAGTGTTTCATTTCAAAAGTTCGATTTTCCAATCCTTTTTGTAGAATTGGATGTAGTGAAAGTAAACTATTTAGAATTTTAAACTTTGACCCAGGATACTTTTCTTCGGTTTCATTTAATTGATCTCGAATGTGCGCCCTAAAAGCATGCCTGGCATAGGGACACTCATCAAAATGAATTTCAATTCCGTTAACGATCGAATATATAGCAATTTCTTTTTCGGGTGAACGCATAAGCGGACGAATTCTTGGAATTAATTTTTCATCATCAATTAATGGATCAGCTAATCTGGCTAAGCGTATTGGTTCGTTTCTCATTACGTTCATCAAAACAGTTTGAGCAATATCATCCAGGTTATGCCCTACTGCGACTTTGTCTGCTTGAACTTCCCTAGCCGCTTTATTAATCATGTATCTTCGGATTACTCCGCAGTAACTGCATGGAATGGACTCTTTTTTCTTTACCATTATTTCATCAAGAGTGAGGTCAGTTTCTTTTTTGAATGAGAATACTTTATGTTCAATCCCTAATTTTTTTGCTTCTCGTTCGGCTACATCTAAAGTTTTACTCCGATAATTAGCAATCCCTTCATCAATCGTAACCGCAACTAATTCAAAAGGTAGAAGTTTCTGGAATTTAGCAAGCAAGTGCATTAAAACTACGCTGTCCTTACCTCCAGATAACGCAACAGCAATTCGCTCTCCTTTTTTAATTAGATTAGATGTTCGAATCGTAGCTCGAAATCTTTTTTCGAACATTTTATTGAAATGAGTTGCACAAAAATGGGTTTTGCAGTATGGTAAGTATATTATTGCATCTAATTTGCATTTAGAACATTGCATATTAATCAGCTTTTAGCCCTTGGCATTTAGCCATTAGCCACCGAATACGACCTTAATGATTTCAACAGTATCTTTATCTCCAACGATCGTAGTTTCAGGAGCAAGTTTTCCATTCACTTTTATTACTACTTCTTCCCTTCGAATTTTTTCCTGCTTTAAAAGTTTTTGGATTTCACCAGTAAACTCAAGCTGTTTTTTGTCGTTATTTATGATAAGCTGCATAATATTATTAGAGAATAAGGGTTTTTATAAGTATTGAAAAAAATCCAGTGAACACCAGTAAAGGGGTTACTAGCGTTTCATTTTTGCGAACATATAAAACGACTTTTCGTTTTGTAGTCCATTGAACGACGTTTCGTTCAATTGGAAATGAAAATAGCCCCAACCGGATTTTCGAGTTTGCAAAATCTTTCGAACCGGTGTACCCAGGTCCAGAACCTGATATCCTTGACCGTTGTCCACAAGCTTATTTCTAAGATTGCGCTAGACGATGGGGCTATTATAAAAATATTTGATAAAAAGATAATAAAAAGCTAAGCAATTTTACCAGTCCCATCCACCCCTCAGACGCTTGGCAAAGTTGGTCCAATCATCGGAGTTTCAGATCATCCAATAATATAGTGTAAGAATAAATTTATAATTATCAAGTAAGTTGCTAAGTATATGCCAAAAAAAGCAATAAGAATTAAGGATGAGGAAAAACATATAGAACTAGAAACACAAAGACATCTAAGAATAACACTTGCGGTTAGTATAGTAATTTTAATAATACAGGCAATTGGATTTTACTTATCAAACAGCCTTGCACTTTTAGGAGATACATTTCACTTAAGTAGCGACATAATAAGTGTAATCGTAGGCATGATTGCACTACACTTTGCATTAAAAAAACATGAGGATAGGAGAACATTCGGTTTTCACAGGCTAGAAGTTTTTTCTGCACTATTTAATGGACTGCTTTTGTTACTAATGGGTATTTTTGTAGCCTTTGAAGCAATAGACCGAATAAAAAATCCAGCACCAATAAGTCCATTACCAATAGTTCTGGCAGCCAGCTTAGGACTAATTGGAAATCTAATAATGGCATGGCAACTTAAAAATGAGGAAAATCTCAATATACAAGGCATATTCCTACATATATTAGGAGATACACTCTCATCAGTTGGTGTATTAATTAGTGCAGTAGTAATATATTTTACAGGTTTAACTATTATCGATGGAGTAGTTTCCCTTTTAATTGCATTTATTATTGGTAGCAGTTCTTACTATATTATAAGAAATTCATTAAGTATTCTTTTGGAATCTGCCCCAAAAGAGCTGCAACCTGAAAAAGTAATAAAAATAATTAAAAGATTTAAACAGGTTAAAGATGTCCATGATGTACATATATGGAGCATTTGTAGCGATATTCGATACATAACGGCACACATTGTAATGGAAGATATAAGAATTTCAAAGACTAAGACATTAGTCGAAGCAATTAACGAAAGGTTAAAAAAAGAATTATTCATATCTCATACGACGTTTCAGGTAGAAAATATATTATGCAAAAACGGAATTTGCCATACATGGCATTTTAAGAAATAAAAACAAAAATTGCTAAAAAGAATAGAATAAAGGAAAGAGAATACACTGATAAAACAAGGAGAAATGCCATGCAAGAGTTTAATGATGAATTTTTACTTATAGTAGAGAATGAAAACTGGGTAGCTCTTGCAAATTTAACCCTTTCATTTAAGATAAATATACATGAAAATGGTTTTGAATCCAGACGACTTAAGAAAAAACTTACACATATTCGATATTTACTTCATGAAAATTTAAAGAACTATGAAAATGCAAGTTCTTTTTATAAGGCAAGATTATTTGTTGCTATGGTTAAGGCAATAAAGTCAATTGAAGATGATTTTAATAAAAACAAAATAGAAAAAAGAGAATTTTTAAATTTCCTCAAGGTAGTATTACATAAACTCAAAAAGGAAAGACTTAAGATAGAAAAACCTTTTGAAAGAAAATTCGAATTTAAAAAAATGAAAGATGCGATTGAAAATGGACTTGGAAAAACTATATGACAACCCAGTTAAACTTGAAATAAAGAATAAAATTCTTTTTGCAGATAATAAAACGATCGAGCCTAGTATAAGAACTGTAGAGGCAATGCAAGAAGTTGTTTTAAAAAAAGAAACTACACTTAAGAGCGATACCGTTTTATACTATATGTATCGCGCACCAGCTTCTAAGGAAACTATACGATTTGATATTACCGTAATTCTCCCGAATATGCTCGGTATTGAATATGTAAAAACTTATGGGCACTACCACCAGGAAGCTGAAAAAGGATTTGATTATCCGGAAATATATCAGGTTTTGCAAGGCGAAGTTGCATTTATACTACAGAAAAGAACCACAGAAAATAGCGTAGATGTAATAATTTGTAAGGCGAAGAAGGGAGACTGTATACTAATGCCACCTAATTATGGCCATGTATCTGTGAATACAGGTAAGGAAAAACTAATTATGTCAAACTTAGTTTCTTCCAAATTCCAATCTGATTATGCATCTTATAAGCAAAAAAAGGGGGCTGCAATTTATTACACTACAAATGGAATTGTAAAAAATCCGAATTATAAAATAAATAGGATCGAGGAGTTATCTGCCGAAGAACTAAACGAACGATATGGGATTGATTCAAAGGACCTACTTTCTGAACTTTATTCTGATCCTAAGAAGTTTGAATATTTGGAAAACCCGAGCTTACTGGAGAAGAAGTGAAATCGATGAAGACCGTACTTATTACTGGCGCATCAAGCGGAATCGGATACGAATTAAGTAAGATTTTTGCTAAAGAAGGTTACGACTTAGTAATAGTTGCAAGAAGTTCTGATCAACTTGAAAAAGTAGCATCAGAACTACGAACGCATGGAACAAATGTCAAGATAATTGCAAAGGATTTATCAGATAATAACTCACCGCAAGAAATATTTGACGAACTATCTAAAGAGTCAATTAATATTGATATTCTAATTAACAATGCTGGCTTTGGTACTTATGGATTATTTGCAGATGCAAAGCTAGATGTCGAACTAAAAATGATTGACTTAAACATACGAACTCTCACGCATTTAACAAAATTATTTCTAGCACCGATGCTAGAGCGAAAGAGTGGGAAGATCCTTAATGTCGCCTCAACCGCAGCATTCCAACCTGGACCCTTGATGGCAGTGTATTACGCTACAAAAGCATACGTACTCCATTTTTCTGAAGCAATTGCAAACGAACTTAAAGGAACAGGAGTTACTGTAACTGCACTTTGTCCAGGTCCGACTAAGTCTAATTTTACCGCTACAGCAAAGATGGAGAAATCAAAAATAAGCCGGGAACTAATGGATGTTAAAGAGGTTGCAGAAGCAGGGTACGCGGGTTTAATATCGGGGAAAACGATTGTAATACCTGGGATTAAAAATAAACTTTTGGCATTTTCTGTAAGACTTACGCCAAGATCTGTAGTTACAACTTTAGCAAGAAGATTTCAGGAGGAAAGTTAGGCTTAAAGTTTTAAGTACGAAGGCCAAGTTGATTAGATAATAATATAGCTTCATCAATGTTATGCTTAAAACGAATTTTACAATTAAGAGAAGAGAGGTCCATAAGTGAGTTTGCGCGTCTTATCTGCACATCTGATGGGTCCGATGTAGAAATTAAGTCTAAAACACCTGCTGAGAGAGTCGCAAGCAAATAAATAAGATGTAATGCTTGCACTCTAGACAGATTTAAATCTTCTACAGATGTATGAAAAGTCAATGGAAGAGTATATGTTACATATAGCGTGTCATTTAATTGATACTCTCTTGCGAGTCTAAAAGGTAACCTATTAATGGAGATTAAAACTTCGATTGGATCAATTACTCCATGCGGTCGACTAAAGGAAAACCTACTAAAATAAGATAATTTCTCCCCGCCTTCAGTTTTTCGACCGGTTAAAACCAATCCCGTATCTGGTATGGTGCCATTTTCAACATTTTTCCCATCAGCAGTTTGACTTCTAAATGGATCAATTGTTTCGAAAGTATATATGGGCCCGGATTCAGTAATGTTCCTAAACCCACATTTTTTTAACAAGTCAATTAATTTTGCTCTATCTGCTTCTCTAATAATTACCCGACCTTTTGAATCTTTGGTTGAATGTAACATAAATCATCACAATTAGTAATAGTATTGAACCGTCTTTTAAAGTTATCGTTTTTAGCATTCCATGTATTTATAGCGGAACATGGTTAAAATGCTCCGTCTGCATTAGGAGAGTCAACTGTAATAGCTTGTCCGCAATCCCACATTTCAATAATCTTGTTGTTTTCAAAGCGAAATATATGGACTACGCTCATTTCCTTTTCTCCTTTTTTTAGAATAAGGTGTGACTGTACTGTGACTAAATCTCCGTCTGCTAGAACATTCTTGATCAGAATTTTTTTATTCGGGAATTTTTCGTGATTTTCTTTCATTGCTTTTTTTAAAGACTCAAAACCTGCGGGGAAATATAAATTGTGGTGCTTCCCGGACATATTTACATATTTTGAATAAGCTTCATCGATTTTACCTGAAACTATGAACTGTAAAAAGTCGGTTGCTGATTGCTTGTTAGTTAAGGTATTTATAGTTCCACCTTCTCCACCTTCGCAACCTTTCCGCTAGCAACCATTACGCTTCCGCCACCAGAACCGCCAAGCTTTGCTAAAAGCGTTTTCATTAGCTCATTTGCCTTAAACTTAGAATTCTTTCCGCAAGCAATCATTACGTTGCCATGCGTACTCATTAAAATAGCAGTACTAGATTCGCTTTCGCTTACTTTTGTCGCAAGTTTTTTTATCTGGTCAATTTCCAGATCAAGAATCCTAAATTCAACCTTGTTTTCGCCATGCTTAATTATTTCATGGGCTTCTTCCTTAACAACTAAATCCCCAAGGTCTTCGATTTTCTTTCGCTGTTCTTTCCATTCTTTAAAGAACCTTTCAGCAGTTCTTGGTAATTCGTTAGGTGAAACAGAGAAAACTGCTGATGCGCTATTAAGTATCGCTTCACGATCTTGAACATATTTAAGCGCAACATCGCCGCATTTATACGTAAGTCTTTCAACCCCGTCTTTTACGCTTTCTCGTCCAACCATCTTAAACATTCCAAGGTCGCTAGTGGATTTGAGCATATGATGAGTTCCTCCGCACGCTTCGTTATCGATTTCGCCCATTTTTACAATCCGTAATTCCTTTCCTGGAACTGCGCCTCCTTGGTATAAAGTAAATCCATATTTTTGTTCTGCAGCAGTTCGTGGAAGAATTTCAATAACGATCGGCATGTTAGCTAATATATATTCGGTAACTTTTGCTTCGATCGCATTTAACTCTTCGTTAGTGATTCGCTTGTAATGCGTAATATCAATGTGCGCCTTTTCTGCATCCTTGTGACTTCCAGCTTGCCAGCAATGCTTTCCTAAAACTTCTCGACAAGCCGCAGTAACTAAGTGCGTTGCACTATGATGTCTTGTAATAACTTTTCTTCGAGCTAAATCAACAGTACAGTTTACAGTTTGGCCTACTTTGAATTTTTTGGCATCAGTTACTTCGTGTAATGCAACTCCTGTTTCTTTAGTTACGTTAAGTACTTTTTCGCTTTCCATTGTACCAATATCGCCAACCTGACCACCGCCTTCTGGGTAGAATGCAGTCTTATCTAAAATTACAAATTTATCGGAAACGACACCAAGTATTTTGGCCTTAAACTCGCCAGCATGGCTATAATATAATGCTTCGGTTTTAGGATATTTTACAACATCGGTTTTTTCCTTTACAACTTCCGCGACATCTTCTTCCTTTCCTTTAACTAATTTATAGAAATTGCCTGGCATATCAACTTTTACATCGTTTTCTTTAGCAACTTCCAAAACATATTCGGGCGGAATACCATTGCTTTGATAAAGTGTGATTAATTCTTTTGTTGAAATTGTTTTTGATTTTTTAACCATATTATTTACAAGTCCGCGTGCTTTTTCCTTGCTTGCAAAATATCTTTTCTTTTCTTCATCTAATACTGCAAGTGTTGAAGTAACTCCATCCCTAAGGTTTGGAAACATGTAATGCAAATGATCAGCATGACCTTTTAGAATTTTTTCTAAGTTTAAAGTATAAGCGTATTGTTCTTCAAAACCATAAACTCGTCTTAAAATCATTCTTAAATTGTATCCTCCACCAACGTTACTTGGAAGCATACCGTCGTTAATAGTAAAGAAGCAGGTAAGTAAATGATCTGCACTTGCGTATAACGCTTGTAAAGGTTCTAAGGATTTAAATAAATCATCTTTTGTTGTTCCTAGAAGTTTTGCAATGCGCTCTTTTTCAGCATTTAAATCAGGAACTTCATCTTCGTTTAACCCACCAGAGAGTTTTGCATATTTTAAAAATAAATCTTTATCAACGTTAATTCCAGTATCTTTTTTCATTTCTTTTATTACATCTGCAAAAACAACATCATAACTAGTAGCGTCCCCAGTTGTCATCCAGGCTAGCCTTGCTAAGCCAGCACCCATATCAATAACTTTTGTTTTTAATTCTCTTGGACCAGTTGGAGTTACTTCATATTGCATAAATACGCAGTTTCCTAACTCTAAACCTCGAACAAAGTATTCCATACTCGGTCCAAAGTTTCCGCCTCCTGCCCAAACATCTTCGATTAATGAAATTTCAGATTCAGGAATTCCTAATTCATTTAGATAATTAATATCATGCATAAGTGCCTGATCTTTCCAATAGAATAAACCAGTTTTTTGTGTGTTAAATGCATGTTGACCAATCATAACGAAATTAGTATAATGTCTTCCAGTTACTCCGACATTGGATATGTCACCAAATCGAATACATGATTGTGGAACGATTAAAGGATTTGCTGGAGGCTCTAGTTCTCCATTAACTACGTATGGCTGGAAATCATTTATACTCGCGATTGTAAAGTATAGATCGTCTCTCCATCTTGCAACTGTTGGGTATGGTTTAATGTAACCATGACCATTTTTAGTGAAATATTTCTCGATTGTTTTCCAGGTATCAATATAGCTTAATTTTTTCTTAACAGGAGTATTTCCAATAAATGTATAACCTTCGCAGCTAGCATCGCCGCAGGTTTTTCTATCCGGAACACTCCAAAAGTTTCTAGCGCATTTTTCGCATTTTCTTCGAATGTATCCTCGTTCAATTAAAGAATTAAGTTTATAGTGTTTTTCCCAGTCTTTTGCAAACTGTCGTCTAAGTTCATTTTTATCAACATCCATGAAAAATCATCTCTAAATTAGCGTGTAGCTATTATCCTTTCCAGTGAACAGGTTAACCGTTCACTGTCTCTCCAAGTGCTTTGCACTTGTAGATAGCAAGTAGCCACAGATCAGTTGTTATGACTTACCTGCGAATTTTGCTAATGATATAATAAAAGAAAATAAATTAAAAGCAAGCATTTTCTAACAGATTTTGAAAAACAAAGATATATAAATTACAACATACTTATATAGTTATAAATTATAACTCATAGGTTTATTTATGTGTAGAAAAAATATAAATACTTTTGGAACAATATTTATTAAAGAAAATGAATTAATGAAATTTGGCGAAGCACTCAAAAGACGCGGTGCAATAAAACTGCCTCTGCCAAAAGTAGATTCTATCACAAGAGAAAATGAGATCTGTCCATACGGTATTCGTGAATCGAATAAGGCTCTTGTTTGGAAGAGATATGAACTAAAAGAATCTCGAACCAATGGAGCGATATTTTCAGCAACGATTTATGAACCCTATGCACCGACCGAGTTTTATTTCCGTGAAAAGCCGGATCGAATGTGGTTACTTGAAGTAAATTCGATCTATCCTCGTGGCGATGTTGAACTATTTAACGGAAAATATGTAATAGATGGGAACTTTAGGTTTTTTGTTTCTGATCTAAGAGATGTAGCAGCTAATGATCCAAATGAATGTATTCGAAGGATTTTAGCCCGTCTTGACGAAGTTATGAAGGGTTTAGATATTCTTTTTGAAAATCCAAGAAGACCTATTAGAGATTCCTGCTATCAGATGGATAGAGCAATATCAGAACATCGAGGAGTAGATTCTCAGGAAATACGTTTACTAAAAGAAACATTAAGTAAATTGAGGGAACAAGCAAATAAAACCGAAAAGCAACTTAGGGAAGATCCAGTAGTTCAAGCGGCAATAGAACGAATCGTTTTATAGATTATTTACTTTCCAACTTTTTTTCTTAATTTGCAATCAAATAAAAATCTAGCGAACAGCAGAAATCCAGAGGTTGCGACCTCTAGCTTGCGGTGCAATCCAAAGAAGTGCATAAGCCTGTTCTGTCTCTTGAGCCTAGCTCAAGAAACGTTCGCGATCTTTTTATTTCGGCAGAAATAAAAATCTAGCGACTGCGGTCACTATCTTTTGATTTACAAGCAAATAAAAACACTTGTTTACAGATAGAATATGCTAATAACATGCTAATTGTAGCCTTAGTTTTTATAAAGAATAAACTACCGACGCAGTCGAAGACTGCGTCCTGTAAATGAATATACTAAGTGTCGATACATTAGCAATGAATTAGAAAGGGCTCATAGCTCAGCTTGGTAGAGTAACGGACTCTTAATCCGTCCGCCGAGGGTTCAAAAGAGTTCTGTGTCATGTGTTTTACGTTTTGTTCGTTATTCGTTCAAGACGCTAAACTGAAAACACAAAACTCGGAATTTCCCTCTGAGCCCGCCATATTTTTATTTTAGTATATTAGTTAAGCAGCTTTCCGTCTAGAGCTAGTTTTATTTCTTTTACTTCGTTCGTTTGCGATCCATTTGATTAGATAAGATTTGTTCATTGATGCAATTTGTTTAGCTAAAACTGGGGCAAACATATCTGTGTCTAATTCTTTCTTTGGTGCAATATTAATTTTTGAAACTTTAGCTTGCGTAGATTTTCTAGTAGCACGAATTGATTCTTGTAAATTAATCGAAGGAATTTTTTGTTTTACAGCGCTCGCTCGAGGCTTAGCTTTTGTTTTAATATTTTGAATATTTTCGTTTTCAAGTTTCACCTTATTTGAATTTAAATTTGATTTTACTAGTTTACTATTGGGTTTTAAGTATGCTATTGAAGGTAGAACTTTTCTAGGTATTTGTTTGTTCCTACCTGCAAGTACTTTAGATTTATTTAATTTATCAACAGAAATTAGTTTCGGTTTAACGATTTGAACGGCAGTTTCCTTTGTAACTTGTTTTGGTTTTGTTGTTGGTTTTTCTATTTGTTTAGTTTTTATCTTTGGAATTTCTTTAGAAGCGGATTTTGAAGTAGTTGAATTATCATTTGCAGTTCTTTTTTGAGAAGAAATAACAAGGACTGGTTTTACTCTACAGACTCGGTCATTTGGTTTAGATAGAATAAATGAATCTATTCTTGGCAACGGAACTAAGGAAATTTGAGATAATGCGTTTTTAGGTGAATTTACAACTTCTTTACGAATAGATGCTAAAACCGCAACGGTATTTAACCCTTGAGAAATTTTTGTTTTTGTAGATAAATAATCTAAAGTTAAATTAATTGTACAACAAGAACATTTAGAAACAAATGAAGAAAAGATAAACGAGTTATCAGAAACGGGTGAGATAACTGATTTTTCATTATAAGTAGTATTTTGAGTTAATGCTATGTTAGAAGCGAGCGTATTTTCGCCGTTATAGGTAGTAGATGAAGTGTCATTTCCATTAATAGTTGCATAATAAGTAGAAGCTAATTTTTTATGAACAGTTGACGCATGGGGAGTTATTGCAAAAGCAGATGAAGAATCAAAATCGCCAGCGCCAAGATAGGTAAACTGAGAATTGGTCGATAACTGGATCATGTAAGAACTAGCAGATAAATTAACGCTACTAGGTGTATCGTTAAAATAAGTTTTTACTTGATTAAAAAAATCGTTAAGAATATGGCGAAAACCAGTTTCATTTTCCGATGTTTGAGAATTTCTAACGAGCCTTATTGCGCCAGTATTTGGGTCAAAATTATAAGTATCCCTTTTTTGAGCATATTTACTCGCTAGATCTAATGCGCTAAGTGCTTCGTTTGTAATTGGTCCACCACAGCCACCACATGTACCTCTTTTTTTACGGCCGATTAAATCAGATGTGTCTGGCAATTCTTTTGTAAATCCATAATCTTCAGTAATACGAATTTGATTATTTCCATGAGCTCTTAAAGTATCTCCATTTTCCCAGAAAGTAGTATTACCTATTTGACCAATAGCAAATTCATTATATTGATTTCTAATTTGTAACCAGTCAGCAACAGTAAAACCATCATCAAAGGCAATTTTGGTAATGTATGTAAAGTTAGATAGATCGATTCGATTAATTGGATCATAACCTCCTCGTTTTATTTCGCACATTCCACCGTTTTGTTCGATTACTCGTTTTATAGCTTCAGTTTGGCTTATGCCTTTTGGAACCCACCCATAAAGAGTTCTTTCGGTACCATACTTATCACTAATAGTAATGCGTTGTTCGACATATCCAATAGACTGAAAATAAGTTCTTGAAGCAATTTTAGTGGAAGAACTGGAATGGTTAGAATGTAAAGAATTAGGCATAACTAAGACTAAGTAAATTCATTTTAAATATCTAAGTAAAACCGACTTAAAAATATTTACAAAATCTTAGCTTTTTTACCATCAAAATAAATAGTTTCTTCGAAGCGAAGACCGTACTTACCCTTAAAATAAACTGCTGGCTCGATTGCGAGAATGGAATTAGTTAAATTATCATTAAACTTTTCGCTTAGCCTTGGAAACTCATGAACATCTAAACCAACACCATGACCGATACTATGAATTAGTTTCGGGAATTTGTATTTTTCAAATAAAGATTCACTTGCCTTAGCTAAACCTGTGCCATCTTTGAAATTCGAAAGATTATCAACTAGATCATGAAGAATTTCTTGAAGTTTTTCATAATTAGCCTTGGCTTCTTTTGTTTTTTTACCATTACCAAGGAAAAAACACCTGGTTAGGTCAGCGCAATATTTTTCGTATTTAACCCCGTAATCAATTAGAATAATTGAACCGAGTTTGACATTCGCTGGAGTGTAATGAGGAAAAGAACTGTTTTTATCAGTCGCAACAATCGGGTTAAATGCTTGTTCAAAACCTTGCTCAAGCGTTTCTTTTAGTAAGAATTTTTTAATATCTAGTTCGATTTTATGTTTTGAGAAGTCGATTGAATTTAGAATTTCTTTGGTGGCATGTACTGCTTTTTTTGTTTTAGCTACTTCATCCGCTCGCTTAACCATCCGCTCTTTTAGAAGCTCTTCGCTTACGTTTTCAAGTTTGAAATTTTCTTGGAGTTTAATAAATAGTGAAGCAGATAAGGATGAGAAATCTAAGCAGAGTGATTTTGATTTTATTAGTTCTATTATTTCTTTTATGGGGTTTGAATAAATAATTACTTTGCCTTTAAAGGTTTTCTTAGCAAATTCATAGTTCATCTTAGGAGTTAGAAGTATTTTTGTCTTACCATCAAGTAAGAAAAAACTATGGTCAATATCTACTCCTGTTTGATAGTAAAAATTAGCATTAAATTCTTCTCCACGGTAAAGCAGAAGGGGATTTTTTAGTTGCATAGATTAAACTAGAATATTAGATTAATTAAGGTTAGGGTTGACAACAATGCAAAGGACAGATTTTTATATTCAATAAGACATTATCAAAGTAAGAAAAATAGAAAGGGATAATGTGGAATTAGAAGATAAAATACTAAATTTGTTGAAAAATCAAAAACCACTAGTTAGTCGTAATCAGATAGCAAATAGTTTGGAGGTATCTCCAGAAAAAATAGAAAAGACCCTGAATGAGTTAGTTTTAAATAATAAAATTTATTATGAAAAAACAGGTAGATTTCATAATTATTATTTTAAACCAGATGAAAATCAGCAAAATAACAGCAAAGCAAATAATTCTGGAAAAGGTAGCATACATAAGGGAATTTTATGGACTGGAATATTATGCATTATTTTTACTATATCTTTATTTGTGATATTAAATCAGTTTGGGGAACTTTCTGCTATTGAAAAGATGAAATTAACTGATGATTATAAGGATACTTTTTATGACATTTCAATATACCCTAAAACGAATGGAAGTGATGAATTTTATATAAATAATTTAACTTTTTCTACATACCCTGAAGATAATATTACAAATATAACAATAACAGATTTAATTAACTCAACTGGTACGATTAAAATTAATTCTAAGGATATCAACAGCATAGTAGAAAATGCATTCTTAATTGAAAGTGATGTAAACAAAAATAATGTTTATACGAAAATAAATGAGTGTATCACAAATAAGTCTGTCGAATTTGAAACAATGTGTCCTAAACGAGCATTAGAAGGAAAAACTCTTTTGATTCAGACTAGAACAAGTATAACTCCAAACGGCAAATTTATTATTAGATTAGATGCTGTAAAAGAATTATACAACTTTAATTTTATCGTAGCAACAAACAAATACAATTGCAATTCTAGATTTAGTTGTTTTGTGCCAGAACTAGGGGATCCGAACCGCCCCTTAAACATTTTACGTTTTGATTCTTATTCAGATAATGGACTAAACTTTTACAATGTATACGCTCAAGACCCCGATCACGAAAAATCTTTTGTATTTAAATTAAATTCAGAAAATCAAGAACTAATAGATAATAAAAATAGGAAATTGCAGTTAGTTTACTGGTTTACGGCTGTTTTAGCAGGTGTTGCAACGGCTTCTTTATTTGAGCTTATAAAAGAAGTTCCTAATTTCTTATCTAGGATATTTAATCGCTAATTCGATTTTTTAATCATTCAAACAACTTCAAATTCTCCTTCGCATCAGTTGGGACATCGACTAAGCAAACAGTATTCATATCGATTGCCTGCTTAAGCGCGTCTTTTAGTTCGTTCGTTTTATCAATTTTTATCGATTTAACCCCAAAACTTTTTGCAAGTAAACTTATATCAACATTTTCAAAATCAATCGCAAATCCTTCTCCCTTATTTCTTACTTGTTTAGCTTCAATTAACGAATATTTAGTATCGTTTAAAACAACGCAAACAAAAGGAATTTTAAGCCGTTTAGCTGTTTCTAATTCCTGGCAGTTCATGATAAATCCACCATCTCCTGTTACTGCGACAACAGTTTTATCAGGTTTAGCTAGTTTTGCTCCGATTGCACCTGGAAGTGCGATGCCCATTGAAGCAAAACCATTTGAGACAATAACAGTATTGGGCTTATATGTTGGATAGTTAGCTCCAATCCACATTTTATGCGCGCCAACATCGGAAATAACAATATCATCTTCCTTTAAGACAGAACGCAGGTCGCTAATAAGTTTCTGCGGACTTATTGGAAATAAGTTGGATTTTGAAGAAACGGCCTGATCAGATAAAATATTCGCCCGAATTTTCTTTGCAACAACAGACTCAAAATTTCTAATAATCTGAGTATTAAGCGCCCAGAGAGTGTTCGAAATATCTGCGACAATTTCAGCATTAGGAATATAATTTTCATAAACTTCGCTAGGCGTAAAATCAATGTGAATTATCTTTTTATCTTTTTTAGGATTCCACTTAGAGGGATCTAGTTCTGCAACATCATACCCAACACAAATAACTAAATCGCTTTGAGCAAAAATATCAGCAACGTATTTTTTTGTACCTAACCCAAATGCAAAAAGCGAATGAGCACTTAGGTCGGATACTGCGCCTTTTCCCATGAAAGTTGAAATTACAGGAATGCCTGTTTTTTCTACAAGCATAGATAATTGTTTTGAAGCAAGTTTTCGAATTGCGCCATTACCAGCTAAAATTACTGGATTAGAGCACTGATTTATGAGTGTAACCGCATCGGATAATGCCTTATGATCTGGATAAGGTCTTCTAAGCGTGGTTTTTGAAATAGGTTCTTTGTCCGGAATTTGCGAGGCTGCAATGTCCTCTGAAATTTCGATATGCGTAGCTCCTGGCTTTTCCATTTGCGCAATTTTAAAAGCCTTACGAACTATTTCACCAACAACCTGCCCGCTAGTTATTCGTGTGTTCCATTTTGTAACTGGCTTGAACATTTCAACAATGTCGATAATCTGGTGCGATTCTTTATGCAATCGGTTTACACTACCTTGTCCGGTAATCGCAACTAATGGCGCATGATCTAAATTCGCATCAGCTACCCCTGTAATTAGATTAGTCGCACCAGGGCCTAGTGTAGATAAGCACACACCAGCTTTACCCGTAAGACGACCATATAAGTCAGCCATAAAAGCAGCTCCTTGCTCATGGCGTGTTAATACAAATTCAATGTTGGAGCTTTTTATTGAAAACAAAACATCTTCAACTTCTTCTCCTGGAAGACCAAATATATATTTGACATCTTCGTTTTCAAGGCATCTTATAAAAAAATCGCTAGATTTCATATATGAACCCTCTCTAAATTTACTGCAAGTCCTTTTATACCTTGTTTTTTTGGTAGTTCGGCATAGTCAAAAAGAGAAGTACCAACACCAAAAAACTTGCTTTGCTCATCGCATAAATAAACAAGATTATTTTTCTTAACTCCCATTTGCGCGTCTTTAATTGCGGGAAACATTATTTGCGCTCCATTTGAAATACTTTTTAAAGCGGAATTTTTAATCATAACTTTTGGAAAATCAATGTAAAATTCTGGTGGTTTTATAACTTTTAAAAGTTGTTTGTCTTCCTGAGTCTGCAAATACATTTGATAAATATGTTTGAGTTGTTGCAAAGTTATAGCCTTAGTCTCACCAACAGAACCAGATTTTACTCTGCGTAATTCTTCCATCCTTGCACCACCGCAAATTTTTCCAATGTCATCACAGAGTGTTCGAATGTATGTACCAGCTTCAACTTTTGTTTCAAAAAGAACCAGCCTTGGATTTTCTTTGCTTTGTTCTAAAAATTTAATATAAAATACGTGACGCTTGCGAGCAACTTTTCTTACTGCAGATTCCTTAGGAGGAGTCTGGGTAATAGTTCCAGTAAACTTTTCAAAAAGAGATAGAATTTCCGTTTTAGCAAGAATATTCTTGAATTTAATAATGCAAACATAAGTTTTATCAGCTTTAGTTATAAACTGTAAAAGTTTTGTAGCCCTGCCTAAAGCTACAATTAAGACCCCGCTAACTTGCGGATCCAAAGTTCCAGCATGCCCGCTTTTAGAAACCCCAAGAATTTGTTTAGTAATTACACTAACTTCATGCGAGCTAAGTTTAGGGGGTTTGTTTAGAATAACAACAGAATTATTTAGCAAATCCTTAATTGCCATATCCAAGATCTAGTTTCTTGAAACGGGTTCAAGGTGTAATACCGAATATTTTCTTTCTTTTCCTTTTTTGTCCTTAGTTAGAACGCAATTTGAATCAGCAATACTGCTAATAGTTACTTGTTCTCCAGATCTTCTTCCTGCGATGATTACGCAAACGCTTCCTACATTTATTGCTGCCATAATAATTTCACCTTTAATTTGAAATTTTCAAATACTAATTTTTAATTAAAATTTTTTATTAAGATTTATTTTTCGATTATTTATTAAGATTTTTTATTAAGCTTTATTTTTACACATGCAAGAGCAAGTTCATTTACCTGCGCCTGTGTGAATTTATCGCTATTGATTACAACATCAAAAATAGATGTATCTGTAATATCAATGGAATACAACTTTTTATATCTCTTTATATTTTGTGAATCGCGTTCCTGAACATGCTTAAGCGCGATTGCAAGCGACATTTTATCTCTTCCCACGATACGTGCGGCTCGGGTATTATCTGACGCATTAAGAAAGATCGCAACATCTGGTTTAGTTATCCATGCACCAAGCCAGGTTGTAACTACCGCATCGCCTTTTGCACACTCTTCTTTAAGAAGAAGGTCAAATTTCAAATCAATATTCGGATCCTTCTGGGCCATTTTTTGAAATTCAATAAGCGATACGCCTTCTTTTTTAGCCAGATCCTTCATAGTGGGGCAGACCATGCGAACTCCAAGCTCTTTGGCAAGGAATTCACCTACCGTATTTTTACCGCTACCAGTTAACCCAGCTATGGCAATTATCAAAACCTAGCACCTATTGCGCGAATTTTTTAGAATCTATAATGTTTTGTACGTATTTTCTATAAGAGAAATCAACCGATTCCATGTTTTTCGATTTATTTTTTACCCTTGTCGCTTCAACATGTGCAAACCTGCTACAACCAGTACATAAATTTGCACCGAATGTACGCGAAATAGTTTTCTTTGATTTTGCTCCTGATGATTCTAATCCTTTTATCATTGCTTGACAAATAGCACATTTACCGTTTTTCATATATAATACACCTTTTAGATATAACTTTTAGTTATAATCATTAAATCATTATTTTAGTTATAAACATTATAATTATTACTAGGATTGTTATTAATAATGTTAATTGAACAGTTTTTAAGTTTAACTTAACTGCTTAACTACTGGTTTTTTAGTCATTAAACCCTGAACAATTGAAAGCAACAGCCCGATTATAACAGTTAAAAAGAGGAACCACCAGTAGGGTTCGTGAATTCTTTTAACATTTAAAAATGGAATCGTAAATGGCAAATCGACATAAAAACTTTCCCCATTATTCAAAATAGCGTCTGCTTTATATAGACCATTACCACTTGCCTGAATAGTTATCTTGTCTTTAGGAGAATAGATTTTCTTATCAACAGAAATTGAAAGAGTACCTTTTTGTTGTTTATAGTAAGCGTTTTGATCAAATGGTGCCTGCCCATAAGAAAATAAAGTAAAATTTTCGGATATTTCACCTCCAGATGAATCGTATCCTTTTGCAATTACGGCCCAGGTAGTGTCGATATTGGAACTATTTAGGTAAGTACAACCAGTAAAGACACCATCGTTTGCAATCTTATCACAATCTTTTGCAAGATCATTTAATGAAACTGTAAAATGATTTTTCAAAGTTGGATCAAAATTATTTATGCTCCACGTAAAAACAAAAAATACAATAAGAATCGGAATCATGAGCTTAAACTGATTAAGCATCATACCATTCATTTTAGGCAAAGTTTCCATCTGCTCTTTCATTACCTGATCCATTTTTATTTTGTCATTTGCCTTGGAAGCCTTAGAATATTCATCACTTAACCGCTTAGATTCTTCTTGGAATTTTTGCATTTCTTGTTTGTTACCAAATTTATCATTGATAAAACGCAAAAGCAGCGAATACAAAATTGCGGCTATTGCCACTAGAACAACATAATAGGTATAATCCATAAAATCAACTAGAAAGATAATATAGATAACAACGAGCAAATATTTTAATACTAAGCAGTTTGATAGTAACATCGTAAACCATAACCTCGTTTATAACCCGGGCGCCTCGGGACGATAAAACGTTAAAGTTTCTAATTTTCTTCCTCAGATTTTTGTTTGTTTGTTTTTGATTTTCTTAAAAGCGAATTTCGAAAGCGATTGATTTTTATTTATTTTGCGATTTACTGTAACAAGGATGGATTATGTTAGAGATACTTTCAAAATATAAGAAAATTTTTTATTATTCTGCAATAGGAATAAGCGCAATTGGAATGCTACTGGCAGTAGTTTCTCTTCTGATTATGCTTTTTGCAATATCCGAAGTAGAGAATTTAACCCAAAAACAATTAGATACGGCAATTGATTTAACACAAGATATGCAGAATTTATTAACTAATACGAGTGATAGTCTAAACAATGCAACCAAATCTTTTGATTCGGCACAAGGAACACTTTCTCTGATGAGAAATGCAACAAAAAGTATGGGAAGTGCATTTACGGGTTTAGCAGATACACTTTCCAGTTTACCCTTGGGATCATTTGCAAATGCGGCAAGCGATTTAAAGGCGGCGGGGTCGCAAATGTCTGAAACATCAAATAGTATAAAAAAACTTGAGAGTTCGGTTGAAAACAATAAACAATCAGTAAAAACAATCGCAGAGGATATTAATACGATCAAATCTACATTAAGTAGCGAAGAGGACAAGATAATAGAGATGAAAGCGAGTTTAGGAAATTTCTTTCTTGCACTAAAAATTGTATCAGTAATGGGAAGTTTTAGCATAGGTCTGATGTTTTTAGTTCTTATTTTGATAGCCGCACCGCAACTTAAATGAGAATTATTGCTAAAGTCTGCCTTAGGCTTGGATTAAAAATAGATGGGCATACAGTAGATAATAGTAAACAAGTAAAGTAGTTAAGTTTATAAAGAGTGTAAGAAACGGATAAAACCGAAACTTATTTAAATACTAAATAGAGAAATATATGTTTACTGTAAAACAAAAGTTTACTGTATTTAAGTACTACTTAACGTATTATTAAAATAAATAAGTAATTCGATAAGTAATTTTATAATTTTAGGTGATAAATTGGCTAACGGAGAGTATGCAGGACGAAATCTTTTACGAAAAAGACAAAAACACAGATGGTTAAGTAAAAAATGGAAGAGAAGAACCCTTAAGTTAAAGGATAAGTTCGACCCATTAGAAGGAGCACCACAAGCAAAAGCAATCGTACTAGAAAAGATCGTCTTAGAACAAAAGCAGCCTCACTCTGGTTTAATCAAGTGTGTAAAGGTACAACTTATTAAGAACGGTAAAATAGTCAGTGCATTTGCAATAAGAGAAAAATCGATCAATCAAATCGATGAACACGACGAAGTAATAATCGCAGGATTAGGAGGTTCACAACGTGGACAAATGGGTTCTATTCCTGGGGTTAGATACAAGGTAGTTTCAGTAAATGGCGCAGACTTACAGATGCTTCGAAGAGGAAAGAAAGAGAAGCCTAAGAGGTAAATTTAACTAGAGGGACGTTTATGGAAAAATTATTTGGAAAGTATGAAGTAGAAAAGATTGAAATAAAGGACAAAAGTCTTGCCCAAGTAGTCAGTCTTAAACCTATTTACATACCACATAGCTTTGGAAGAAATGCAGCTAAACCATTTGGAAAGCAAAATGTCAACATTGTTGAAAGGCTTGCTAACAAATTAATGAGAGGAGGAACTGGTGAAAAAACATCAGGAAAAGTAATCCGAACTCATGGTAAGATGCAGGGTAAAAAACTTAAAGCACTTGGAATTGTAGAACATGCACTTGATGAAGTTGCAAAGCAGACAAAAGAAAATCCAGTACAGGTTTTAATTCGTGCTTTAGAAAACTCAGCTCCAAGAGAGGATACAACAAGAGTATCATATGGTGGAGTTAGCTACCAGATCGCAGTTGATGTATCTGCTACAAGAAGGTTAGACATGGCTTTAAGAAATATTACTTTGGCAGCTATTTTGGGAAGTTTTAATAAAGGCAAAAAACTTCAACAAAGTTTAGCTAATGAAATAATTAACACCGCTAAAGGAGATATCCAAACAAGCTATGCCATGAAAAAGAGAGACGAAACTGAACGTATGGCGAGAAGCGCCAGGTAAGGGCTTCTCTTATCTTCAAAATTTGTTAATTTATGAAGATGGCGAGAAGTGCGAGATAATTTTAATTTTTTTATTTTATTTTCATAAAACGAAGTTTTTGAAAAGCTAGAGAAGGCTTTCTGCTCTTCTCTGGATTTTTTATTATTTTTATTTATTTTTGTTAGGTTTTTATTTTTACGATCAATTAAGAAAAAGGCAAAAACATGTTTTATAAACAAAAAAATATGTTTGTAGTTCTTCTGATTATTCTTTCTATAATATGTTTAATAGTTTTTGTTGATTCTGTTTTTATTGAACCATATAACCTAAAGATAACCGAGAATACTTTTAACTTGTTTAATCAGACGGGAGAACCAATAAAGGTCGTTCTAATAAGCGACATTCATATTGCAAGCCAAGAGAAGGGATATTTGACAGAGGTAGTAAATAAGATAAATGAACTCGAACCAGATTTAATCCTAATCGCAGGGGACAGCATCGATTATTTTGAAAGCGAACTACAGGAGCTTGAACCTTTAAAAAAACTTAACGCACCTTTGGGTAAATTCGCTGCCTTAGGAAATCACGATTATGGAATTTGGGGTTGCAATAATCCTATTCCAAAAATAGATAAACAAACTGAAAAAAGGCTTAACGATTTAGGGATTTCTGTTTTAAGAAACGAACTTGAAATAATTGAAAGTAATAATAAACGATTTGCAGTATTTGGAATTGATGATGCATGGTTATGTAAAAATAATTATTCCAATGCTTTACGAAATTTAGACGCTAGCACAGTAAAGATAGTATTTACGCACAACCAGGTTTCTTTCTCCACGAATGATACAGATAGCAAAACACTAGTTCTAGCGGGGCACACGCACTGCGGGCAGATTCAGATTCCATTTCTAACTGATTTTTTACTTGAGCAAAGCGGTTTTGGAAAGATTAGTGGCGGTAGAGCCAAATATGGGGATGGAGAAATATACGTAACATGCGGAGTAACGACCGGAAAGGTAAGATTCCTAACAAACCCAGAAATAAGCGTTATTTATTTAAAATAATTTCAGTTAAATCTCAGAAATAGCCCTTCTTATTGCAGCTAAAAACCTAAATTTCCCAGATATTATGTTATCATAAAATTCCCAGTGCTTGGCTTCTGCTTGTTCTCTTGTAGCTAATCTTTCACAAAATGCAGGAAGGACTTTTTTAGTTCCATTTGCGTCTAAGAATACTGAAGCTTCATAAGGATAAACATTTGAACCGAAACTAACATATGAGGATAAAACAAATACAGTATGCCCATTTACTTCAAATGAGCTTTTTAGCATAATTGGATGATCGTAATGCAATTCATCTTTTACATGTTCAATAGAAAATCTATCTTTATATACGATTTGTCTTGGATGATGAATAACAATATTAGATCCACCAGCAAGTATAAGTTTTAGATAAGTATCAAAAGATTTTTCAGTAGTTAAAACAGCAAATAAATTTTTTCCCCTATTGGCTATTGAAGATGGATTTTCAAATGGGCTAAGAATTCCAAAATTAACGAGCTTTGAGATTGTACTACCAACTTTATTTGCACTAATGTAAAATGCACGGTAGTGCGAAGCGTCTTTAGTAGCGCAATCAGAAATTTGTTTTATTCTTTTAGATGAAAGAAATCGCATGTCAAGCATATAATAAACTTCAGAAGTTGGAGGAACTATGCCAGTAGTACTAAATATTTTTATACCACCCTTAGTCAGTTCAATAAAAAAATCCGAGCTTTCTTTAGCTTCGAATATTACCCTTCTATTTTGAGCATTTTCAGATAGAGTAACGGGCATTAGACCAGATTTTGAGGAGCAACCCGCCATTATTGCGCTACTACGCTCAAATAAAGGCAATGGCAAATACCCTCTAGAGCATATTGCTGCATTTTCTATTGGTAAAATAAAACCAGATATAGAAGAACCATTAGGCCGCCACCTCGCAATAGTGTGACGCCCATCTGCAACTGACAGTTTCATAACATTATTTTATATAGGAAATGATTAATAAAGTTATTTTTTATGGTAAAAATGTACCGGCAAACTTAGCTCGTCTTCTCCAGTACAAATAAAACATGCCATTCAGGAACAATAGGTTGATCTATTCCCAAGTGAACCATTTCTACAGTTTTTAACCCAAATTCTTTAAATAATATTTCCCATCCTCCTGCAGTCATAAAATTCCAGGGAACGGGGATTCTTGGGTCATTAAAAACATTATTATAAAGCCAATCTGCAAATCGATTGAATATTTTATGAGGTTGGTTAAAATAAATGGATTCGATCACAATTAATTTCCCGCCAATTTTACACACTCTTGTCGCTTCCCTAAGGGTAGCTAATGGATCTTTTGCATGATGTAAAACAGTTAAAAGCAACACGCGATCAAACGACTCATCTTTAAGTGACAAGGATTTTCCATCAAATAAAGAAAATGGTAAATTAGTTCGATTATAGTTTACTACATCAGCTAAACTTACGCGCGCAAATCCGCTGATTTTTTGGCCTACAATTCCGTCTCCGCAACCAAAATCTAAAACATTACTCCAACTAGGAATGTATGGCGAAATTTGACGGGCAATTTTATCACTTCGATCAGTAAGCTTACTTGCAATTAGAACGCCTAAGCGTTTACCGATTAGCGAATTTAACCAACCAGAAAATTTTATTGCTCCATCTGTTGCGGTTAGTGCGGGTTCTTTTTCTAAGAGTTTTAATCTTCGCATAAATTGAGCATAAGATTTTTGATCGCAAGTAAGAAAACATCTTTTGACTAGTTCTTTAACTTTCATTTGTTCACCATAACAGGAATATTTAATGCCTAATACGATTTTTAAATGTTTAGAAAAGTGTTTCAAACTGTAGAAACATTTTTAAAATTTAGAAATTGTAATTAGTTTATGTCATTTCTACATTTAGAAGATAAAATGTTATTTCTATTAATTTCGCTAATCGCCTCCATGATACTTTACCCTTTCCTTGAAGGAGGAGGAATACAAGAAGTAATAATTCAGGCAGTTTTCGCATTCATTTTAATAAGCGGAGTATATGCAGTTAGTACATCAAAACGAGATTTAATCATTTCAATTGCACTAGGTGTCCCAGCTTTTCTTAGTGTGATTGCAGTAATAATATTTCAACGCGATCAACTGTTTCATCTTTTAAATTATATATTTTCAATGTTATTTTATGCATTCACAATAACTAGACTTCTAAAATACATAACTCACGCAGATAAAGTAGATAACAATGTAATTTACGCTGCAATTTGCGTTTACATACTTATTGGTGTAGCCTGGTCAACGGTCTATCTGACAATTGAACAATTTATACCTGGAACATTTATATTTTCGTATAAAGAAAGCTTAACCGCGCGTTCAGATTTAATTTATTTTAGTTATACAACCCTTACAACTACTGGATATGGCGATATTGTATCAACTAATTCGATCGGACGGGCAGCAGCGATTTTAGAATCAGTAACCGGAGTTTTGTATGTTGCAATATTAATTTCAAGATTAGTTAGTTTATACCAGCATGAACATAAAGATTAAATTGAAGGTGAATTATTATGATTATAAATCAATCAACGACAGATAGGAAAAAAATGAGATTGCCAAAAGAAGCACTCGCAACTTTCGAGAAAGGATTATTACAAAAAGGGTTTAGAAAAGAAGAAACAAGTGAAGGCATAATTTTAATTAATAGTAACAAACTAAATGGTTTTGGAAGTGCCAAAATAATTCTAGATGTCTACATTGAAGGAAAATCTGCACAAGAAGACATAACAGAAATAACTGCAGAACTTTCACTAACCGTGCCTTTTTCTTTTGCAAAATGGCACTTAGTATACAACTACGTCCGGGCATTTGCCCAATACGAGCATACACACGAATATGCAGAAGATGCAGGAAATGGAATTTATTCTGCCAAACTACAGATCGAACAACCGCATATTAGCGCAAATGGGATGACTGTGCTTTCTGAAATGTATGTAAGAAGAATGTTAAATTATTTATGTACTGAAGCAGTAGTTGAAGGAAGAATAATTGCAGATTTAGAAGGATCAGTTTTACATGTTTTAGGAATGTTAGCAATAGATGAACCTAGTCAATTCGGATCTCCGACTTCGGATATTACCAGCATGTTAAGAGAGACAATAAGACTGCACGCTCCAACAAATTTAGGAATAGCTCAATTAATTCAAATTATAGAAAAAGAATAAATTAAACTTTAGCTTCGCAGATTACTTTTGTTCCTTTTAAAGATGGGTCAAACATTTCGTGCCCTGGACTAAACTTTGCACGTAATTGAACGGTTGAACCATCCTTTACGCCACGCTCTCTTAGATTATCTGATAGTGTATCATAAAAAGTAGGAATTACAGTATCTGCTGATATCGCTCGAACTAAACCTAGTGAAATTTTTGTTGTAAATTTAAGGGGTTTTAAGATTTTTTGTCCATCTTTTATACTAACCAGATAAAAATGTATTTCCACTTTTTCGCTTGCTAATTCCTTGTTTAGACTTCTTCTTGACATAATATAGTATATAACGGAACTTCTTAATAAACGTTAGTATTTAATTATTATTTATGGTTAATGCAGATAAAGCAGATTATTGGCAAAAAATGTATTCTAAAAAACTTGAAGATATTCCTTGGGAAATAGAAAAACACCCCGTAGAATTAGATTTTATTTTAAAAAATAAGTTTGTAACCGGTTCGCGAATTTTGGATATTGCATGCGGTTCAGGTAATTATTCTATTTATTTAGCAAAGCTTGGTTTTGATGTTACTGCGATAGATATTTCAGAAAAAGCAATTAAAATTGCAAAAGAGAAAGCGAAGGTTGCGGAAGTAAAAATAAATTTTATTACTGGAGATTTCTTAGAATATTCGTTTGAAGAAAAGAAGTTTGATTTTATTTTTGATTATTCAATTATGCACCATATTACTCCAGATGATATTTTACATTACACAAAAAAAGAAATTTCTCTTTTAGATAAGGACGGAATTCTTGCACTCGTTTGCTATTCTGATAAGGACGAACATTCACAGAGCAAATCTAGTGCAACTGGAAAGTTTGGAAATATTATGTATTATCGAAATAAAGAAGAAATAGAAACGAACTACGCGAACTTAAAGTTACTACATTATAGCGAAACTACCTTAGGAAAACGTTTGCATCACAAAGGACACTTTTGGGTTTGGAAGAAATGAAAAATTATAATTCCCGCATTCTCGCAGCCATCTTAACAAAGTTTTCTAGAACAGTATGATCTACTCTTCTTTCGATTTCAGTTTTTACTCGTTTTATTCCCTGTTTCGCAAGTTTTTCTGCCCGCAATTCTGCAATATGTTTTATGACATCAGGTGAAATTTCCGGATGGAACTGAACTCCATACAAAAGATCTAAACTAAAAGCATGAATCATTTTGCCATGTCCTATGGCTAAAGTTTGTGCTCCGTGTGGAACAGTTGTAATACAATAAGAATGTGAGAAAAGCGCATCAAAATGATCTCTTGGCAGACCAGAGAGTAATCCGCTTCCTCTTCCTTCTATAGTCAAAGTAACTGGTGCAAAGCCGATTTCTGTTTGTGGTTTAATCGGATTGGTAATTACTTCAACTCCAAATGCGGCTGCAATTGCCTGATGTCCAAAACATATTCCGAGCATTGGAATTCTTTGATGCCTTACTGAACGAATAAACTCAAAGAGGTTTTGATACCATGGATTTAGAGGTATGCTTTCTTTATCTAAGTTTAACTGTGAACCCGTAGTTACAACTGCATCAAATGTATTTGAAATTATTCTAGGAAATTGTGCTCCGTTTGCGACCCAGTAAATTGTTGGCTGAATTTTAAAACCAACTTTAGAAGACATTTCGCTAAGGTTATCTGCTAGAATCGCCATTGAAAAACATTGTTTTCCCCTATGAGGAAGTAGAGTTGCTCTTTTGGTTCGCATCCTAATATCGCTACGCGTAATTTTCTTGACATAAAATCAGCTCTTAAGTAGTTGTTAATAATTAAAATTAGTGTGCAAAAGCTTTTAATTCTACCCGGTATCTAGATTAATCAACAAAATACTAAACACAAAACTCGAAACTTGAAAACGCTAAACGATCAATTATAAAAATAAATTAAGCCGGGTACAGGAGTTGAACCTGTCTAAGCCGCTTTCTAAATATCATTGGTAAACTTGCGCTTACCTCATAAAAGCGGAATCTTACGGTAATACAAAGTATCACATAAGTGCCTTTAAAACATCAACTTTAGAAGCTAGGTTTGACCCTAAGCAATTAAAGGAGTTTGCAGGCGGCGGCATAGCCGATCTGCCAACCCGGCGTTAGTATAAACTTACTACATACTCTTTACTAAGAAAAAAGAGGCTCTTCTTATTACAGACTTGTAGGACGCGACACTTAGTATAAAATAACGGTCGCGTCAGTCGTTATTTTTTTATAAACCCATTATTATAAGGTTAACAAATCAATTTAATTATAAAGCTACTAGCTAAGAGCCACTAGCTACCTGCCAGTATAATATATTTAGACCTAACAATTAAAAATAATAGCTATTATATTATTTGACAACAAAAATATCTACTTAGAGAAGTATTTGATTTTATGATTCCTAATATATACAAGGGCAACTATAAATTATTGGTAATAATACCAATAATTTTACTAATCTTAAGTTTATACTTTGCGCAAAGTATTAAACCGGGAGTTGATTTTCGGGGAGGTACGTTAATTAAATTAACTGTAGACCAAAACCTTGACTCTAAGCAGTTACAAGCAAATTTAGAAAAAGAAGGTTTGCAAGGAACAGTTATTACATACGCTTTACCAACCGGATATGCCGTTGAAATAGAATTAGGCCAGAGTATGGACTTAGTTAATGCTGAAAGCATAAAAACAAATTTTACAAAACTTCTTGATGCACAGGTTCAAAAAGAAAGTTTTGGTAATTTAAGTAACGCAACAACAGATAAACCAGAAATGATAAAACTAGCCAATCAGATGTTAACGCTTGCGAGAATCCAAAAAACGATAACAGAAGATGAAGGATTAAACAGCATCGATAAACAGGTAAGTGCAGCATATACTAAAGTTTATGATAACTACCAGCAGTCAATATCTGGTCCAATACAAAAATACGTAAAATACACTTCAATCAGCGTACATACAGTTTCTCCATTATTACGGGGAAAATTTGTAGAAAAAGCAGAACAGACAGTATTGTATTCAGCAATAGTAAGCATAATTTTCGTATTCATATTCTTTAGGACATTTGTCCCGAGTCTCGCAGTAATAATCGGAGCAGCAGCAGATGTAACTTTTGCGCTAGGCGGAATGGGATTATTAGGAATACCATTTACTCTTCCAACCTTAGCTGCATTATTAATGCTAGCAGGATTCTCTTTAGACACAGACATTTTACTTACAATGCGTATGTTAAAAAGACAAGGAGACCCAAGAGAAAAGGCGTTTGATGCGTTTAAGACAGGAGCAACAATGAGTATCGCTGCAATAATTGCATTTGCAGTACTTTTCATAATTTCGCTTTATACCAGAATATCAACATATTACGAAATATCTGCAGTTGCATTAGTAGGGTTAGTTGGAGATTTGTTTGCTACGTGGGGTATTAACGCGGTAATCCTTTTAATGTATGTGGAATCAAAAGAACCAAAGAAAACTCCGGTGGAAAAATGAACGAACAACAAGGACCAAAATTCCAGTTAAAACTAGACCGAAGCATGGCTTTCTTAGGGGCATTATTTTTAATATTTATATTCTTAATCGCAGGTTATTCAAAATTCGCAGGAATGACACTTGCTGCGGCACTCATACTTTTTGGAGGAATGGCAATAATTTACAAGGACACTAAACTACGAATGTTCGGAATGGCTGCGATTGTTTTACTGGCAATGTTTAACCTCGCATTTAACGGACTTCATTTTGGAATTGATTTTAGCGGTGGTACCAAAATACCAATTATACTGGAAAAGAAAGTTGATGCAGAAACAATGAATAAAATGATAGACACGATAAAAAGCAGAGCATCGGTTCTTGGATTAAGCGAAGTAAAAGTCAAATCAATAGGAGATACAGAAATAAACGTAGAACTGGCAAATACAAACGATGAACAAATAAGTGCAATAGAAAAAGCGATTTCACAACAAGGAGTTTTTCTTGCAGTAATAGATGGTAAAACAGCTTTAACTTCAGAAGATATATACACACAGACAATCAGGATAAAAGTACCAGGAAGTTCCCCCGGCAGAGATTGGGAAGTTGGTTTTACAATGACCAACGAAGGCGCAAAGAAATTTGCCAGTACTGCTAAAAATAAACCAAAATTCCCAGTATACATGTTTTTAGATAGACCAACAGATGCAATAATTGTTATAAACAGAGACAAACTTACAAGCGCAGCAGAGGCGGCAGCAAATGCAATTTCTTCAACGGGTACAAATAGCCAGTTAAATGATTACGAATCAATAAATGCAGCTAAGAATACACTTAAAACAGATAGTGACAACATAGAACTTTATTTTGAAGAAACAATTTTACAAAATAAAACAAATATAACTCAAAAAACCAACGCAACAAAAGCATACATTTCTTCAGAAGCGTCCTTACAAGTAAAGGATTACCTAAAACAAAAAGGATTTATTGTTAAAGAAATTGCAGAGGAAAACATAACACCGACGTTTAATTATAATCCAATTGATAAAAGCATATCTATAGAAAAATGGTCCGCCGTAGGGTTGTTAACATCGCCAGTTTTAGGAGAAGAACTAACAAAGGGATTACCACCATCAGGAAATTCAGTAGGTATCAGCGGAAGCGTCCCAACAACACAGTTAAGTGCAAATACAAATAAGGCAAATCTGGCTCTTGAGCAGGCACGTTTTATTGAAAGTATATTAAAAGGAGGTTCATTACCAGTTCAAATATCTCTTGGAAGTAAAACAACAATACCTGCAACACTAGGTGCAGAATTCTTACAAATAAGTATACTTGGTATCGCAGCTTCATTAATCGCAATCGGAATTTTTATTTCGCTTAGGTATAGAAGCCTTAAAATGATTTTACCAATAGTTGGAGTAAGTATTAGCGAACTTATAATTTTATTATCTATTTTAGGAGGTTCGCCATTTAACATCGATTTAGCAGGAGTAGCTGGAATTATAGCTGCTATTGGTGTTGGTGTTGACGCGCAGATTGTAATTACTGATGAAATAAGGAAAAAAGATGGAGGATCGATTGAATCTAAAATAGCTTCAGCTTTTGAGATAATTAAAACAAATATAGTTGTTGCGATTGTTGCGATGATGCCATTATTATTCTCTGGAATAACTGAATTAATCGGTTTTGCTACGTCGACAATTCTAGGAGCTGTTTTAGGATTCTTATTATCAAGACCAGCTTATGCAATAATTGTAAAGGAAATGCTTAATGAGAATAAGGAAGCTAAGGTGGCTTAGCGTACTTAGAGTATATTTATAATATTCATTTACTTGTTTATTTTATGCCAAAACTAGAAATGACAGATCAATTACTATCCGAAGCCCGTAAAAGAGGCAAACTAATTGATCGAAAAGAAGAACTAATTTATTCTGGTTTTCGGGAAGGTTTTAGAGGAATTCCACGTGGGACAATTGTTATTAACGAGCGAATTATTTTTGGTTTTCCCCACATTAAAAGGATATTTACACTAAAGAAGGGATTAGAAAGGAACATAACTGCGTCTTATTTTTACATTGAAGAGAAGATAGACGGATATAATCTTCGAATCGCAAAGATTAATGGTAATGTTTACGCATTTTCTCGTGGCGGATTCCTTGATTACTTTGCAAGTGAGAAAGCGCGCGAATTAATAACTCCTAAATTCTTTTCTGATTTTCCAGATTATGTATTATGCGCGGAAATGGTTGGAAACACCCCATATACTAGACCGACTAAGGGATTTGATGTTAAGATATTTGTTTTTGATGTTGATACTGGAAACGGCAATTATATTTCTCCGGAAGAAAGGCAATCGTTACTAAAAAAATATAAAATAGAAGAGGCACCTAGTTTTGGCAAGTTTGCTATTTCTGATTTAAAGAAAATAAGAGAAATCGCACTATCAATAATGAAACAGAGAAAGGAGGGGATAATATTTAAGAGCGAAGATCGTAAGGAAGCCGTAAAATATGTCAATCCTTTTGCAGATATAGAAGATATTGCAGGGTCATCGCATAGCTTATTTGATATGCCGCTTGGGTTTTATGTTCAAAGAGTTCTTAGAAGTGCGATATTTATTCGGGAGTTTGAACTAAATAAAGAAAAATTTGCAAAAGAACTTGGGATAGCTTTTTATGAGAAATTGACAAAGGCAATAACGGAAGTCGAAAACGACAAACAAATTTACGACGATTATGAAATCATCATTAAAGACTTAAAAATATGGGACTGGATCCATAGGCACATGAGCAAGGAAATAAAAATTGATGAAGTGAGCCGAACCAAAGCAGAAAATGGAAAAACAAAAATTAAGTTTAGAAAAATCTACAAGAAAAGCACCCATAAAATAAAGGAGGCTTTAAGCGGGAAGGGGATTGAGGATTAATTTATTTTCTTCTCGCAATAAAAAGAATAGTAGAATACGGAACTAAAATATACTTTCTCTTTCCAAGTAAATTACTAAGGTCTTTAAGAAATTCTGGTTTTTTAGGATGTACATTTATCCAGCCAAAAGTACTTACAAGTTTAATGTAATCTTCCTTAGAGTATTTGATTCTTTGATTATAAATGAACCGGTGAACTTTTCCGAAAAGACCTGACCGCGCTATGCGTTTAAATTCTTTTTCATAGGGTTTTTGCTTGATTTTTTTATTTTTAGAGTATTTCTTAAAAACTGCGGATAAACCAGGAATAAAGTCAGTTCGTTTATAGTTATTAGCAAGCCAGAAAAGCGCGATTGTTCCGCCTTTCTTTAGCAATTCGCCAGCTTTTTTATATCCTGTTTTCTGATTAACCCAATGAAAGGCAGTACCAGAAATTAAAAGATCGAAAGTATTAATTGGAAGTTTAGCATCTTCAAATGAACTTAAAATATAAGAAACATTTGAAAATTTACGGGTTTTTTCTTTAGCAATAGAAAGGAGATTTTTACCAGGATCTATGGCAGAGATATTGTATCCTTTTTTTGCAAATGGAATTGTAGCTATACCTGGTCCGCAGCCAACTTCAACAATTTTACCATTTTTTGGGATCTTTGAAAAAGAGAGAATCTTTTTGATAACAACATCAGGATAAGTAGGCCGAACATCTTCGTAAGTTCGGCTGATTTTGTCAAAACTTTGTGCGATTTTGGTTTTTCTAGACATATGTTTGAATCACAGTTTATTTTATCTTAACTTCTTTAACATCGCGCTTAATTTGCTTGCATTCAAACATTCGCACCCAATATTAGTTGCAAATTTTATTACGCCTTCATCACTAGAAACTAAAAGAGCATCTATTTCTTTTGATAAGAGAATAAGTTCAAAGTCTTCCTTGCTATCAACTAAGCCAGCACGAACTGCTTCTCTGTATTTTTCCCTTAATTTCCCAAGTTTTGCAGCATTATCTGGGTGATTATCTTGAGCATAGTCTTCGGCTAATCTTAATCCTTTGTTCAGTCGATTTCGCATATCTTCGATAAAATCATAAAGTACTGCAGCTGGCAAGTAAGTAGCATAAATATTAGGTGCTTTATTCTTCAAAAACAATTCTAATTCATCGGCAGTTTTAGATTTAAGAAAATTTTTTAATTCCTTAAATACACTTGGTGGCATGTAAAATTCTGCATTCTTCTTCTTTGCAGCTTTCAAGAATCCTTTAACAGCCAAGTCAGGAGTTTTTCCAAAGTGTCCGCGTGCGTGAGGGTTTACAAAAAGCGAAGTATCAAGAACGAATTTCTTTGTCATGCTTAATAAGAAAGAAAATAAGGATTATAAAGCTGTGGCTAGAACTAAAAAAAGAAAAAAGAAAAATATACGAGCCAGATGAGATTTGAACTCATGGCCTACACCTACATGCGAGTTTTGTGTTTTCAGTTTAGCGTCTTGAACGAATAACGAACAAAACGTAAAACACATGACACAGAACTCTTAGGACGGTGCCGCTCTGATCCAGACTGAGCTACAGGCCCATTTTATATTTGATATTTTATATATTATATTCTATGTTCAATTTTTATTATTATACGCCAGGAGCAGGATATGTTCAGTTTTCAGTTACGCGTCTAGCGTTTTGAAAAACAATCCGAAAACTTTTGAACCTACAATCCCGCAAGGGAACTTGTTAACTCGCATTCTAAGAATAAATTTCTTAGAAAAACCAATGTAAAAGGTTTGGTTTCGAGACAAGCACGATAACCGGATTCTGTCATCCTGGCAGTATAGGTTAATTAAATAAAAATAGTTAAAAAACAGGCAGACAGAGCTAAACTAACAAATTTAAACCTTACTTTGACATTCAATTTATTAATTATAATAAGGTGAAAGATAATGGCAATTAAAAAAAGAGATCCGATAAAGGTAATTATATTTAGTATACTTACTTTAGGAATATATTACTTATATTGGTTTTATCAAACAAGAACCGAACTAAATGAATTAACTGGAGGAAAAACAAGCGCAATAGTTTGGTTAATTCTTGGACTTCTCCCAATAGTAGGATTCTATGTTCTCTGGAGATATGCCCAAGATGTTGAAAAAGTATCAAAAGGTTCGCAGAGTAAAGTATTATTATTCGTATTGTGGTTAGTCTTGTTCCCAGCCGCGCAATACTTAACTCAAATTGAATTGAATAAATTTGCAAAGTAGATAAAATATTTTTTTCTTTTTTTGTAATAATTATCAGCACATATTTATTCCTTTCTTGTGAAGAGTGAAAGTATGATAGTTCTTAACCTTAAAACATACGAGAAAAGCTTAGAGAAAGCACTATACTATGTAGATGTAGCAAGCGAAGTAGTAGAAGAAACAGGAGTTAGAATCATCGTTTGTCCTCCAATAATACATTTAAAAGAATCAGCAGAGCGCTTTAGCGACATATTTGCGCAGCATACTGATTATATGCAACCAGGAGCGCATACAGGTTCACTACCTCCAGAGGCATTAAAACGAATAAAAGTAAGAGGTTCATTAGTTAATCATTCCGAGAAAAAACTTCCTTTAGAAGCAGTAAAGAATACAATTGAAAGATTGCACATTAATTCATTAGAAAGCATCGCTTGCACAGCAGATTTAAAAGAAACGAAAAAGGTTGCGGAATTTCTGCCAACTTATATCGCGATCGAACCACCAGAATTAATAGGAAGCGGAATAAGCGTAAGTACGGCTAAACCAGAAGTAGTAAAGGAAAGCGTACGAACGATAGAACTAGTTAATGATAAAATTATCCCACTTTGTGGCGCAGGAGTAAGTACTAAGCAGGATGTTGCAAAAGCATTAGCACTGGGCAGCAGAGGAGTCTTGTTAGCTAGCGCGTATGTAAATGCGAAGGATCCTAAAGAATTTTTAAGAGGATTAGCTAGCGTATTTTAAAATTAGAATTTTTTAACAACTACGACCGTGCGATCATCATCTTGTGGAACTAGAACCGTGCCATCTGTTCTTGATTTTAAGATATCATTAAGAGATGTTTCTCTTGAAGATGCTATCCTTTCTCTTACTGCTTTTAATACCGCGCGACCAATGAAACGATCGGATGCTTTTGTTTTTATAATCTCTTGTAAATCCGATACCCCGCTCGCATCTTTCACCAAATCTAAAAGACCAATAATAATGGATAAATTTTTTGTTATACCATCAGTTACAAGGATTAATTTTTCTGATTTTTCAAGGTGTCCGGATAAAAAATTTATTTTAGGATTGCTGCCACTTAAACCAATTGAAGATAAAAATTCTAAAACAAGATGCCGATTATCTAGGTATTGCTTAAGATCGATTTGAGTATAAGGTAAAACAGAATAACCAAGTACACCAGACTCGTTTTTCATGCATCCGACCATAGAATTATCCGATAATCTTTGCAATCCAGTTTTACTAAATTTATAAATTGCAGAATCACCAATGCAAGCTAAAAAGTAAGTGCCATCATTTAGAATAAGAGCAACTATTGCAGTAGTGCCTCCTTCAATTTTTTTAATAAAACCCTGTGCATTAAGAGAGGAAAATTCGATCGCTAAATTTATAGATGATTTAAAGTCTTCTTCCTTAAAAGAAATAGAACGCTTAGCATGAAATTCACGAAATAATTCATCTATAAAAAATCTCGAAAGTACTTCTCCGGAGTCCCCAAACCCATCAAAAACACCAGTTACGGTAAAATTTGGTTCAACAAGTACCATAGAACTATCCTGGCAGAGAACGCAGCGACCATCATAAGGTTTATCGAATTTAACTACATCAGATGAAACACTTAAATATTTTCCTCGAAAAAATGCTTTGGCTTCAGCTAGATTATTATCATCCGGAAGAATTGCACTAAATAAAGGGGCGGGTGACTTAAAACCATTTGTAGGTAAATTCGAGGCATTTTTGCGATAAGCAGTTCGATCCTCAAGTATCGAATTTTTCATAAAAATATATTTTAAGCAACAGTTTTTAAAATGATTTTTGATTAGAAAAATTAGAATAAATTTGCGCCCATTAGAATGGCAGTAAAGCCTTCTAAAGTTCGACAAATTTTGTGATCAAAATTTGCGCCCGCCGGGATTCGAACCCGGGTCAGTAGCTTGGAAGGCTACGATCCTTTAGTGATCACAACTTGCGATTACCACTAGACTACAGGCGCATTTGTATTAGCTTATTATCAACAGGCATGCTTAGAAAACAGTGTATTTTCTAATTACAGACCTGTAGGGCACTGCACAAATACATCCATATGGCAGTGCCAGTCGATTATTATCAATTATCGACTAGCTTATTTAAGAGAAAAGGATTTCTCTTCTAGAAAGAACTAGTAGACTAATAAATTCAAGCAAGTTATTTTAAGATAATCGGTTCTGCAAGATTACCCAAAAACAAACCAATTTAAACCCTTTTGGGCATATTAGATTACGACGATAAATTATATGCTAATTAGAATGAATTATAAGCTACAAAATGCACACAGGTAAAGATTATGACAGAACAAAACAATACACAGTATACTGCAAGTGAAATTCAAGTTTTAACAGGTTTAGAAGGAGTAAGAAAAAGACCGGCAATGTACATTGGTGACATTGGAAAACGAGGATTTCACCATTTATTAGAAGAAATAGTAGCTAATTCAATTGACGAAGCACTAGCCGGACACTGCAGCAATATTGAAATAACAATACTAAAAGATAACAGCGCGAGCGTACTTGATGATGGTAGAGGTATTCCTGTAGATATCCAGGCTCAAACCGGAAAATCCGCAGTAGAAACAGTAGCCACAGTATTACACGCAGGAGGTAAATTCGAAAAAAAAGCATACCAAGTTAGCGGCGGATTGCACGGAGTTGGTTTAAGCGTAGTAAACGCATTAAGCGAAAAAATGGAAATTGAAGTTTATAAAGATGGAAAAATTCATAGACAACTTTATGCTAGGGGAGATCCCAAAACAGAATTAACTGTAGAAGGAACAACAGATAAACACGGAACAAAAGTAACATTTAAAGCAGACTCAACAATTTTCCAAGTAAACGAATTCGATTACGAATTAATAAGAGACAGGATAATGGAATTAGCTTTCCTAAATAAAGGAATTAAAATAATCTTAACTGACACACGAGAAGGAAAAGAAAAAAATGAAGTATTTCATTTTGAAGGCGGGGTTGCAGAGTTTGTTGAATATTTAAACCAAGCTAGAGTGAAATTGCATCCTCCGATTTATAGTTCTAAAAGAGCAGAATCAGTAGAAGTAGAGTTTGCACTCCAGTATACGGACGCATATAGCGAAAGTATTTACTCATTTGTAAATAACATAAAAACCGTTGAAGGAGGAACACATTTAGCTGGTTTAAAAACAGCACTAACGCGTGCAATAAATGATTATTTAAGGTCAAATAAAATAATCAAAGATGAAAGAAAAATATCCGGGGACGATGTTCTTGAAGGCGTCACAATAGTTTTAAGCGCAAAAATTCCTGAACCACAATTTGAAGGACAAACGAAAACTAAACTAGGAAATAGCGAAGTAAAGGGAATCGTAGACAGTATTGCTTATGAAGCATTAAAGACATATTTTGAAGAAAATCCCGATGCATCAAAGAAAATTTCATTAAAGATTGTAAGTTCAATGGAAGCACGGGAAGCCGCCCAAAAAGCGCGGGAATTAATTAGAAGGAAAAATGTTTTAGAAAGTTCAGTTTTGCCAGGTAAACTAGCTGATTGCATTGAAGAAGACCCGACAAAAGCTGAAGTGTTCCTTGTCGAGGGAGACTCCGCCGGCGGAAGTAGTAAAGGCGCCCGTGACCGTAAATTCCAGGCAATATTACCGCTTCGTGGAAAAATATTAAACGTTGAAAAAGCGCCAATAAATAAGATATTTGCAAGTGAAGAAATCAGAAATGTTATATTGGCACTTGGAGCTGGGTTTAAGGAAGATTTTAACATGGCAAAATTAAGATACCACAAAATTGTCATTATGACAGATGCTGATATTGATGGGGCACATATACGGACGTTACTTTTGACATTATTTTATCGTTACTTTAAAGAGGTAGTTGAAAAAGGATATATATACATTGCAACCCCTCCGCTTTATAGGTACAAAAAAGGAAAAACCGAGCAGTATGTTTATAGCGATGAAGAATTGCAAAAACTATTTGCTACAAATGGCGAAGGCGAAATACAACGATACAAAGGTTTAGGTGAAATGAACCCAGATCAGCTATGGGAAACAACAATGGACCCAGAAAGAAGAACACTAAAGAAAGTAACTGTTGATGATGCGATGGGTGCTGATAAGTTATTTACCGTCCTAATGGGCGAAGAAGTTGAACCACGAAGGGCATTTATCGAAGCGTATGCTAAAGAAGTTAAGAATTTGGATATCTAATTTGATTAAAAGGGTAGAAACGCATGATAAATCATAAAAAATTATTATTAGGAGCAGCAGTATTATTGTCTTGTTCAAGAACCCCATTACTTAGAAACCAGATAAGAACTGAAAATGATTTTATATCAATTAAACCAGCTCTTGAAGAATGTGCAAAAACAGGGGTTGAAATTAATCGGGGCGAGAAATTCCACGTACTAGTTGACGGGAAGATTGCAGTAATACTTGACCGGATAAAAGAAGATAAAATGAATATAACAATCCCTAGAAGAAGAATAGTTAGAAGGGAAATTGGACCAGGTAAGAAATGGATTGGAGAGAATATAATGCTTTACGGTTGTCCTTCGCAAGCAGAAAATGGGGAAAGTAGAATAATCGCAATGAATAGAGAAAACTCGGCAATAATTCTAAAAGTAAGATAAATGTCAAAAATTAATTTCATTGCCATCTAGCTAAGGTAATTCCGATCTGCTGGAGTTTTGGAATCATGACACGTGGGTTAGGGCTTAATTCTGCACCTAAAAATTGAGTTATAGCTTTTTGTGCAGCATAAACATGACCATCAGCACTAGCATAAGAACGTGCCTCGCTTAATAATGCAGCGGGGGTAGTTTTGCTCGAGCCCATAACTGTATCAAATAAACTTTTTTCTTCAGTTGATAGTGCCTGTCCTTTTTCAAGTTTAACAAATGCCTCTGAAAGTGTTTTTGTTTTTAAAGTAAGCTCGATTGTAACTTTAGCCCCTTCTTCTGGTTTTGTAGTCATCCAAGAACGAAATACTTTTTTAGAATAACCCTGCACAACATACTCTTCCGCAGTATGTTTTTTATCCCCAAAAGTCTTATTACTATATATCTCAAGAACATTTTGAGGTGTTAACTGCGGTTTAGAAACAGGTGCAGACTCGGCGATCGGCACTTCACTAACAACTTTCTCTGGAGCTTTAGGTGCAACTTCTGGTTTAGGTTGAACTTTTTCAGGAATCGAAATACCAAGCGAATCTAGTTTAGAAGTATCTCCTTGTTTTAAGGCTTTTTCTAATAACCCGCTTGCAATTGCACTACTTCGATCGGAAACAGAAAGAGATTTTAAAGATTCATCGCGATTAATAAGTGCTTGATAATCTGATTTAAATCGATCGAATAATTTTTGTTCAGATGAACTAAGAGAGTAATCTTTTTCAACTTTAGTCAAAACTTCAGTGAGTTTTACCAAAGAAGTCTCTGCACTGATTCCGATTTCAGCACATTTTGCCGCAGTTAGTCCGTGCTCGTTACGTATGCTAAATTCTGCAGTAGCTTCGGCAAATCTGGTAGCACCTAAAGCACGAGCATTTCTAGTTTCACCCGCATTAATTTCAATACTAAGACCTTCATTAGAAGCAAGTTGATTAACAAGTCGACCGCGTATTGAAAGAACTTGTTCAACGGTTGGAGCAGTAATAGATACAGATGGAGCTTCTGACCTAGGATCAGTAGCAGGACTTACTTTTTTTTGTGCGTCTATATCAGCTCTTATTTTTTTAACCATAGGTTCGGGAAGCACTACCCCTAAAGGTTCTAATTTGTCTTTTCTCCCATACTTAACGAAATCTAAAACCATCTGCCTTGCAACAAAGGTATGCTCTCCGAATGATTCTACTTCAGATGGAGATACTCCTCTTGGTCTTGTGGCAGCAGAATGAAATTCTTGTTTAAATGTAGCTACCAAAGTTTGTTCGCTAGGTGATAAAGGCAACCCAACTTTTTCTTTTCCAAAAGCAACTTGAGCTTGCCTTACTGCGCCAGCAATACGAACTGAAAGCGAGACTTGTTGATCTTCTGATAATGAAATACCTGTACTTTTTATTATGCCTTTTAAAACATCGGAAGCAGATAGAGTTTCAACATGAAAATAGTTAGTTGGAGGGGATTTGCCAAGAACAATATCCCGATTAAAACTTGTTGGTTCGCTATCGATTGTTCTTACAAAACCTTTTGGAGTCACCTTAGTTGCGCCATATAAAGGCATTTCTATTGATCCTCTTTGTGGATTAAAACCTGCTGCTCTTCTTTCTTCTTGCAATTCCTTATAACGATCGGCTGCTTTTTTCACACCTTCTGTTAATTTTGGTATAATTGTTTTTAATTTGGGTGCTGCGCTTTTTATTCCGCCAATAGCCGCTCGGGCAGGATGACCTAGTGGATAAAGAACAGAAGCAGCCTGAGCACTAAGTTCGATTAATTTGTTCGCATCAAGTTCTTGCCCCGGATTTTGTTGCTTAAATGCTTGAATTGATTTATAAAGATCATTAACACCAACGGCAGTCCCGACCCCAAACGCAGTTAACCCGACTGCAGCAGCCAAAGTTTTACCAGATTTTCCTAATTTTCCTAAACCAGGAACAACTACACCAGCAGCAGCTAATCCAACATCAACGCCACGAACGCTTCCGGTTCGTTCGTATTGTTCGTATATTCCATGAAATGCGAGTGCAATTCCAACAGGAGCAAAAGCAAAGGAAGTAGCTAATTTTGTTAGATTTGTCATTGTATTAAAATTTTTGGTAGACTGAATTTCAGCTGGAATATAATCTTCAAGCATTCGTTTTGTTGCGATGGCAGATTCTTCTGCACGCTCCCGCTCTGCCCCGATTTTCCCTTTCATATCCCTAACTGTCCTAAAATTTCTGATTGCTAAATTATAAGCCCCTTCTCTTTTAGACTGACCTTCAATGTTTAGAAAAACTGTTGAAATCTGCATGTAATTTCTTTCTGCAGCCTCAACATCAGTTGGAGTAAACTCAGGTTGGGTGCCCCGCACTTGTGCAACCATCCAGTAGCGCATCTGATTTGTAATTCCTTCAACCCTATTTTTTAGAAAACTATCCCTATTAGAAAACGCAGATGCCATTTTATCAAAAGCAGTTTTTATATCGGATTCTAATTTTTCAGGAGATTTTAAATTAAATGCATTCTCTGCAATTTTAGTAAATGCTGCAGCAGCGTCTCTTAATTCTTTTTCTACTGCCTTAGCTTCGCTACCAGATAGTCTTTCGCAGGATCTAGCTTGCATAGCTAACTCCGATAACTGAAAACTTCTATTAACTGCTGAAAGTGAAACAGACCAAGAAGGAGAAATTTTTTGTAAATCTTTAGCACCTTCAACCCCATCTTTTTCAACGATTTTCATTTGTTTTTGAGCATCTTCAATGATCTGGTTTAAAAGAGCGACATTTGCAATTCCTTGTTGCATAACAGATTTACGTACATCTGCGGGCGTTGATTCATCATTTAATGCAGCTTGAGTACTTTTTCTTATTTCGTCCCTTAAACTAGATGCAGATTGAATTGTTCCTTTTACTGCTGCCATTCCGGCCATGTCTCGTTCATACTCAGGTATTTTAGAAATTGCAAAAGTATAACTTTGTGCACCATTTTGCTGAAAAATTAATGCCTCTTTTTTATCGCCTTTTTTCCAGCTTTCTGCGGCTGCTTCGTAACTTTTTATTGCATAATCAAGATTAGACAGAACTGCTTTTGCAGGCTCGGGAACTTTCACCCGGAGTGTACGAAGGTCAGTTAATGTTTTTTGAACTGCCAATTCTTCCTGTGAAAATTTAGGTTTTGCTGATTCAGGTTCTTTGAACATAAAATGACCCAATAATAGAGAATTTTATATACTAGAATCTTTAAATAGATTAATTAGAACAAGATATCTGATTTGAGGTGCAATAAAGTTCATGTCAATTCTTATCCTTCATGGTTGGGAAAACAATTCTTCTGGAAACTGGTTTCCTTGGTTAAAAACGGAACTAGAAAAACTTGAGGAAACAGTTTATGCTCCAGATTTACCTAATTCTGATTTTCCAAAGCAAAAAGAATGGTTAACTAAAATAAATGAAACGATTAAGGACGAGCAGATAGAAGAACTAGTTATTGTCGGGCATAGTATGGGTGCGGTTGCGATACTTAGATTTTTAGAAACTCTTGAAGAAGGGAAGAAGATAAAATGCGCGATTCTTGTTGGCGGATTCACGACAAATAAGAACGAACGAGCTGGACACATAAAGGCAATTTCGGACTTTTTTAAAACTCCTTTTAATTGGGAAAAGATAAAACAAAGTTGTGAAAAATTCATAATAATCGCAAGCGATAATGATCCGTACATTCCGATGAAAGAAAGCGAGAAGCTAAGAAGCTTACTAAATAAACCAAACACAGAATTTATTGTTGAACACAATGCAGGGCACATGAATAAAGAAAGCGGATTTATTAAGTATGAACGGGTTTTGGAACTAATCTAGTAAGTCCATGCACTAAAGAGATCTTCTTAATTTAGAAAGTGCCTTGATTTCTATTTGTCTAGTTCTTTCCCTTGAAATACCAATTTCATGTGCAACTGATTCTAAGGTTTGTTCTTCACAACCAAGCCCAAAACGTTTTTCTAATATATATCTTTCACGAGCAGACAAGTTTTCTAAAGCTACTTTAAGCCAAGCTAATTTTTCAAGATGCAACAAATGCTTTTCTGGATCGCTTGGAAGTGAAGATTCACCAAAACTTAGACCTAAAATATCTTCTGGAATTGAGGCATAATTTCTAGTTAATATTTGATTATCTAGTTCGCGAGGTTCTTCAAAGATTAAGGAATCACATCTTAATTCTTTGTTTTCTTGGTGAATACGACTGATTATACCCTTAACGGTGTCTTTTTCAGCTTGAACTCCGTTCGGAAATTTTTCATTTAGCTTATCTGCTAATTCTTCATGACTAAGTTCAGGAAAATCGACTAAAAGTTTTACTAAATAAGATCTTTTTTCTTTTGTCCATTCACAAGATGGTCGGTATTCTGCTATCCTTCTTAATTCTGGTTTTTCTTTGTAAATGTCAAAAGAAAGCTTCGCATTAATTTTATATCTGTCTACTTTAACTCCATCTGGAAATTTCTCATTTATTGCATCTGCTATTTCTTGATAACCAAAATCAGGATGTTCTTCTAGAAGTTGGATAAGATAAGCTCGTTTTTCTTCTGTCCAATCATAGTGTTTTCTCTTTGGTAAACCTTCCTGCATGGACAATCCATCTGGTTCCAGCATTTCCTGTTTTCTAAGTGCATCTCTTAAGGCTACTTGAACATAACTTCTTGTTGCAGCAATTATTTCTTTACCTAGTTTAAACTCTCTAACCATAAAATTATTATAAATACAACAATTTAAAAAATGCAGAGCTCTTTTGCGTTTCCGCTCCAACCTTCAAAAGCACCCTAAAACTTCCGCTAGAACGGAATCTTTAAATACCTATTTAAATAGAATAGACTTATGGATGACAAAATAGTAAATTTTATATCAAACTCAATTGCAGAAAATGTTATCTTGGCACAAGAAGAACTAAAGAAGATAACAAAAAGAAGATTTTTTGTAAGCAATCTTGAGAAAGCAATAAAAGAAAGCGGTCAGAGAGTAATTCTTATAAGTGGTTTAAGAGGAACTGGGAAAACGACTGCACTTTATCAGATAATGGAAAGTAAAAATAATGATAGTATCACTTATTTATCTGCAGATGCCTTAGTTTCAAGGGGGATAAGTTTAGAAGATGCAATAGAAGCTTTAGATTACATACAAAAACAAAACATTGGTATGAGCAAACAGTTCCTGCTTTTACTCGACGAAGTAACTTACCTTGAGAACTGGGATCTTAAATTAAAAGTACTAAGAGACCGAAGACCAAACATTATAATTATAGCCACGTCATCGTCAGCATTGCCAATAAAAAAGACAAAGGAATTGGCAAGACGAGCTTTTGAATTACATGCATTGCCGTTCTCATTTAGAGAATACTTAGCATTAAAATATGACTTGGTAATTCCTGAAGAGTTGACTTTAGAGATACGAAACAACATCAAAAAGGAAGAAGATTGCAATCCACAATATCTTAAAGTTCTTGTAATTATGAAGAACTACAATTTATCTGCAATTTATGAGGAATATGTAAAACAAGACATGCCATTTTCACTTAACCTTAGCGATATTGCGTATAAAGAAGCGATAACTGAGTTAATCAAAAGAACGGTTTACGAAGATCTTGCAAAATATGAGAAATTCAGTGGTGAAATGTTATCAAGCGCAGAAAAAATGATAAAATACTTGTCTACAATACCTTCTGATGGGGTAAAAATATCAAGCCTTTCAGAAGTTATTGGTATTTCAAAGGAAAGTGTTGTTAAAATACTAGATGCTCTTGAAAATAGCGTTCTTATAAAAGGCATAACATTTGAAGGAAGAAATCGAATGCTAAAAAAACCGAAAAAATGGTTTTTCTATTCTTCTTCTATTAGATATTACCTTGCCCTCCCAATTGCGAACATTGCAGAATTAACTGGTAACTCAAGAGAGGGCTCAGTATTTCGGCATTTAGTTGAAAGTGAACCAGATTTATTTTACAGCCATGAAGCAGATTTTATTGCAGGAAAACTAAAATTTGAAGTAGGCAAGGGTAAAAAACAGAGAGATGGCACGATAATGTTGGATATTGATAAAACAATTACAAAAACCAGATTATATCTTCCGTTATTTGCCTTATCAGTTTAATTATAAAACGTTTCCGCTCCAACCATCAAAAACAGCCTAAAAGTTCGCTAGAACGGAATCGATTGCTTTTCAAAACCCTTTTTAATGTTACCAAATATATATTAAAGTAGCTAAAAATAAAAAACTAATTTAAACTAATTTTAAACGGTGAAATATTTATGTCAGCAAGATTAGGAATTCATTTACCCCGGTATGACCCAAAGAATAATCGAATCAAAGGTTTATGTTTTAGATTAATAGACAAAGAACACATTGAAGATTTGATGGATGATGCAAAAAAACTTATAGGACACCCGAAAACTTCACCTGCAACTAGAGTAATGATCAGAGCATTTATCGAATCCAGTTTAGTTAATGCAATTAAAAAAAGTAGAGAAACGCTAAATGGTTTTTCAATAGAAGCAAATTTTCCTGTAGAGCATATTTTCAAAGGATATAATTTAGTTACTCTGGCACATAATACGCCTTCAAGAAGAAGTAACTTAGAAGCTAAAGCAAAATATTTAGAACAGATTTCGCGCATTGAAGAAGAATATCCTGTTCCGGAAATAAAGGGATTAGTTAGAAGTTGTGAAGGCTATGCGGTTGAACAAATAACACACATGAACGAAGCACTTGCTACGCAAATTTCAGCTAGGTTTACAAGAATATTTTATGATTATCCAACAGACATTAGTCCAGAAGCAGTAATGAAAATGCCAAACGACCACATCGTACTAGTTGCAAGAAAAATTGGCAGTGATAAAATTGCAGCAGTATTTATGGCAGATAAAGAAATTGTAAATTTGAATAGGAAAACTGGGGAACTTAGAGTAGGCGAAAGAGCCAATGATGAGGAAGAAGTAGCATTCTTGGATTTTGTAAATGTTGATGCGGATAGGCAAATTGTCTTAGACATCATTCCGTTTATGGCTTACAAGGCAGTTTATATCGCAAGAAATACCTACGGCCCTAATTTAGTAGTCTTTGCAGAAGCACGCGCAGATAGTAGTATTTTACAAGCCTGTTGCAGATTAGCTGGAATGAAGTGGGCAGGAACATTGGAACAAAGTTCTATTTTTGGAACAAGTGAAGTAGATGAAAGTGGAGCATTTTTTAGAGATACACAAGCTTGGTATTTGCCTTCGGAGTATTATTCAGAAACATTCAGAAAACCAACGCACTATGAAGCACTTGGAGGAACTTATGAAGAGCGCAATGCTACAAGAGAAGCGATAATTGCAAGAAAGTAAAACCGTCAGGTATTTAATACGTTTTTGCGATAAATATATAAGGCAAAAACAGCCTAATTTTATAAATAAAAAAACACACGATTAAACTATAGATTTAGTGGTATTTATGTCCGAAATAATCATCAACCAGTCAATTGAAAAAGACCTAAAAGAAAGTTACTTAAACTACTCGATGAGCGTAATTGTTGGACGGGCAATTCCCGATATTCGAGATGGATTAAAACCAGTACATAGAAGAATACTTTTTTCAATGCACGAACTAGGAAACACACATAGTAAACCAACTAAAAAATCAGCTAGAGTAGTTGGGGAATGTTTTGTAAAAGATACCTTAGTTGCAGCTAAAAGGGGATTAATCCCAATACAAGAAATAGAGAAAGGAGACATTGTTTACACTCAAAATGGAGAAAATAAAGTTAACGAGCTATACGAAATGCCTGAAAAAGAATTAATAAAAATCAAACTTGCAAATGGAATTTCAAACATAGTTACTAAATCACAAAAATTCAAGATATTGAATGAAAAAATGGAATTTGTTTGGATTGAAGCGAAGGATTTAAAAGAAAATCAATACGTCGTTTCAAGATCTATTTATCCAAACATAAAAAAGCATGTGTTACTTGGAGAATTTGAAGGTAAAAAAGTATACTTAAATGAAAACATAGCGTATCTTTTAGGTCAATTATTATCAGATGGTTGGGTTGAAAAAGGATATAATCACGGTAAGGATTACAGATGCGCGGTTTCGAGTAACTCGATTGCAGTAATCCAAAAATTAATAGAGATATTAAATGAAGAATTTAATTATGAAGCAACATTGGAAGAAAGAGAATATGAGGTAGAAACAACAACAGGCCAAATTCTTCTAAATAAGATGTATCTAGTAAGGGTAAATAAAGTAGATGTAAACAACTTCTTAGTAAAAACATTTGAATTAGAAAACGCTTTGGCAGAAACAAAATTTATTCCTAAACAAATATTTTCTTCACCAAAACCAGTTATAAACGCATTATTAAGCGGATTAATAGATGGAGATGGGAGCATAGATAGCGAACGAAACTGTTTGAGATATGTCTCTGTTTCAGAAAAAATGATTGACCAGATTCAGATTATTTTACAACATATAGGTATTTTTAGTACAAGATATGTGCAGGAACCCAAAGAAGCACACATGATAAATGGTAGAATGGCTAAGGGAAATTTCCCAGCACACTCACTTGAAGTAAGAAGTAGATTTGCAATTGAATTAGCGGAAATGTTAGAATTCTTTGATGAAAGAAAAATAGCAGGTAAGGAAAAAATAGGACAAGATATGAAAGTTTGCAAATATGACCAAATCCCATATGCAGGAAAGATAATATTTGGAGAATTTAGTAATAAGCATTTAGGCGGTGGCTGGTACCAAGATGCAGATAACCAAAAATTCAAAATGGGGATAAAATACCCTGATGGAACAAAAATTAGATATTCAAAGGACTTAAAAGAAAAAAATCTTGGAAGAACCCAGATTGTTGATTTGGGGATACAAGAAAAATTAAATCAAATGAAATCTCCTTTAGCTAATTTCATAAATGAAGTTTTAGACAATGACACATATTTCTTAAAAGTGGAAAAAATAGAGGACGCGGGTATCGAAAAAACTTACGACATTCAAGTTGAAAACTCGCATGAATTTATTGCAAACGGAATGATTTCTCATAATTGTATGGGTAAGTACCATCCACACGGAGACTCACCTATTTACGAGTCATTAGTAAGAATGGCTCAAGAATTTAGCATGAGATACACTTTAGTAGAAGGACAGGGAAATTTTGGTTCGATTGATGGAGACCCGCCCGCTTCAATGAGATATACCGAGGTAAGATTACAAAAACTTGCTGAAGAAATGCTAAATGATTTAGAAAAAGAAACAGTAGATTTTGTACCTAATTTTGATGGAACATTAAAGGAACCGACAGTAATGCCAAGTAAATTTCCAAACTTATTAATTAACGGAAGTTCTGGAATCGCAGTTGGTATGGCAACAAACATGCCACCGCATAACCTAGGCGAAATTGTTGATGGAATATTGGCTTACATTAGTGGCGCAAATGAAGAACAGGTTATGAGCCATGTTTTGGGCCCTGATTTTCCAACTGGCGGACAAATATTAGGAAGAAACGGGATTTATAACGCTCAAAAAACAGGAAGAGGAAGCATAAAATTAAGAGGAAAATGCGAAATAGACCATAAGAAAAATGCGATAATAATAAAAGAAATTCCATACCAGGTAACTAAAACTAGTATCATCGAAACGATTGCAGATAAAGTTCGGGATAAGGTAATCGAAGGAGTTCGCGGAGTACATGATTTAAGCGACCGAACTGGAATAGAAGTAGTGGTTGAATTAACAAGAGATGCCAACCCAGAAGTAACACTAAACCAACTTTATACGCATACGGGTTTACAATCAAGTTTTGGAATAATAAATTTACTACTTGTTGGAAAGCAACCAAAAGTACTTCCGTTATATGAAATGATTCGTGAATTTGTAGATTTTAGAAAAGAAATTGTAACAAGAAGATGCCAATTTGAACTTAGAGTTGCAACAGATAAAGCACACATATTAGAAGGATTAACTAAGGCATTAGACAACATTGAACCAATAGTCGCATTCTTAAAAAAATCAAAAGATGTTCAGGAAGCAAGACTTGGATTAATGAATAATTATCAACTAAGCGAAAAACAAGCTAACGCTATTTTAGATATGAGACTCCAAAAATTAATTTCATTAGAAAGAAAGAAGATAGAGGAAGAACTAAGCGAACTGATGAAAGAAATTTTAAAATTAAAAGATATTCTTTCAGATATTAACAAAATTTTAGAAATTATAAAAGTAGAATTAGCAGAAATAAAAGAAAAACACAACAACCCAAGAAGAACAGAAATACTTGATAGCGATGAGGAGATTGATGACGAAGCGCTTATTCCAAACGATGACGTTGTACTAGCAATAACTGGAAGAGGATACATAAAAAGAATGAAATTAAACGAGTATCACGTACAAAGAAGAGGCGGAAAGGGAGTTGGTGGCGAGACAAAAGAAGAAGATGCAATACTCGATGTTATTGTAACTAAAAATCACAATTACATGTTATGCTTCACGAATTTAGGAAGAGTATTTTGGTTGAAATCATATAAAGTCCCAGAGGTTTCAAGACATGCAACAGGAAAAACGATAGTTAACTTGCTTGATCTTAAAGATGAAAAGGTAACCTCATGGATTTCTGTTGACAAGTTCAATGAAAATGAATTTTTAATGATGTCAACTAAGTTGGGGATAATAAAAAGAACCTCACTAGCAAACTTTAATAATCCAAGAAAAAACGGAATTATTGCAATTACATTAAAGGAAAAGGACGGACTAGTTGATGTAGTTAAAACCGATGGCAAGCAAAGCGTTTTAATTTCAACTAAAAAAGGTCAATCAATAAGATTCATGGAAGAAGATGCACGCGAAATAGGACGAACCGGCCAAGGGGTAATTGGAATTAGGATGGACGATGATGACGAAGTTGTCAGCATGACTGTTTGCAATACTTCCGTATTATTGACAATAACTGAAAACGGATACGGAAAACGAACCGAGATTGAAGAATACCGATTACAAGGGCGAGGCGGAAGCGGAATAATAAACATAAAAACCGAAGAAAGAAATGGTTTTGTCTGCGGAGCTAAATGCGTAAATGAAAACGATGAGATTTTAGTTGTAACTGACAAAGGCCAGACAATACGCGTAGGAGCGAATGGAATCTCGATAATCGGCAGGAACACGATGGGAGTTAGGATAATCAAACTTAACGAAGGGGAAAAGGTCGCTAGCTTTGCCGCATTTGAAAGTAAACCAGATACGACGCAAGAAACAGACGTAGTAAATACGGTGAATGCAGGAGAAACCGACCAAGCAAATGTACCGAAGGAAAAAACAAATGGAACAGAAGTAAATGCACAGGAAGAAAAACCCCCAGCAAACGCACATGAAAAGAAAGTGGACTAAATGAGAATAACCCCTATCGATCGGATTTATTTAATTATTCTTATAATTAGCATAATTTTTTTCGTATTTCTTTACTATTTTGCTACACCTAGAGCAAATACGGCAGGAATATTGGCGTTCACAATAATTTTCTTAGGCGGTTTAGGATATATGTGGTATCAAAGTCATAAAGATTTAGGATATTTTGAAAACATAAATAAGGAGCTAAACAAGAAAGGATTTCAAATAACTGGAAAACCAATAGATGGAATGGCGTGGCAAGGAGAATATGATAAAAGAACTTATAAGATATTGATTTCTAGGTACGCAGCATACGGCGGTTTTACAATGCAAGGAAAATTATCAAGCTTTTTCTACTGGATTTTATCAATCGAAACAGAGAATAGGTTAGGGGTCGCGCCAAAATACGCTTTTTTAGATTCAAAAGAGAAATTTGTTGAGGTGGGGCTAAAAGATGTTTACGAAAAATTTGCGGATGTTACTCCTAATATGAGACTTTATGATAGAGGAACACCTTTGATACGAACTCCTTTCGACATAATATTCGAAATAGGTTCTACTAAGGTTAATCTAATTATAGTAAAATCTGAAATAACAACTAAAGATATATTTAAGTCGTTAGATGCATTATATGAAACTGTGAAAAAATTACAAATATAAAATTATAAAAAAGCTAATATTTCCCCTTAGTTAAAAACACAAAAAGCAGGATAAGTATTGCCGAAACAACAACTCCTATAAGCATTAACCCTACTTTTTCCCAAACATCTACTTTTTCTACAGTCTTTTCTGTGCCAGCTTCTCCTGCTTTTTCATTAGCATAGATTAAACTAGCGGATAAAATCAAAATTGCAAATAAGAAAAATATTTTTGTTTTCATAGATATCACTAATGTTTTGATTTATTATGATAAGTATAATTAGAATAGGAAAAAATATAAATGGAATTAAAATTAAAGGAGTTAGGTTCGCATCCTCATTTCACGCTCATGAAAATACGCACTAAGTTCTTCACTCATTGGCTCACGTACAGGAACAAAATACACAAAATGAGCTAAAGCATTCTCTTTAAACCCAGAACTTAGGACAAACCGAGACGAATCACTATGGCCTTGGTAAAGAACAGGAGCAACATCTGGTCTTAAACTAAGGCGACACAAACTAACTACAAAAGCACCTAAACGAACTTTTTCAGATACATCGTCAGTTGGAACGTGTCTTAATGAAGCGAGATATAATTTATCTGGATCCCATAAAGTAGAATCTAGGTCAGCATGAACTCTTTGAAATGCTAAACTTTGCATTAACCTTGGATCATCTTTAAAACGCTTAACTAAATCACCTAAAGAAATTTTATTTGTAGGTAGCGAACGATCAGATTGTCTAGACTCTGCAAATGCAACACGCATGTTTAATTCACCTCTATAAAAAAGAGGGGTTAGCCCCAATAGTAGATGGCACAAAGTTTTGCACAGCTCGCCAAACAGTCATACGACTAACTCCAAACATGGTTGCAAGCTGCCGCAAAGAGTATGGCTTAGAATAATATGCTTTAAATAATTGGTTTAACTTTTCCCCGTCTAGAGAAACTGACTTTTTAAGTTCGACTTTTTTATTAAAACTAGACTTTCGATTTTCATTTTTATTTGTTAGATTAACAGTTCCTTTACTGGATTTCTAAACACCCGTTTACATTTTTACAAGCTACGTTTTCGCTTCTTCCCATGTATTTTCACCTCAAATGATTTTATTTTTTATAACATATTAAGGTAAAGAAATATATTTAAATAAGTGTCCCAAGGAAAACACTGGGAAGAAGCTACAAAACTAGAAGCCTTTCATCTTCGTTTTCCATTCTTCAATAGCTTCCTTGAATTTAGGCTTTTCAAGAATAAGTACGCTGTCAATTGTCTTTTGCCTAATTAATGCAAACACGTATTTTTCACCAACAGAAACCGAAGAATGTACTACTCCGAATGAAAGATACTTTGGAAGAGATTTAAGATCCTCGATAAGCTTAAAAGATAGTACACCAAACATTGTTGAGCTGCCTTCAGTTAGGGAGGAAAATGAAATTTTGTTATCCCGAATTATAACACAACCATGAACTAAACCTTTGTTAACGAATGTTTCGGCAGTTTTTTCTGCAGTAATAGTTTTTCTTTTTAAAGTTTCACCAGACAAGGAAACGTTTTCATTAGAGTGTGCACTAAGATATTTTTTAAGTGCCCAGTCACGAAGGGGACTTGGGATAAAGGTAAGTGAAGAAGATGAAACTTCAACGTTTTCACTAAATAATTCAGACATGGATTTTTCCCATAAAGGCCACCTTTCGATTGCAAGTTTACGCCTTTCCTGAAGTTTACGCAAAGTATCTTCTACTTTAAATAATTCTTCATCAATAACTTTTCTTGAATATGAATCTGCTTTTGCAGATAAAGTATTAATACGGTCTTCTGGAATAGGAGTTAATATTTCGTACTCATTTCCAACATCAAAGTTTTCTTTAGTCATAACATCCAAAAGAGACTTAAGTTCACGCGAGCTTGATTTTAACTCTGTTGCTCGCGATATATTGAGATTTTTTTCTTCGTATATAGCTCTTCCATAATATTTTTCCATGAGAAATACTTTGACTTTATTTTCAAATGCAAAATATACAAACATAAACCCAAGAGAAAACAAAGCTAAGGAAACAAGAATTTTAAAATCCGAAAACGCTAAATCAATAATAGATAAAAAATCCAAGGAAGCGTTTGCAGGTGTGGAGACAAAACTTACCAGCAGCCCAAATATAAATGCACCAATCGCAACAAATAGGTCAGCTTTCCAATTAATCTTAATCCTGCCAAAAGTAGATCTAAGGGCAGACCCAAAGGGTTGATTAGATTGCGAAGCAGTAATCAGGTTATAAACTAGGTATATAAGTTGAAACAAAACCCACAGTATAATTAAGCATATCGTAAGCGCCAAAGAGAATGATACATAGAAATTAGAGGTTATTGAAAAGAATAGTGAATAAACAACGCCAATAGAAGATGCGAATCCAAGGTCGGAAATTGTAAATATTATATTGGGGGACTGAATTTGGGTAAGCGCGTCAACGGGCGCGGCTGTTGAAATAAAACTATAAGATGACACGGTGTTAGGGGGTAATGGCTTAATTGCATGAGACGAAATACTACTTCCTGCATGGGTACCAGCAGTAAAAGTCGTACTTGGGGAAACTAGAATTGAACTCATACTTGCAGATAATGTTGAAGGGATTATATCTGTAAATGAAGCTTGGGCTGACTTTAGGTTTGAGTCTGTTGTTGCCTGATTAAATGCAATTAATAAAAGAGTATTATATCTATAAGAAGACGGTGAAAGAGTGTAATTAGCTAATGAAGAAGTCACTAAAAGAAGGTTTTGTTCAGACAAATTTTCCATGTCACAACTTTTAACAGAATTTAAAGTAACAAGCGGATTGGTTTTAATCTGAATAATCTTATTTTTTAGGTAGAATAATTTGTTTAACAGATCTGTTTGTTGTTCTGTTGAAATAGATGGCAACTTATTAATTAACGATGAAACTTGGGCTTCAGTTGATTTTAAATCGTTAAAATCACTTTGGTACAGTAGAAGGGAGTCCCCGATAAAATCGCCGTAAGAATTAACTAAAGATTTGCATTGTACTGATGATGAAGAGCAAATGTCTGCACAAGATTTAGAACTTGAACAACCTGCAACATTTAAGCCAAGTTTAGCGTTACAAGAAGATTCTACAGATGTTCTCTGGGAGATATATGAATTAAAGTAAGATTGTAATTGTACTGCAGTACTCAAGTTAACTGAGTTTAGCAAAATAGACTCAGGAGCATACTGAGTAGTTACAAACAACTGACGAGTTGAAGAGGATTTAACCGATGGATAATTTATAGTAGAAAAAGTAAAGACCGAATAGTCAATAAGTTGATCTTCATCAAGATCAAACGTATTTTGACGTATGAGTAATTCTTTTTGAGTTCCTGACTCCAGGCTCTTTGAAGTGCAACCAGATAAAAGAACTAATGAGATTAACATAATAAAAATTAAATTTCTTGCCATAGCATTGATTAAATAGTTTTCATTTTAAAATTTATGTATGAAAGATGATTTTCTAAAGAATGTGCTAGAAGGTATAAAACCAACAAAAGAAGAAGATAGATATGAGAAGAAGCTTGCAGCGAAGTGTATAAAAAAGCTTCAGGCCACATCCAAAGAGTTTATTGCAGTACTTGTAGGAAGTATCGCAAAAGGAACATACCTTCGGCAAAGTACGGATATAGACATATTTCTACTTTTTGATAGGAAGAAGAATAAAAATGAATTTGAAATAGTAGTTAGAAATTGCGTAGAAGAGGCATTTCCCAATGAAAGATACGAGATATCTTATGCAGAACATCCTTACATAAAACTATATTATAAGGGTAAAAAAATAGATGTAGTTCCAGCTTATAGAATAAAAAATGCAACGGAAATGGCAAGCGCAGTAGATAGAAGTGTATTACATACAAAGTATATTATAAAAAACCTAAAAAAAGATATGGTAGAGGAGGTATTACTACTAAAAAAATTCTTAAAAAGCAATGAATTATACGGTGCACAAATTAGATACGAAGGAATCTCAGGCTACTTATGCGAACTATTGATACTAAAGTATAAAACGTTTCTAAATACATTGAAAAATGCGCAGAACTGGGAGGAGGGAACATTATTACAGCTAGAAAAGATAGATAAAAAAACAGAAATCGATAGGATTAGAAAAAAATTTAACGCTCCATTAATTTTCATAGACCCCACAGACAGGAATAGAAATGTAGCTGCTGCATTTTCATTAAATAACTTTAAAATATTTAAAAAACTTACAAAAAAATTCCTGAAAAATCCAACAAAAAGGTTTTTTGATGACCCCCAGACTTTTGAGCAAAAGCTTGCTAAGATGAAGGCCAAATATGAGCACATATACGAATTAGAAATCTTAAAACCAGATTTAAACGAGGACATATTGTGGGGTCAAATAAAAAGAAGCGAAAAATTATTAAATAATTATCTTAGACAAAATGGATTTAAAACTCTCCAAAGTTTAATAGATGTCAACGAAAATAAGATAAGGATAATTTTAAGATTAAAAGAAAAAGAATTGAGCAAATTTAGAATAATGATCGGACCAGAAATAAAGAGGAAAGAGCATCTTCGGGATTTTAAAAAAGCACATGCTAAGTCAAGGATGTTTATAGAAGCAGGGAGAATAAAGGCAGAAGTAAAAAGAAAAATAAGAAACATAGAAATTGCATTAAGGTTATTTCTCCCGCAACTAGACAGAATAAAGAATTTTAAAAACTTAGATAAAAAAATAATTGAAATCAGGAAGAACTAGATTTTTGGTTTTATATTTAGTTCACTAAACAAATCGAACAATTAATCGAACGGAGTGTAAATAGAATTTTGCGTGGAACTTTTTAATTTTTGTTGCGCTAGACAAGACTTTTTAGCATTGATTAATTTATTCAATAAAGCAGCCATTTCCTTTCGTTTAATTGGTTGTTTGATGCTTAGAGATTTTTGAACGAGATTATAATTTTTAGCAACAGATTTTACCTGATCCCTAAAGGAGATTAATGAGCTCTTAAATCGTTTAGCATCGTTCTTTAGAGCAAAGGACTTAAGGTTAGATTTTTCAGTATTTAGTTTGGATAATATGGGAGCTGCTTTGGAATCATACGCTGCCGTCCCTTCTGAAACCGAAATGTAGAAATCAAGGTTACACTCAAATTGATCATAATAGTTTTTTAGAAGAGTGGATTTAGTTACAGGCACACTAAAAGCATAACTAGAAGTTATTATTGATAAGAACAAAAATAACAAAAATGATTTTAAGATTGTATTAGTCATAGTAAAGTTCTTTGATTATAGTATTTAAATACATACTTTCAAAGACAATTTAAGAAGGTATTTATAATGAAGATAAAAACAAAATCCACGAATAAGAACATTGTGATCTTGGCTTCTTTTCTGTTATTTCTTACTTTACTAAATGCCACCACTATTTATGGAGACATAATCAATGGAGAGAATTTTGAACTTATAAATAATACAATCATAAAGATAGAAGGAGTTGGGACAACCCAATTTATCGCGAACCAAAATTACTTAGTACAATTAAGTGAAGGGAACTATAATATAAGTGCATCTTATTTCGAATCCGGAAAACTCTTATTGTATTCAAAAGATCCCATAAATGTAATGGGAAATGAAACGAATTTTGACATTGTCCTTTTAGCTCCCGACCAAATAGATGATATATTGGATAATTATCAGGACTTACCTAATGAAAATGAAATAATTAAGGGAAATTTGGAAGATTATAGATTCTTAATTATAGGATTAATTGGATTAGCAATCGCAATTTATATATTAGTAAAAAAATTAGGAAAAACGCAGGCAATTGAAACGAGTAACAACAAAACTCTCGAAAATAAAAATGACAATGATGAGAATATTGAAGAGCAAGGTATAATAAAAGAAAAACCAGATGAGGAAATTAGTAGAATAGTAAAAATAATGCAGGATAACGAAGGCAGAATTCTTCAAAGAGAACTACGTCAAATCTTAAACTTTTCAGAAACGAAAATGAGTTTAATTATATCTGAAATGGAAGTTCTTGGTTTAATAAAAAGGATAAAGAAGGGTAGGGAAAACATACTTAAACTAATAAAAGCAAAGTAATGATATGAATAGAACATGGATGATTTTATGAAGGATTATACTATAGCAACAATAGGCTCACATTCTGCTCTTGACGTTTGTCAGGGAGCTAAAAAAGAGGGCTTTAGGACAATAGTCGTTGCACAAAAAGGCAGAGATAAAACATATACACAGCACTATAAAACCAGACCACGAGGAGAAACTGAAATCGGCTGTGTAGACAAGAATATGCTAGTTTCAAAATTCGTAGATATAGTTGAACCTAAAAATATCAAAATACTCCAGGATGAGAATGCGATATTTGTACCAAACAGAAGTTTTGCAGTTTATTTGGGATATGAAAATATCGAAAAGAAATTTGATATACCTGTTTTTGGGAATCGGAATCTGCTTCGGGCTGAAGAGCGGGAGGAAAGTAAGAACCAACATTATCTTATGACTAAAGGTGGGATAAAACAACCCGAAAAAATAAGTTCACCTCAAAAAATCGACAGGTTAGTTATTGTAAAGGCAAAAGAAGCAGCACGCAGCTATGAAAGAGCATTTTTCCTTGCGGGCAGTTATGATGAGTATGTGGAGAAAAGTGAGGTACTCATAAAAGAAGGAAAAATAAAAAGAGAAGATTTGAAGATAGCTACAATTGAGGAATTTGTAGTCGGTGCGCAATTTAATTTTAATTTCTTTTATTCACCAATAGAAAAAGAATTAGAATTACTTGGAATAGACACAAGAAGGCAGACGAATTTAGATGGAGTATTAAGATTGCCAGCTCGAGAACAACTTTCGATTAAGAATTTATCAGTAAATAACATAGAAGTTGGACATATCGCATGCACGCTTAGAGAAAGTTTACTTGAGAATATATTCGAAAGTGCACAAAAATTAGTGGATATTTGTAAGAAAGAATTTTCTCCAGGAATTATCGGACCATTTGCATTGCAAGGAGCGATAACAAACAGTGGCGGTAAGGAAGAGTTTTTCTGTTTTGATATCTCATTTAGAATTCCTGGATCACCCGGAACTGCTTATACGCCATATTCTGGCTACCTTTTCGGAGACAGTTTAAGCTATGGCAGAAGAATTGCGATGGAAATAAAACAGGGAATAAAAAGTAAGCAGCTAGATAAAATTACAACTTAGCAAAATCAGTTTATTGAAATTGTAATGTCGCAATATTAGGATTAATTAAAACATCGTTAAGGATTTTTACGGCTTTTCTTGGTTTATCTACATTTATTGCAAATATACCTATAGATGAATCATTGCCAAGCATAAGCAGCTCTTCAACATGTACTTTTTGCTGATCTAAACGCGCAACAATTTGAGGCAGTGCTTCCGGATTGTTTGGAACCTTAATTACTAAAGGTGAATTTTCTGCAGTTTCAAAACCATTTTGTTGCAGAACAGTAGTTGCCCTTTTCTGATCCTTAACCAGTATAGAGATAATTGCTCTGTTCCCAAGAACATCAACATTCAATGATTCGATATTAATGTTTGATTTACCAAGAACATAAGATATATCTGCTAGAAGACCCTCTCGGTCCGGCGCTAAGATAGTTACACTCCTCATAGTTTACACCTAAAACGCTTTAGAAAAGTGGAATATTTATATATTTTGTATAAAATACTGTGAAAAAATAACAATGTATTTAAAAAAAGAACATACAAAAACATATTATTAGGACTATTTATATAAGAGTGATTAACATGACAAAAAGTAATATAGAGTTTGTTGCAGATGCGATAGATTTAGCAATATTAAGAGAACTTAGGCAAGATAGCAAACAATCAATAAGAAAACTAGCTCAGAAAGTGGGGTCTCACCCGAACACATTAATACAAAGAATCAAGAAACTGGAGGAACAAAAAGTAATAAAAAAATATTCAATAGATATTGATTTTAGAAAATTGGGTTGGGATACTCATGCACTTGTACTCATGAAGGTAAAAAAAGGAAGAACCGGAGATTTAAAACAACTTGAAAGCATAACAAAAATACCACAAATACAGGCATTATACGCAATAACTGGAAATTATGACGTTGCGGCATTATTTAGAGTCAAGGACAGAGATGAGATGAGTCAGGTTCAAAGAAAAATAATTGAAAATTCAGATATAATCAGGACAAACACTTCAATAATATTATTTACATATAAGCAACCTTATGACTACAACCCGCTAGGTTAAATTAAGGTCTTAAAAAAGAATGCGCACAAAAACTATGATCCGAATCTATTTGCGCAGTCACGCGATTGCGGGAAATAAAACCGACTTGTTCGGCCATATGACGAATAACATCTGGAGGGTTTCGATTAGAGGGTGGACTAATAATGTCATAAATAAATTTATATGGACTAATAGAAGTACCTGAACTAATAACAAAATGATCTTCTTCGATTAAAAAAAATCTCCCTCCTTGTTTTAAAATATCAAAAACAATCTTAAGTGCATGTTCCTGGTCAGTTAAGAAAGGTAAGGATTGAGACATCATAACAATATCAAACTTACCATCTTCTTGAGGATTATAAGTATAAAGATCTTTTTGTTCCATATGTATTCGTCTTCGCATTTCCTTTCTGCGATTAAGTAACCCCCTAATTTTTTGTTTTGTTCTGACGACCATTCTTCCTGAAAGATCAGATAAAACTAATTCGGGCGGATTAGCTGGTGTAATAAAAGGACCATTAATAGATGAATCATTTACATCACGCCAAACTTTACCTAGTAAAATAGATGCGAGCTCGCCAGTACCACAACTAGGATCTAAAATTCGGATATTTCCTTCGAAAAAATATCTAGAACCAGATATGGCTTGATAAAGTGCAACGTAATGTGCAGTTTCAACACCAAAAACTTGATCTAAATTACCAGAAACATGATCGTAATACGCCTTTAGAAGTTCTCGTTTTCCTTCTGGCGTAGCTGATAAATCACGAACTAAATTAGCAAGATTAACGTCAACAAGTAATTTTTTTCCAAGACCTTTTCGTAATAGCTCAATTTTGTCGCTAGACCTTAAATTAACATAAGACCTAGAAGTAGCATGAACTGGAGTATTACATAGGGTTCGGTTTCTAGTCATAAAGTTATTTACCTCCATATATTTTAAATACTTATCACTTTTGTTTAAAAGAGTAAAATTTAGCAAAAACTAATAGAATAGAGATAAAATATTTACAATAACAACCTTTTTAAACAGATAAAGATGATATAATATATGGTAACAAAAAGAGAAATTGATAAAATACTTTCTGAGTATAAGAATTTTAAAATAGCGACAATTTGTTCTCATTCTTCACTTCAGATATTTAAAGGGGCGCGAGCCTTAGGAATAAAGACAATTGGAATTGTAAAAAAAGATAAGAAAGAGCTTTACGAATCATTTCCCCTAGGACGACCGGACGAATTTATAGTTTGTGATGATTACGCAAATATCCCCGAAGACGAACTAGTTGCAAATGAAGCAATATTAATACCACATGGAAGCCTGATTGAATACACACAGGGAAAATTTTCAGATATAAAAGTTCCGATTTACGGAAACCGGAAAAGTATCGAGTGGGAAAGTTCACGGGACAAAATGTTCGAATGGCTAAAAAAAGCAAAACTAAAAACTCCAAAAGTATATAAGCCGGAGGAAATAGACGGACCTGCTTTTGTAAAATTCCCTGGAGCTAAAGGCGGACGCGGATACATCATAGTAAATTCTTACAAAGAATTTGAAAAACGCGTAGGAGATAAAGAATGTATGATCCAAGAATTTTTAGTTGGAGTACGCGCTTACCCGCATTATTTCTTTTCACCATTTTCTAATTACGGATATAAAACAAAAAACGGGAGGATAGAAATTTTAGGTGTAGATAGACGAGTTGAAAGTAGTGCTGATGAAATCGCTCGTGCAGTAAGCGCAGGAGTAAAAAGCGACATGGCATTTACAGTAATTGGAAACGAGCCATTAGTTTTAAGAGAATCCCTTCTTAGCGATTATATGGAAATGGGAAAAAGAATAAGCGATTCTTCCTTTGATTTATTTAACGGATTATATGGCCCGTATTGTATTGAAACAATGATTACCGAGGACTTGGACATTTATGCATTTGAAGTATCAGCTAGAATAGTAGCTGGAACAAATGTTTATGTTGATGGTTCACCATATTCAACTTATTATTATAATGAACCAATGAGTATGGGTAAAAGAATGGCAATGGAATTAAAACTTGCGAAAGAGAAGGACATGCTTAGCAAAATTATTTATTAAACGTAGTTTCTAATTCTATTTGATTGATATGGTGGACAAGAACCCAGTTATAGAGCTTGGAAGTTATATTCAAGACCTTAAAATAACTAAGGAAAAGGGAAACGACGAAGTACGAGCTTATAGCATAAAAAATTATTTAAAAACTAAGTTCGGAAAAAATACTTACAAAGAAATAGCTAAAATGAGTAACAACAAATACAAGAATATAATAAACTGGTTAGGGGATGCGAAAAGAGATGTAGGAATACCAATTTCGGAATTATTGAAATTAGCAGAAATACTCCAGATTACTGAACTAGAATTATACAAAAAAATAACATATTTAGGTGGAACGAATACAAAAAAATACATTTTACCTAAACAAATTGATTCGTCACTTGCTTATTTGTTAGGATATATTATGGGTGATGGACATTTAGCTAACCCCAATGATACGATAGGAAATGGATCAAAGTATAACGCAGAGATTCGAATTACAACAATTGATAAACATCATTTAGAATATCTACAAGAGATATTTATCAAGTTATTTGCTTACAAACCGCCCTTATTTAAGGAGCATAATTTTTACAGATTGATCGGACGATCAAAAGTAATCCACCTTTTTCTAACTAAAATTTGCCAAATTCCAACAGGAAATAAAAAGGAAAAAACAAATGTCCCGAAGATATTAAATAACTTAGAATTACAAAAATACTTTTTAGCTGGGTTTTTTGATGCAGATGGTAGTGTAAGCATAGTTAAAAACAAAGTAAGAAGAATATCCATAAAGCAACACAACAAAAGAATATTAGAGGAATGTTTAGAAATATTAATAAAAATGGGAATTGAAAGACCGCATATTTACAAGGATAATGGAATAAGAAATGGAAAAATTACAACAGCCAGTATATTAGTGATACAAAATCAGGCAGACATACTCAAATTTATTGATAATTTTAATTCATTAAAATTAATAGATAGGGGGTTAAAGAAACATGGATGAAAAAGAAGTACCAAAACATATAGCCATTATCCCGGATGGAAAAATTAGTTCTTTATAGAATAAAAAACTATATAGCCATAAACCGGAGATGGGCTAAAGAAAATAAAAAAAGCATAAAAGAAGGATACGCAACAGGCATCGGGCACATTGGGGAAGTTTTAAAATGGTGCAAAGAATCAGAAGTTAAAATGCTTACAATGTGGGGCTTTAGTACAGAAAACTTTGATCGCGATGAAAATGAAGTTTCAACTCTTTTTGAACTATTTACTGATAATCTTAAAAAAGCGATAATGAGCGATGAAAAGGGTAAATATAATGTTCGCGTGCGATTCTTTGGAAGACTTGGTTTGTTTCCAGTCAAGATACAAGAAATGATAAAAAAAGCTGAAGAATTAAGCAAACAAAATACTGAATATCAGCTAAATCTTTTACTAGCTTACGGTGGACGACAGGAGATAGTTGATGCAGTAAATCAGATCATTTCTAAGGGAATAAAAAAAGTAGATGAAAAAATAATTGAGGAGAATTTATACACAGCAAGCTTGCCACATCCAGATTTAGTTATCCGAACTTCGGGCGAAGAAAGATTAAGCGGTTTAATGTCTTGGCAAACTAGTTACAGTGAATTATATTTTTCTAAAAAGCTCTGGCCGGATTTTACAAAGGCAGATTTTGATGATGCATTAAAAGAATACGCAAACAGAATGAGAAGGTTTGGGAAATAATTGTGACACAAACATATTTAAACAATGTAATCGTCTAACACTCACTACTAATCAGGTGATAATGATGACCTCTGTTGATGAAGTATTAAAGTATATAGCAACAAACGAAATACGATGGGTCGACTTACAGTTTTTTGATGTTAACGGATTAATGCACAAAACAACAATCTCGAACCGGGATGTTGATGAACAAATGTTTAGTAAAGGAATTGCAGCCGCAGATTTGTACGACGTTTTTGGAAGAAGCGAACAGGGGGAACTGGCACTTTTACCCGATGCAAACACAGTTGCAAGATTGCCATGGGAGCCTAGTTCAATAAGATTATTATGTGATGTTGTAACGAACCCCAATACAGAGAGATACCCCAAGGATTGTAGATATGTTAGCGAACGAGTCGAGACAAACTTAAGCGCAATCGGAATAAAAAGCGCGAAGATAGGTGCAAGTTTAGAGTTTTATATTTTTGAAACAGTAACTACAGATAGAACAACCTCAGAAAGAGGAGCTGGAACAATAGTAGATACTAGGGAAGCTTCTTGGAACCCATCGCCATTATCTGGAGTAAGAAATGGCGCATTTGTATCGCAACCTTATGATAGTTTATACGCTGCACGAAACCAGATTGCTGAAACAATGGAAGATGCATTTGGATTTTTTGTTGATGGACACAGGCATGGTAGATCACCAACAGGGCAACAAAATATAGATATACAAGAGTATACTATGAAAACAGCTTCGGATGCGATCTCGACATTAAAATTTGTTGTAAGAAACCTCGCTAACGCAGTTAACGCGGGCGCAACATTTATGCCATACCCAGTTAAAGGAGAAAAAGGAAGTTCTCTTGCAATTCACCAGAGCTTATGGAAAACAGCAGATAGTAACATGTTTTATGATGGAACTGATGAGTATTCCCAACTAAGCCAAGCTGGAAGATATTATATTGGCGGAATTTTAGAACACGCAGCAGCACTTTGTTTATTTACCAACCCGACAACAAATTCCTATAAAAGAATGACAATGGATAAAAAAGTTGTTGGCTGGAGCAAAGATAACAGAAAGGCATTAGTACTCGCACCATTTACAAAGAAAAATGCAAAGGAAGTAAAGCGAGTTGTGTTTAACAATGCCGATCCTTCAGTAAATCCATACTTGGCTTATTCAGCAATAATCGCTGCCGGAATTGATGGAATTAAGAATAAAATAGATCCAGGTGACCCATTAAGCGAAAATGAAGAAGAGGCAAAGAAAAGGAAATGGAATAAGTTGCCAAACACGTTATACGAAGCAGTCGAAGCACTGGAAACTGATCCTAAATTTATTAAGGGAGTTATTCCAACTGAACTTCTTGGAGATTATTTAGACTCGAAATTGCAAGAGTTCAAGGACAGCCAAAAAAGCATAAGCGCATGGGAAATGGAAAGATACTGGAATGTGTGATTGGCTTTGAGCCTTGGGCTATTGAGCACTGGGCAGGTAGCTTTCTTTTTTTAACTTTTTTCACAACATTAATAAACTTATTCTTATAATATTTATAACTAGGTGAAAACTAAATGTCACAGGCAAGTATTCTATTACCTAGATCAAGAGTATTAAAAGTACCAAACGAAAAACATGAAGAACTTCGAACTGTTTTAGATAGACTTGGATTTGCACAATCAGGTATGATAGGTGGATTAATTACAGCACACACAACAATGGCTCAAGTGCTGCCAGAAGAACGCGGAAACAGGCCATTGCCATATAGTGAAATTGATGCAGGAGCTTTTGGAATATCTTTAACTCAGATGGAAGATAAAAAAGATTTCAACTTTAAGGCCAAACTAAGTTTTTTAATAAATGCGCGTAATAGTAAAGATAATATAGTTGAAACGCTAAACCGAATTTTTAACGATCACTTTGAATTATCACAATTTGAACTTGAATATCATGATTTTAGGGGACAAAAGAGATTTGCAGGTTATTCAGTTCCGCTCACAATCCCCTATCTACCAGATGATTTAAGCACAGCACTAGGGCTTTTCTTAATAGAAAATATTGAACTAGGATTTAGATTAGCACAGTTACTTTTTAAAATTGCAGATGTAAAAATGCACAATTCACATTTAGAAATGCAAGAATTAAGGGATGACTTAGAAACTAGAGGACAACTGATTATACTAGCAGAAAGATGCATTCCTAGAGTTTGGGATGAATAATACCCCTTTTTAGATTAAGAGTTCAGCAAGATTTATTACAAACTCCCAAATTGCAAGTTATCTTCCGTAATGATGACCGTACGAATCGACAATATACATCCCAGTATTAACAAAAGTATTGTTAGCAATAGCATCAGTCATTAACGCACCCATTAATCGATTAAAGGCAATAAGTGAAAGAGTATCCACCCATTCCTCTGGCCCATGCTGATTGGCAGATATTGGACGAACCATTAATATTGGCGCAATATCTGCAAAGAGCGAAGCATCTGAATTTCCTGTACTCAACGATTGTGTAACTGGCATCCCAAATTTATGCATAAGCGTAGCTAGATATTCTATTTGTTTAGTGTCTTTGGCAATCCAACCCGGAATTGAGAATATTTCTTCGACATTTATTCCAGAAAATATGGATAGTATGTCTGAACCAAAATGCGTATTAGACAAGATAGCTAATATTTTTTTCTCCTGCTCGGGCCAGAAACGAAGGTCTACTTCGGCTTGAGCATAAGCTGGAACTTGATTTTTTTGTTTTCCTCCGTTAAAAGTTACAACCGTTGAGGTGACATCATCCACATCGTGAGAATTAGTACTCCCTTCACGAACTCCAATAAATCCAGCAGGTGAACCGTTCAAAAACTGATTTAGATAAATAATTTGTTGAGCTAATAGAAGAATTGCATTAGATCCTTGAGATGGTTTTGAAGCATGTGCATTTTTGCCAGTTGCAATTAACTTGATTAATTTAACTGCTTTTTGTCCTAAAACAATTTCACCGTTTCCACCATCCGGGTCGCATACAAATTCTGCATGTTGCTTTAGCAGATGTTCGTAAAGTTTTACGAAAGTAATAATTCCGCCAGGCATTTCTCCGATTTCCTCGCTATCACTTAGTGCAAACCAAACATTATCAGCTTTAGTTTCCTCAAAAGCATGCGCCATTGCAGCAACAGGGGCTAGCATATCGCATGCTCCACGCATGATTAATTTATCCTCTTCTTGCTTTGGCTCAAACTGTGATTCATTGCCTGGAACTACATCAATATGTCCAGTAAATATCTTTTCTGGGTTTCCCTTAGCTGCTACAATTGTTTTATATGGAGTTTCCACGCTTTCGACTTGCTTGTGTTTATCCCCTTTCCCATCAATGTAAAAAACATCTGCACCAGCTGACTTAAATAACTGCTCCAGCATTAGAAATCCCGCAGCAAAAGTTGCTTTTTTTGCAAACTGTTCTTTTGGATCCTTGCTACTTACCATTTTTAACTTTCCTAATTCCATTGCTAAATTTACTACTGACACAAATATCACCAGCTACTAATGCACAAAAACGCACATTTAAACTTTTCGTAACAACTGTTATATTTTAATACACTACTGTTCTATTTGTAACATGAAAGAACCTGCAAAATCTAGCGAAAAAATAAGCGAACTAGTTCGACTTTACATTAAACGAAGACCGTTCCTAAAAGAACTCATACGTGAAGGGATAGTAAACTATTCATCCCTAGCTAGAAAAATATCAATTGAACTTGGAATGAACAAAAAGGAAAATCAGTTTGACCGTGGTTCGGTCAAAACTTCACAAAATGAGAAATCAAACTTACAATTTGTGAATGCAATAAAAATGGCACTTGTACGTTTAACGCAAAAAAATGCAGAAAAAGAAGAAGATTTGGAAGGTAAAATATTAAACGTACTAAAAAGAAGTTCTTTAACAATAAGAAGCAAAGTTGCAGTTGTAATTTCAACTAAAGAAATAGAAAAACTAAAGTATTATTCTTACGCGGAGAGTAAAGGAACAATCACGTACATTATAGATGAGAAAGAATTTGAAAAGATAGATAGAAATTCAAAACGAAACATCGTAACCAGCGAAATAAATTTAAATCTGGTTTCAGTGCACAGCCCAGTCGAACTTGAAGAAACACCAGGCGTTATTGCACATATTCTCCAATCATTAGCTAGCGAAGGAATAAACGTTGTTGAATTTGTTTCATGCTATACAGATACGAATTTTGTAATAAAGCAGGCAGATACAAAGATAGCTTATGAAATATTAAATGAATTGATGGGATAAATTAGAGTTTTTTAGAAAACTCTTTTTTCCACTTTATAAATTCCTGATGATCAAAACTAAGGTAAGAAATATCTTTTTCGTTAAATTCTTTAACTACTCTTACAAGCTCATCTTTGTAGTTTTGCATCTTAAACTCCCCAATTAGATTTAGGTATTTTTTAAAATCAAAGGGCGAGTAAATAAGCAAAGTAAGCAAATCGATTTGATCCTTCTTTCCTTTTATACTTCCCCTTCGATCAATCTCTGCACCCTGCTTTAAGATAACCAGAATTTCTGGTGTAACGGTAGTTATACCTTCCACTTTTGCAGTATGTTTTTCTAAGATTTCAACAGGTAATGCAAGTTTAGAATAATGAGAAACATAAACATCAATGTCAAAATTATCTTGTTTGATCTCGTATTTTGCCAACCGTTCATTTTTTATTAATGAAAAGTCTGCTTTTAACACTTCCAGGCTCAGATAATTAACTACGATATCAATATCTTTGGACTTATGAGTTTTTGTCCACATATAAGCAGACCATCCACCAATAAGAATAAAATCGTATTTTTTAGATAACTCAAGCAGCCTTATCCAGCTTGCACTTGTAACTTCTTCACTCCAAAATTCCTTAATTTTTCTCTCGATCATAAAAATAACCTTTTTTCAACTGCATCTAAATACTCTTTAGCATACCAGGTTCTAATGTTCCACAAATCTACGAAAATTTGGGAAGATGAAACTTTGTTTTTCCTAATAAAAGAATCTTTTTCTAAAACAAATAAATTTGGAGACCCAGTTTTAGGTGGAAAACGTTCTTTTATTTCTATTAATTCTTCTTTGGAAAGATAGACATAAATTTCACTGTAATCCGAAGGAGCATCTTTGTATGCGAATCTATAAGCACTATAAGCAGTAAAAACAGCACCAGAAGGCATTAGCTTTTCCATTTCTGAAACTGAATTTTCATACCTTGTTGAATAGATTATGTCTTTTTCAAATTTTCTTATTGTTGCAGAGTACAAAATCAATTTCTTAGAGTCCAACATGTTGAAACTTCTTGATTTAACTTCTACTGCTCCCATAGCACGTAATGGCTTAAGTGCATTATTTACTGTGCTTAAGGAAATATGAAAAAATTTAGCTAGTTCACTTTGAGTAAACTTAAACTGTTTTTTCTCAAAGTACTGATCAAGCAGATAACGATAAATAATTTCTTTCTTAGATAACATGATTCTATTAATAGCATTTCTTATTTAAATATCTTTCGATATTGATAGAAAGATTAATAAACAAAAAAAACATCGTATCGAAAGATAGTTTACCAAGTTATTTTTTATAATTTACCTTTGATAAGAAGTTTGATAAAAATGATTCCAGAAGCAAAACTTATTAGAAACGAATTAATTATTCGGGAAATGTCGCTTCCAGAAGATGTAAAACTAGCACGTAAATCACTAATTAGATGGATTGCATTATCATTAGGTTTAATTTATCCAAATGAAACAAGGCAATTACTTCTTGAAATACTAGATGCGCTCTTTTATTTTCACGCTAAAAAGGAACAGCCAACAACCGAACAAATAATTGCAAAGCTTGATGAAGGAAAAACTGAAGAAGATAAAGTTTACCCGAAGGCAGTTTATTACCATATTTTGAAGCTTAAAGAAATGGGTTTAATAGACCGTAAAAAAGGAAAGATATTTTTTGGTAACGGGGATGAGCGCAAAATTTCAGAAATATTAAAGGAATTTTACATTTCTAAAGTAACTACTGCTTTTAAGGATATAGAAGAAGCCATTTCCAGGGTTGAAGATGGGTATAAGTAGCTCCTTTAAAACTATCCATCCAAATATCATTTATGTCAAATTTCTCTGGTTTCTATAAACTATCCTTAGAACAAAGGCTAGCGATTTTAAAGAAAGAACTTAGCTTAAGCGATGACGAACTAATTTTACTTAAAAACAGCGGTTCACTTTCTCTTGAATCTGCGAACACCATGATCGAAAATACAATTGGTGCGATTCACTTGCCGCTAGGATTAGCGATGAACTTTAAGATTAATGGAACTGAAAAAATCATCCCGATGGCTATTGAGGAACCAAGCGTAATTGCAGGAGCTAGTAAAGCAGCTAAATTATGTTTACCAGATGGATTTACTGCATCAGCAGATCCATCGATTATGATCGGCCAGATTCAACTGGTCAATGTTAAAAACCCGAAAAAAGCGATTGAAACACTAAACGCAAAGCGAGATGAGATATTAGTTCTTGCAAAAAAACTTACCGAGTCTTTAACTAAGTACGGAGGCGGAGTACAGAACTTTAAAATGAAACTAATAGAAACGAACAGGGGAGAAATGATAATTGTTTATTTTTATGTTAATGTTGCAGATGCAATGGGTGCAAATACAATTAATACATTTTTAGAAAAAATCTCACCAACAATTGCAGAGTACACCCAAAGCGAAGTTCGCCTTAGAATACTAAGTAACTTAGCAACAAAAAGAATGGTTCGGGCAAAAGCAGTTTGGAAAAAGGAAATTATTGGAGAAGAAACGATAGAAAAATTCTTAGATGCTTACGAATTTGCATTAAATGATGTTTATCGATGCGCAACGCATAACAAAGGAATAATGAACGGGATTGATGCAGTTGTACTAGCTACAGGAAATGACTGGCGCGCAGTTGAAGCCGGAGCGCATGCTTATGCCGCAACTAAAGAACAAAGAAAAGGATACACATCGCTAACGCACTATGAAAAAGATGAGTATGGAGATTTAGTTGGTTCGATCGAATTGCCATTAGCAATTGCAACAGTTGGTGGAGCAATAAATACGTTACCAACTGCTAAACTAGCATTAAAAATTCTTGGTGCAAAATCATCACAGGATTTAGCTATGGCAATTGCTTGCGCTGGATTAGCAAATAATTTTGCTGCAATGTACGCCCTATCAACAACAGGAATACAAGAAGGGCATATGAAGTTACATGCAAGAAAAAATGAGATCAAAGGTTAAGTTTATGGTTGGATTAGGCTCGCTTGGAATTATAGTAATTTCATTTCTGGTTACTTACGTATTTACTTATTTGTTAATTCCAAGGTTAAAGCGATTTAAGATGACTGGCAAAGATATAAACAAACCAGACATGCCAGAAGTAGCAGAAATGGGCGGAATCGCAATAGTCGCAGGATTTACAGGAGGAGTTTTATTAGCTGTTTTTCTTAATTCATTTTTAGGGTTTAAACTTAATTTGATCGAAGTTTTAGCCGCGCTTATTACAATCCACAGTATCGCGTTTATCGGAATGGTTGATGATTTATTAGATGTCCCGCAATGGCTTAAGGCATTTTTACCTCTTTTTGCCGCAGTTCCATTAATAGCAGTTGCAGCAGGAAGCACCGCAGTAACTATTCCGTTTTTAGGTTCGATTGATTTAGGGATGATTTACCTTTTTCTTTTAGTCCCTATCGGAATGGCTGTAGCGTCAAATTTAACAAACATGCTAGCTGGTTTTAACGGAATGGAAGCGGGTATGGGAATAATTATTTTTGCAACGATGTCAATTTTAGCACTTAAAAAGGGTTCAAGCGAAATGCTTGTTTTGTTTTTATCTATGCTAGGCGCACTAATTGGATTCTTTATATATAGTAAATATCCCTCAAAAGTATTCCCGGGAGATGTTGGAAATTTAACAATCGGTGCAGTTTTAGCAGCTGGAGTAATTATAGGAAACTTTGAAACGGCAGGAGTAATACTCATGATCCCTTATGCAGTAGATTTCTTAATTAAAGCAATGAACAAGTTTCCAAGTCGTGAATGGTGGGGCGAATATAAAAACGGCAAGCTTTACCCATATGGCGGAAAAGTTCGGGGATTTGCACAGCTAGTTATGAAAACATTTAACGGGATTAGCGAGAAAGACCTTTCGATGTTCTTTATTAGTTTGGAAGTTGTGTTTGGGGTTATTGTAATTTTATTGTTCTAGAGATGATAATAGAAATACTAAAATAAGAGCGCACGAGTACGATGTTTATATTCATAGATGAGTCAGGAGACCTCGGTTTTTCACAAAACTCGACAAAACATTTTATAGTCGGTGCGTTAACTTTAAATGAACCAAAAGAAATGCAAAAAATATTTAAAAAAGCAAGAAACAAACTAAAGAAAAAACTTAGTGATATTCCAGAATTCAAGTTTTCTAAAACTGACGAAGATATGCGAACTTTCATATTGGAACAATTAGCAAGAACAGAAGTTTCATTTTATGCTTATTTTATAGACAAACAGAATACCAAAAACAGTAATCTAAAAGAAACACCGCCAATACTTTACAATTTTATTGTCGGTAGATTAATTGAGCACGTATTATTAACAGAGGGAACAAATCACACAACTAAAGTGCATATAGTTCTTGATAGATCACTTTACAAATCAGCAAGAAACTCTTTTGATGATTATATCATGCAGTTTCGTACTCCTCTTAAACTAAAAGAAAATCTTTGCATTGACCATAAAAAATCAGATGAAGAATGCAGTCTTCAGGCAGTTGATTTTTTCTGCGGTGCACTTTTTCATAAGTTAGAACATAAAAATACGCAGTATTACGATTTAATCAAGAATAAGATAAAAATAATTAATAAAATGTGGTAACCCAACTTACTTGCTCCCACCCTCACTCACGGAGGCCTCATAGCTTTCAGAGGACTTACAACCACAAATATAATATAAATTCATAAATTTATAAAAGTATCCTTTTTGAACATTTTTATAGAAAATTGCAAAAATACAAATTATTTCCTTTTTATTGGTGCTCGTCTAATTTCTATTCCTTCCCCAGTTTCATCCCTAAATGCAGTTATTATGACTTGATCCTTATCTGTCCAGCTTAGTGCTTTTGCTTCTTTAGTAACAAATAAGGCAAGGCCTGTTGCCCAAGGTACAATTTTTTTGACATTCATAGTCAAAACTTCTCTTTTTGTTTCCATGAACGATTATAATTTAAATTTTAGTATTAATAGTATATACTTAGGAAACTAAGTATTAATGGTCTACACTATGAAAAATTTATTTATTCTTATAATCGGAATTTTTATTTTAATTGGAGGATGCGTTGGGTCAAACAAAGCAGCAGCATATCAAGAAATAGCAAAGAATCAACCCCAAATAAAACAATTCTTAGAAAATTATCCAAATTCGACCATAACAGTAACATATCTGGATGAAACATCTTTTAGTAATGAAATTGAGAATTTCAAGAAAGATTGTGGCAGAGCATTTGAAATAAAAGCTTATTATAAGATTACAATGATTTCCAAAGATGTAGATGCTTTAACATTAATTGATGAAAGTTCTGAAAAAGTGTTGTGTACAGTTGTCAAGAATAAGATACCAAACAAAACTGAAAAACAAAAAGAAGAGATAAAAATTGCAAATCAAACTAACGTAACTGTAGCTCCAAATACACCAACTATAATCCCAAATACCCCACCAGCAAATATCGTAAAATCCAAACTAAAACAATACGCTTCCAGCATCGGTTTAGACACACAAAAATTCAATATTTGTTTAGATACTTCAAAATACAGTAATGAAATACAAAAAGACTTTTCAGATGGTTTAGCATTAGGTATACAAGGTGTACCTTCATTTATGATAGGAAGAAGAGATGGGACTCCACAAACATTAGTCGGTGCCCAACCATATTCTGCATTCCAAGCTGCAATTGAAGCTGAATTGGCAAATAACAAGGTAAATTCTAATATCAAAACAAGTTCATTTGTTGATGATGACCCATATATCGGAAGCTACAACGCACCCATATTAATTATAGAATTCTGCGATTTCCAGTCTCCTTTTTGTAGCAGATTTTATACAGGAGCCTATAGAATGATAGTCTCGAATTATGTTGACACAGGACAAGTGCAAATAATTTATAGGGATTTTCCATTAACAAATATCGACCCAAATGCCCAAATAGCTGCAGAAGCTGCGCAGTGTGCTTTTGAACAGGGAAAATTCAAAGAAATGCACGATTTACTTTTCATCAATCAAAGTGAATGGTCGAATTTGCTCCAATAGAAGATTTAATTCGTGACAAACCTTTATAAATAAATTAAAACCAAATGAAATTGATACAAATGATAAGAATGGATTTAGTTACAGAAACAACTACATGCTAATTACCTAGTTTTGACTAAATCCTTAATAAGAAAATAAATAACTTTTTTTCAAAATTTCTTTTCCTTAAGGATTTAGCTTTAGCTAGAATGAAAACCTTGAGGTGAAAGTTATGGAAAAACAATCTGCAGGGTGTTTAGAAACACAACCTTAAACTAAATAGAGTAGGGAGAAAAAGCGTACTAAACGATGAACAAAGTAAATTTGTTAGCGACTTGTACTACAAAGAAAGAAAGACAATCAGAAACATTGCACAAATCTTAAACGTTTCAAGAATGACAGTCTGGAGAAATCTACAAAAAGAGCAGTTTTTAGATATTTTGATATAATATTAATACCATTAGTAGCTAACGTTTATTACTGACGCAGCCATGTACAAAACAGAATGTTTTGGACAGATCGTGATCGGCAATCCTGATCACGAGATAAGGAATCATTTGTGCTGCGTCCTACCAGTATGTAGTAAGAAGGGCCGCTTTTGTATAAGTGAGCTAGTTTATAGGGTGTCAATACTATGAGAATTTTAGCAATACATTCGGATTATATTGAAATTGAAGCAAGAACTAAAGCAATTGAAGACGCAGAAGTAATTGATGAATCTAAAAAGAAAATGCGTGCTGAAGAAGTACTGGTAATTTTTACTTCGATTGAAAAAGGAGATGAGGATGTCGAAGCGGTTTCAGATTTACTAACTAAAGAAAGCATAGCAGTTGCAAACCAAATAAAAACAAAGAATATTTTACTTTATCCTTTTGTTCATTTAACTTCTAAGCCATCTGCCCCACGAGTAGCACTAAAGGTATTGCAAAAAGCAGAAGAAAAAATAAAAAAAGAAGGATATACTTGCGATCATGCACCTTTTGGCTGGTACAAAGCTTATTCAATAAAAACTAAAGGACACCCATTAAGCGAACTCTCTAGAGAATTAAGCGCTAACGGAGATGTTGGAAAAATAAAAGAAGAAACTGAAGTAGTTTCAAGCAGCTTAAAGCAAGAATCAGAAATGAAAACCAATGTTTATGTCTTAGATGTTGACGGGTCTTTGATTGAGCCGGAAAAATTCAATTACGCAAAGTATCCAAACCTAAAGAAATTTGTTGATTATGAAGTAAAAAAAGTCCGGGCATATTCGGAGGAACCCCCACACATCAAATTAATGAAAGAACATTCATTAGTTAATTATGAACCAGCAAGCGATTCGGGTAATTTCAGATGGCTTCCAAAAGGACTTTTAATAAAAAGACTAATCGAAAAGCACGTAACTGATATTTCAGTTGATTACGGAGCGCATCAAGTTGAAACCCCTATAATGTATGACTTTGAACACCCTGCGCTAAAGAGTTATTTGAACCGATTCCCAGCACGTCAATATACTTTAAAGAGCGATAACAAGCAGTTTTTCTTGAGATTTAGTGCCTGTTTCGGTCAGTTCCTCTGCGCACATGACGCAGTAATTACCTACAAAAATCTACCTTTTAGGATTTATGAATTAACCCACTATTCATTTAGACGCGAACAAGGTGGCGAACTCGCTGGACTTAAAAGATTGCGAGCATTTAGCATGCCAGATATGCACACACTTTGCGCTGATTTAGACCAGGCAAAATTAGAATTTTCTAATCAATACGAATTATGTAGAGCATGGAATGAGGATCTTGGACTTGATTACGAACTAGCATTCAGGGCACAAACTGATTTCTTTAATGAAAATAAGGATTGGTACATGGCAATGCTCAAAAAAAGAAACCGGCCAATGTTAATCGAACTTTATCAAGAAAGATATGCATATTTCATAACTAAATTTGAAATGAACTTTATCGATAACGCTGGTAAAGCTAGCGGTATGAGCACAGTACAAATCGATGTTGAAAACTGCGAACGATTTGATGTGAATTACATTGATGAAAAGGGAGAAAAGAAAAGAGGTCCAATATTGCACACTTCAATTCCTGGTGCTGTTGAAAGAGTTGTTTATGCACTTTTAGAAAAACAGGCAATGGAAATGAAACAGGGAAGAAAAGCAATGTTCCCTCTTTGGTTGTCTCCAACGCAACTTAGAATTATTCCTGTTAGCGATAAACATAAGGATTACGCGATGAAACTAACCAATGATTTAAAGTTGCAACGTGTTCGTGTTGATTGCGATGACCGAAGCGAAACTTTAGGTAAAAAGATTCGTGATGCAGAAAAGGAATGGAGCCCGTACATTGCAGTTATTGGAGATAAGGAAATCGAATCAGGTAAATTGGCTGTAACTGTCAGGGCAACTGGCGAAAAGAAAGAATACGCTGTTGAAGAACTAGTTAGTGAAATTCACAAGCACACAACTGGAAAGCCATTTGAAAAACTTTCGCTTGAAACGGAATTAAGTAGAAGGCCGATATTTAATTAAATTTTTTATTTTAATTTTTTATTCTTTAGCCCCGTATTTTTTAAGGAAGACGATTATAGCTTTTATGTATTTTATTTCTTGCGAAGTTTTGAGATTGCCTTCTTGAGACCTTAAAACTTCAATTTGTTTGCGGAATAAAGTTAGAATATTTGTGTGAAATGAGTCCTTTAAATCTGGATTTGCTCCATGAGCTAGAAGAATTTCTAGTATTTCTAATCTCTTTTCAATAGGTGCCCCAGTTAGAGCATAATCAAATAAAGAAATTGGAATCATTAATTTGGAGCCATAATCCGCGTGTAACAGCGGCTGATTAATATCTTGGATAAAAGCAAGATTTTGGCGTAATTTTTTTATGTCTCCAGCAACTATTGCTTCAAGTAAAATTTCTTGTCTTTCATCATCTGTCATTTTCTTATTTTCTTCCGTATTAGCTAAATTATCAATTTTTGAAGCAACCACTTCACCAGTTCTTCTTATAAAATCTGGTGGGGTAACTTTATCTAAAAAATTTACCCCCGCGAAGACTAGTAAAAGCGCTGCGGTTCCTCTTACAACTTCTGAAAAAAATGATCTTCTTTTTGTTTTTATAATTGGAACTTCGCTTGAATTAGTAACAGAAGGTTTTAAGTTATTTAAATCCAGCAATATTTCTTCTGAACTTTCATACCTTCTACTTGCATCGCTATGAAGTGCTTTCTGTATTATTAATAAAATTCTTTCTTTTTGCGCATAAGTACAATTTACTCTAAAATTAATTTCTTCTTTATCTGCAATTTTCTTTTTTATTAAACTACCTTCAATTCCAGTAAATATCCAAGAAAGTACTGCTCCAAAAGAATAAACATCGCTTCTCACTGTCGCTTCTCCCATCTCAAGCAATTCAGGTGCGGTATAATTTGGTGTAAAAGGAGCACGCATAACAGTGCTATGATGTGTGCTTCCATTTGTCTTATATGAAAGACCAAAATCCACAATTACAACGTGTAGTTTTCCATCTTCTAGATAAATCATTACATTGCCAGGGTGAATATCTCTATGTACTGCGCCTACATCATGGACTGCAGTAAGCCCCTTTGAAATCTGCTTTGCTAAACCAATTACCTGATTTAACGTAAGCTGATCAGTTTCTAAGAATTGTCTTAAATTATTTCCGCTAACTAGTTGCATAACTTGATAATAAAAACCTTCTTTTGCATCATCAATCAATACTTTTACAACATGAGGATTATCAATTTCCTTTAAAACTTTATAACCTCTTTCCTCTAATTTAAGATTCTGAAAAGTCATTGGAGCTTTTTTTACTACGACCTTTTCTCCAGTCTCTAAGCATTCTGCTAAATAAGTTATTGGTTTATCTGGGGTTTCTCTTAGACTTGCAGAACTTGTTAATATTTTTAGTAAATTATAAGTTCTTTGTCCCCCTTCTATTCCAATTGTAACCTTACCTAAAGAACACCCTTCGGGTTCTCTTACCATATCTGCAACATGCGTTACTTCGATTTCTAGACCAGAAACAGGTGAAGATAAAGACTGATCTCTAGTACCAAATGGAACCATTGCAGTTACGCCTCGAGCAGGAGTAGCCGATCTTTTTGCATCTTGAAGTATTTTGTCCACTCGGTCTTTGATGCGATCTTTAGTTTTAAGTCGATCTGTCATATCTAAATTCTGCTTATAAGTGTTTAAAAATGTATGTTTTATGGGGGTGGTTTAATTATGTATATTTTAAACTATACAAGTTCGAACTATACAAAAAGAGACTGATTAAAAAGAAGTAGTCTATGAATAGATTTATAAATATGTATATTCTAAAATATACATATAAAGGTAGGTCTTATGTTCATAAACAGAGAAAAAGAGAAGGCACAGATAAACAACCTTATTACTAAGAAAGGCTTTGAATTTGCCGTTTTCTATGGCAGAAGAAGAGTAGGCAAAACAAGATTAATACTAGAATGCATAAGGGAGAAAAAACATATATACTACCTTGCAGTTGAAAAAGATAATATCCGTTATTTTGTATCAAAGGTTTCACAAACTTTTCCTGAAGTTAAAAATTTCAAAGAAGACTGGGAAGTAATCATTGATTTTTTAAAAGATAAAATAGACATACTTGTAATAGATGAATTTCAAAATCTAGCTAAGGAAGATAAAAATCTCTTATCAATATTCCAGCGAATAGTTGATACTTCGCTTAAAAATAGTAATTTAAAGTTCTTTGTACTTGGTTCCTCAATCTCGCTTATTTCATCTTATGTTCTAAGCGAACCTAGTCCTTTATACGGAAGAAAAACTTTTTCGTCCAAAATAATTCCACTAGAATTTTTCCATTTATCAGAATTTTTCCCAAAATCAGATTTTATTGAACTAGCTTGTATTTATGGTTTTGCTGATGGAATGCCATATTATTTAGAAAAAATAAAAACTCCCTTCTGGCAGTGGCTTGATAAAGAACTTAAGTTCCCAACTTTTGTCAAAGATGAACTGAATTTTATGATTAAATACGAATTTGAAGAAGTCGGAACTTATAAGTTAATTTTAGAAGCAATAGCAAACGGCAAGGCAACGACAGGTGAAATAAAGGATTTTGCTAAACTTCAGAGAACAGATGTAAGTTTTTATTTATCAAAACTTCTGGAAACAGAATTTATTGAAAGAAGAGTGCCATTAACCGAAAGAGAAAAGTCAAAACTTGGAAGATATTTTATTAAAGACCAGTTTATTGCTTTCTGGTTTAAATTTATCCAGCCGAATCTAAGTTCTATTGAAGAGGGAATTTTTTCATCTAAAAATATTGAAAAACAGTATCCTCAATACATGGGTTTTGTTTTTGAAAAGATATGCAAGCAATTATTAGTAAAGATGATAAAAGAAAACCAATTTACTTATGATAAGATAGGAAACTGGTGGCACAAAGATGTTGAAATAGATTTAATTGCAATAAACGAAGAAGAAAAAGAGGCATTATTCATAGAATGTAAATGGGAAGATGATGTTAATGCACAATCAATTTTAGAATTATTGAAAGAAAAAACCAAACACTTTGAATGGAATAACAAAGTAAGAAAGGAGAAATTCGCGATATTTGCTAGGTCTTTTAAGAATAAAGAAGGTATTGGAGAAGACGTCTTGTTATTTGACATTGAAGATATGGGAAAACGGTTAAAGTAATCCACACTTTTGGTGCAAAGCTTAGATTTTAAACTAGTTTTACATATTAATATTCTTCATAAACGTCGAAAATAATTAGAAAGTTAAGTAAGTTTATACATTTTACAAACAAATATTAATGTTCGACTGACCATGCAATAAAAAATTCAAATGTGCATGGTCGAATTGCGATTGATACTTAAAATGACGCGCGAGAAGATATAAGAAAAGTTATATGTAACGAGTAGATAATAATGGATCTAGGTAAAGGATTACGCGAAACGCTTGCCAAATTAAGCGGCAAAGCTTACGTTGATGAAGAAGCAGTGCGAGCTTTGATTAAAGACTTACAACGCGTATTAATTTCAAGCGATGTAAACGTAAAACTAGTTTTAGCTTTATCAAAACGAATTGAAGAGAGAAGCCTAAAAACAGATAAAATGCAGGCGCTTAGTTTGAAGGAACACGTACTAAAAGTTGTGTACGAAGAACTTGTAAACCTAATGGGAACGAGTTACACCCCAAGAATGGATAAACACAAAGTACTTATTTGCGGTTTGTTTGGTTCTGGTAAAACTACGAGCGTTAACAAACTAGCTAATTTCTATAAAGGTCGAGGCCTAAGTGCGGGAGTTATTGCTGCCGACGTTGATAGACCTGCTGCGCAAGAACAATTGGAACAGTTAGCAAAGAAATCTAATGTTGAATTCTTCACTATCAAGGATGAGAAAAATGCTTCAAAAATTGTTGAACGCGGAATCAAAACTCTTAAAAGCGATGTAATAATTGTTGATAGCGCAGGTCGAAGTGCGTTTGATAACGATTTAGCTAGCGAACTACAAAAAATTAACGATGTACTTGAGCCAGAAGAAGTCTACCTTGTTATTAGTGGTGACATTGGACAAATTGCAAGTAAACAGGCAGAGGAATTTAACAAAATCGCAAAACTAAGCGGAGTAATCGTTACTAAGATGGATGGAAGCGGAAAAGGAGGTGGAGCTTTAAGCGCAGTTGGCGCAACCGAAGCGAAAGTCGCATTCATTGGAACTGGAGAAAAAGTTGAAGATTTTGAAATTTATAATTCTGAAAAATTTGTTGGAAAATTATTAGGAGTTCCGGATATCGGGGCCTTAATGGAAAAAATACAAAAAATCGCAAAAGAAGAAAACCTAAAGAATATCGAATCCGAAGAACTTACGATCGAAACTTTTTATCAACAACTAAAGGCAGCTAAGAAACTAGGACCATTAGGAAATGTAATGGGAATGCTCGGAGTTAGCGATTTGCCAAAAGACGTAGTTCAACAAAGCGAAGGAAAAATGAAAAAATACGAAGCAATGATTAATTCTATGACTAAAAAGGAGAAGAAAGATGCCGCACTTTTAAAGAAACAGCCAACTCGTGTTGCGAGAATTGCTAAGGGAAGCGGGACGGGCGAAAAAGACGTACGAGAATTCCTAGCACAGTTTGAAAAGATTGAAAAGATGATGAACATGTTTAGAAAGAATCGAGGATTCCGATCACAAATTGAGAAGATGATGAAAGGCGGAAATATGGCTGGATTGAAGATGAATTAGGTATTGAAAGTTAATTAGAATACGAAACGAATTATTTAGAAGCTAGATATTCGTCCATTTCCCCAATTGCATTAAATTGTCTTGGAGAAGTTACCAATCAGTTTATTCTGGATTTCTTAAAAAACCTTTTTCGATACAAAATATTTTCCAGAAAATTTCCTTTCTTTTCTTCAAATCCCAGATTTTTTAGCGTAGTTATAAAAGTTTCAGGGTTGTCATTAAAGATAAATGTATTTATTTTATTTTTTAAGTTGAAATCTAATAGTCTTCCAGTATGTACAGATTTGACTCGAAATATACTGGGATCCAAAAGATTTACAGATTCAAGTTGATTCATACTAAATATTTCGTATCTACCTGACTCTTTATAGAAGTTTATTTTATCTTCAAACAATTCAAAACAGACCGTGTCAGAATTTAATATTTTTAACAGGGGATATATGAAATATAGTAAAAAAATAATCGACAACATAAATATTGGATTAATAAACATATTATAATCGATAGCAGTTAGCGCACTAATTATTGAAATGGCGAAAAGTAGAATAAACAACCAGCCAAGAGATTTGATTAAAGAAAAATTATTTCTTTCGGATTTGAATATCGAAGCGGGTTTCATTTAATTCAACCAACATAATAAATTCCGGCGCTTCTCCCAGTTTGGGATAGAAAAATGATAAAATCATATTCGGTGTAAACCAAATATGAACTTTATCAAACCTAGACAGTTTCTAATGGGTAGTTTTCAATTTAAAAGTTATGCTTTTGCTGGCATGCATGACATGCCTGAAGAAATTGTTGTGTACCTAAGAAGAACCAGGAAAACAGGGATTTGCCCGGAATGTAAAAGAAAACGATTCAAGCTTTAACATACTAAGCACGCAAAACTTTTGGTTTTCTTTCGCCATTAGGTGCTTGAATAGTTGGTCTTGATTCAGAACCAGGTATTGGAGGCGGTCTTGAAGTAATAGTTTGATGCGTAACTCTAACCGCGCGAACGATTTGAGGAATTTCAAATAATTGATCTGATAGTTGGATGTTACCTAGAAGTTGTTCTTTTGCATCAATAACAGCTCTCAACACAATCGGTTCGAACGCACTTGTTTGAGTATTATCTGATTTTGAACTAACTAATACCTTATCCCTGCTAGCTGTCAGATCAATTTTATCTAACGCACGAAGTACTTCTTCGCTATGAGCGGATTCAGCTAATTTTTTTAATAATGAAATCTTAGTTGGAATATCTAAGCCACTCCCAATAGGAATTAGTAATTCAAGCTGGGATTTTTTTGATGAATGATTGGCGTGTTCATGTATTGCTTGCTGTTCTAATAGTTCGACAAGCGAATTGATTCCAGAGTACACTATTCCTGATTCAAATAAAAGAGCATTTCTTTGTCGTACAATCAAATCTAAAACATGATCTGTAGGGTTAATGGGAGTGTCAGGAATATAAGAACCATCAGCTTTAGCAAAACTGGTTTCCATCTTTTTAGCCAGTTTAAATGCAGCCGCAAAATCGCCTTGCGAAACATATTCACTTAGTGCAGATTCAATAGAAACCATTGCACTTGTAACTAAATCTCTAAATTCTAATACGGCTCTGTTTATGGCGAATAGCATTTTAAGCTCGATTAAGTATTCTTCTTTAGATAATTTTTCTTTCCTTGTTTTTAATTCACTTTGAGCAGTATCTGCAATTTTTTGTATTAGGTCTCGAAGAATAAGGAGTTTGTCGTATTCATCTTCTACAAACAGAATACTTTCTTGTAGGGAATTAACAACTTCAGGAATATCACTTAAACGATCAATTTTACATTTACTTGGTTCATTTGGCCCATTATCTAACTTGGCAACTAACCCAAACAGATAAGTAAGAGAATCATGCAAAATATATGATTTTTCGTTTGCGCCCGAATCCATATTTATAACTGGGTATAGAGTAACTATTGCTTTTGCAATGCAAAGAATATCCATTTTTTGGAAATTTTTTGGATCGATTTTATGTAATGCATCAAAAATCTGATAAGTGACTCCGGTCAGATATACAATTTGTTCTTCTACAACCAAACTTTTGGTAGATTGAAATTCATAGTTTGAGAGAGTAACATAAACTCTTTTGAGTGCGTCAACTAACTTATCGACACTACCAGTAGCAACTACCCTAGATAGTATTCTTTCTTTAGCATCATCCGGCAATTGTTCTAAATTAAGAATATGTTCTAAAAGTAATTTACCCATAAGATAATATAGTATATAACACTTTTTAAAGCATATAGTTGTCTAAATTAAAGATTAGTGGAAAAAACAAATAGAATAAAAGTTGTGAGAAGTATAGTCTGCCTTCTGTTTTTTAAGAAAACATTAGACTATCCCTTGAAACGTTACCGTTTCAAGAGCTCTTGAAAATCCTTGCGGATTTTAAGAAGCGGTCCAGAGACCTTGCACGTTCATTAGATTACAAGAAACCCGTTTCATCCAGAGTCTGGTTCGTTTCTGTTGAATCTTGCTAGCCCTTAGAGCCAAAACCTTCATCGTGGGCAGAACTTCCTCATTGCTTTGCAGCAACGTAGTTTCCTACTCCTCACTGTAACTAAATGTGATAGAATGGTAATTTAAGGTTATTGGTTATACTGTATTAACTTAAAAAATCCAAAGTTTGCAACCCAACGCTTTTTATTAATATTCCTTCATAGTTTGTTCTACTAATGCCACAGTAGCTCAGCCTGGGAGAGCACACCTGTTTCTTTTAGAAATTTATTTAACTAAAAGAAACTGTGAAGCTGAAGTACTCCCAAAATGAGCAGAAACGGTGGGGTCGCTTGTTCAAATCAGGCCTGTGGCATTTTTATAATTCTCTGTTTTGAGTTCTGTGTTTTGAACTATTTTATAGGAGTATAGAACCGACTGGCAATGCGAATAGAAAAATATATGCACATTGCCCTACAGGTCTGTAACTAGAAAATGCACTTTTTTCTTAGTAAGGAGTGTTTATCCAGTGAACAAGTTCACTGTCTCTCCAGAAGCTGCTGCTTCTGTAGATACTAAGTTTATACTTATGCCGAAGTAGCTCAGATATCTTCTTCTAAAATTTAATTGGAGGAAGCTAGAGCAACTTGGTTTTAGAGTGCTCGACTCATATGAAATAAGATGAGTGCTGAGACAATATTGTCAATGATATTTTGTAGCACTTGGAGAAATCGAGAGGCCGTGGATTCAAATTCCACCTTCGGCAAACTTTTATATACTAATTTACTTATGATCGGGTCAATTGAATGTTTTAGTTATTATTACTAATTCTAGAAAATAAGAATGAATAAAAAATCCAGAGAAGTTTATTCACTGTCTTTTTATCGGTTGATAAAAACAAAAAAATTAACGTACAAACAATATCGGAAGTATATTTGTTAAAAACGCTGCAATCGTAATGTACATCAATCCAGTTACAATGGCCTTGTGTTTAATGTTTATATCAATTATCCGGTAACCATCAAAAAGCGGTACTGGCAAAATATTTACTGAACCGATCACAAAATTAAGTGCAAAACAAAGACCTAAGAAAGTGTAGATTGCTTGCAAAAAGATATTATTGTATAATCCAAAAAGCGAATCTTTTGTAAGTAAGATCAGGTTAACGCCCAGTTTGCCGTTTTCATCAGTCTTTTTAACAATTGTTCCTTTATTTGTGTACAACGTAACATCTGAACTTTTAGGTAGATTTAAGTTTAAGTTTTTTATATCAATTTTGTCAATATCAATTTTTGTCTGATCAATTTGATATATAACAGTATCTTTATCTCCTAACCCAGATATAACCCATAACCCTTGTTCACGATAATTACCTGTAACAGAGAAAAATCCAAGGAAAAGGATAAAGAATAAAATACACGAAATTAAATTTGCAGTTGAACCGGCTACAATAACTCTACTTTGTTTTATATCTTCGGTTTTTTTGAGTTCTTGTTCATCAGGTTCTACAAATGCACCGATAGGAATAATACCAAATAGAACAATTCCAGATGAAAGAACTTTTATCTTTGCAATTCTTGCTAGAATCGCATGACACGCTTCGTGGACGACTAATATTACAAATAACGCAAGTATTCCTTCAAGAAGTGGAAGATTTATACCGGGTAATAAAAGCGTTGCACCGGGTTTTGTAGAATAAATAGCACCAGTACCATAAATTAAAGTACTTATTAGTGCCTGCAAAATTGAAACACCATAAAGCAGGATACTAGCTAACATAACTGCAAACATTCCTCCAGCAAAAAGTAGCAAAATATAAACAATCGCAACAGCACTTAAACCAGGTGCAGCATTTGATGTTGGAGTAATTGAACCTCCCTTAATTACTGTTGAAATATAAGTTAGTGCTAGTGGAGCAATAACAAACGCAAGCGCAGCCAAGAGAATAAAACCAAATAGAATTATTTTCCAGTCAAGTTTTCTTTTCATGAAAAACCAGCTTAAAGCCCCGTAAGATAGAACCATCCCCAAATCAGCAAATGTTTTCCAGAATTTTTCGTACTTGGAAAGAGATTCAATAATACCCAGACCTTTTTTACTTTTTAAAAGTACAAGACCCATTTCGCCCTTAAAACCATATTTATTAATTAAAATTTGACTTACTGCAGCCATTTCTATAAAAATTATAATAAATTTATAAAGGCCAGATAGGTCCGATTGTAAGATCGCAAAAAAGATCAAAACGCAGAGCAATATAAATACAGGTAGATATTTCATAGCATTATATGGAAGGTGCATAAATAAAAATTCTAGCCCTGATTAATATTTAGAATATTCTAGAATATTATAGGACATACAACGATAAAGGTCGAATTTTTATGACGAAGACTAATTACGTAGCAAAACCTGTCTGTGAGATTTGCGGAAAAAATGACGCATTTAACCTCGCAATAATAGAAGGCGCTAAAGTTTCTGCTTGCGCAAATTGTTCAAGATTTGGAAGCGTTATTGGAAAACTTGGGAAAGAAGAAGGAGACATTATACAAACACCAGCGTATACTTCAAATGAGATTGTAGAAGAAATTATAGAAGATGCACCTAAGATAATAAGAGATGCAAGAACTAGAGCACAGATGAGTATTGGGGATTTGGCAACTAGGTTAAGGGAGCAGGCACACTATTTAGAAAAAATTGAAAAGGGACAATTAACGCCCTCACTTACTATTGCAAGAAAACTGGAAAAAGTATTACACGTTACGCTTGTTGAGCGAACACGATACGAGCAACAAGGAAGTCTTAAAAAAGAATTTGTACTACCAACACTTGAAGACTTATTAAAATCAGATAAAAAGAAGAAGTAGATTAACTTAGGAAATAATCTGGTTTTTATATGGGAGTAGATCTAGGCGATTTAGCAGTAAAAAATACAGTAACACTCCAATCATTATCTGGTAAGGTTCTTGCTGTTGATGCATTTAATACGATTTATCAATTTTTAGCAAGTATCAGGCAGGAAGATGGAAATCCATTAACTGATTTTAAAGGAAATATTACATCGCATCTTTCAGGGCTATTTTTTAGAAACTCCAGATTAATAGAAAACGGGATAAAACTGGTTTATGTTTTTGATGGAGTAGCCCCTAAATTTAAAAAAGGCACGCGTGATGAACGAGCTAAAAATAGGTTAGAAGCAGAAGGGAAATGGAAAAAAGCGCTTGAAGAAGGAGATATGGCCGGAGCTAAAAAATTTGCACAGGCTTCATCAAGATTAACGCAGGAAATGGTTGAAGAATCTAAAGAATTAATTAGCGCAATGGGAATTCCGTATATTCAGGCTCCAAGCGAAGGTGAAGCGCAGGCTGCAATGATGGCAAAAAATAACCAAGTATATGCATCAGCTTCACAAGATTATGATTCACTTTTATTTGGAGCGCCACTTTTAGTTCGCAACATAAATATTACGGGTAAAAGAAAGGTTCCGCGCCAGGACAGATTTATTATAGTTGAACCAGAAGAGATACGACTTGAACAAACTCTTAAATCACTTGCAATTGACCAGGAAAAACTTATTTACGTTGGTTTACTTGTTGGAACTGATTTTAATGCAGGAGTACCAAAAGTAGGGCCAAAAACTGCTTTAAAAATAGTAAAGGAAGTAGGTAGTTTTTCAGGCCTTAAGGAATATGTAAAACAAAAGTATAACTATGAATTTGAAGAACATATTGATGAAGTTTATGATTTTTTTACTAACCCCCCGCATAATAGGGAGGTTAAGATCGAATTTGGCAAGATGGATCATGATAAGATAAGTAAAATATTAGTTGAACGACATGACTTTTCTTTAGAGCGGGTTGAGAAACTAATAAGCGATATTGAAAAAGTCGTTAAGGAGAAGGGCGCGCAAAGTAAACTTGGAAATTGGTTTGGATAGTTATCTTTTTAAATCTTAGCATGTAAACACTTAAACATATATGCGTTTAAGCATTGAGCTGTGAGCTTTGTGTTTTGAGCATTGTGCAACGGTGAAAAATCATGCGAACTACTATCAATCTAGAAGACGAAAGTTATAAACTTCTCGCTAATAAAAGCATCGAGAAATACGGAACAATGCGAAACATGTCGCAACTAATTAATGATATGCTTAAAGATGGGTTAGATCAAACAGGTAGCGAGAAAAAGCAAGACGTTGCATCGTCTTCTGTTTCTACAAAAAAACTCGCAACTAAACCAATCGGAATAAATCAGGGAAAAATCGAAAAATACATTCTCGAATCGATCGAACAAAAAGGAGGGTTATTATTTACTGTAATTGATCCGATGGATTACCCGAGCTTAAAAGAAGCAGTAGCGAACGCTAAAAACGCAAGCGATGCGGGAACGGACGCGATATTAATTGGAGGAAGTACAGGCGTTCAAGGCGAAATGCTCGATGTAGTTACAAAAGAGATTAAATCGCAAGTTAGTGTGCCAGTAATTTTATTTCCAGGAAATATCGGAACAGTAACAAAATACGCAGATGCAGTTTACTTTATGTCATTACTTAATTCTAGAAATCCGTACTGGATAACTGGCGCACAAATGTTAGCAGCTCCAATGGTAAAGCAATATGGAGTCGAACCATTATCAACAGGTTATATCGTAGTAGAACCGGGCGGAACAGTTGGACATGTTGGAGACGCGAATAAAATCCCAAGAGATAAACCAATGCTCGCTGCGGCTTTAGCAATGGGAGCAGAGTATATGGGATTTAGAATGATTATAACTGATGCTGGAAGTAACCCAAAAGATGGACACATCCCATTAGAAATGGTAGCTGCAGTTTCGAAATTTATTAGCGTTCCGTATGTTGTTGCTGGCGGAATAAAAACGCCTGAACAAGCACGAAACGTAATCGCAGCAGGAGCTGATGCAATACAAGTTGGAACAGCATTTGAAAAAGGAAGCAGCGTTGATAAGATAAAACAGATGGTTAATGCGGTACGAGAGGGCGCGAAAGGAAGGAAATAGATTAGATCTTTTTAGCAATCATTTATTCCAACTCTAACTTCCTTCAGTTGATCTTGTGCAAAAATAGATAACGTTTTTATAGCGTCAGATTGAGCTTGAGCTTCCAAATCTTTTAGAGCACTCAGAATCTCTTGTGCACTTTTACTTTTTAATACTTGGATTTGAACCCCGCCTTCAGCTCCAAAAGGAACTTCTAAAGTAACAGAATACTTTGTTCCAAAGGGGTGTTTTCTACCAACTACAGTGGATTTAATTATGGTTTGCCCACCATCAATTGTGCCTCGAAGGGGACTCTCTACTGATCGATAAACAAAACCAAGATTCATAATTTCACCTTTTTATTGATAGAATTGTCTGCAGAATTCTCCATCTTTAAATTCGGCTAGAGCAGAGGGATTTTGAAGAATCGCATCTATTTTAACTAAATTTTCTTTTAATTTTAATACCCTTTTTCTAGCATCGTCATCATTCATATCAGATAGAAAATCGATTTCTTTTTCTAGTGAACCCTTAACTAGTCTAAGGATAAAGGCATGAGAACTTGATTCTTGATCTCTCTTTATCATACCTGAAATAGAATCGATCTCTTCGTCAATATCTAACAACGTTTTTTTTACAGCATAGTATCTTGGAGCGAAATATCTTCTATATAAACTCAAATTCAAATCTTCTTGAGGGTCAAATCTAAGACCTAATGATTCAACAAGTACTTTTGCAAAAGTTAGTTTAGCTTCTGGATTGAGGCCAGGAGTTTCAAAAAATCGGGTTAGAACGGCTTGTTTAACATAATATCCCTTAGGATCGTCGAAATTATATAATGAAGTGGCATCCGCCAGATCGGTTATCCCATAATTGCCACCACTAAGACGAACTAAATTTTCAGGATGAATTGCTGGTGTTAAAACTGATGGTAGCATTAACAATTGAGCTAAATTTCTTGCTACGGATTCTGCAATTTTTATAGGATCATCTAGTTCGAATGCTTCGTTCTGCCTAAAGGATGCTCTTTGAGTACCTGGACTTAACCTAACTAAGTATGATTGATTAGTTCGATCTGAGTGATAACCATATTCTACATCTGTAGCATAAGTAATCAATTGAACTGCTCTTGGCATATCTCCTTGAGCAAAAAGTCCCATTCTTGCTAGCCTTAAAATTTCAAGATTTTCAAATTCTGTTTTTCCTTCTTCTTGAGGCATTGAACCGCATAAATCTACAGATTGTTCAGAACCACAACTTCTTACCATGGATTTAGTCCTTCGATTATTTCCATCATAGGATCCAACTCCCTTAGCTTCAACAACAAACTCCTTGCTTTCTATTGAAACTATGGTTGGCTCTCCTTTATATAAAATTGCGCCTGTTCGACCTTCTGGACAATCATGATCCGTATTATGCACCATCAAAACAGAATAATCTGTTCGTCTTGAACCCGAAGTTCTGAGTATGCCTTCACTTAGAATAGATCTCAAATGAGAGGGGAGTAGTTCGAAATCGGGAGTTTTATCTTTTGCCCTAATAGGAACAGAATCTAAATATAATGGAACTACGGAAACTTTTTTACGCGGATCCCAGCATGAGAAGGGGTCTAAATTCAAACGACCAAAATCACGTTCGGAAGTAATTTCTGTTTTGGAAGAATACCTTGGCCTTATTTTTCCGCTTTGATCTCTATTAAGTGTTATTAAATGTGACATAATATAGTTACTTCCAAAGTCCTTTTAAATATATGCTTTTCTAGTTTAGACCACATAAAAGCTAACTTACCAAAAGAACACATTCAATTCGTTTGCCATTCACTTGCCATTAATATTTTGGCAAACATGTGGCAAACAAGAGTCTTTTTTTGAAGAACATGATGCCGGACAGCGGGTTTTGATGGAAGCGTTTTTCTTATCACTTCTACGAAGTAAAAGCTACTAGTTTTTTAAAGTTAAATCTAATAAGTCAAAGCCTCAAGTTCTTTTATTTTGGCAAACATATGGCAAACATATAAAAAATTAGATTGAAGCAAAGAACAAACTAAGAAATAAATAATTAAAAATCGTCTTCTTGATCAGGCTCTTTAATTCCAGCAGCGATAATTGTAAGATCATCACCATTTGGGCAAAGAATATCTTTTATCTTTAAACGACCGATGATATTTTGTTTTTCAAAAGCATGAAGATTATCAGCATAGTTTGAAGATATAGATATGTAATGATCTAAAAGCATTTCTGGATCGGTATTAATTATTCTTGCAATAACCCCTATTATACGTTCATTTCTCTTTTGAATGTCATCGATTAAACACAATGTTAATCCATCTAAAGATAATCCCGCAGGATGATTACGTAAAGTTTTGTAAACAAGGTCGTTAAAATCTTCCATGCCTACCCCATCTAAAACTTTTCCTTCGTTATCGACAACGACCCTCAAACTACTTCTAAGACCATCACTTGCGAGCATAATTATGTCACTAGCAGAAATAGTCCCTTCGTGAACAACAATATCTTTAATGAATACTGGAATATTTTCTTCAAGAAGTGCTCGATTTTTTATATAAGACACTACATCAAAACCCAAGACACTTTTAAAATCATCTCCCTTATGATGATTTAGAGTTGCAACGGTGTCAGGAGTTTTTATAAGTTTTGAAACACAACCAGAATCTGTTACTTTAAAAGCGTCGCTATCTCCAATTCGAACTAGCGCGTATTTTATGTCCTCATACAGCAAGACGGTTGTTAGAGTAGTACCCTCAACATAGCCAAATTTACTGTTTTCTACAGCTTTAATTGCAGATTTAACTGCATCGGCTAGAAATGTGGGCGGATCTTTTAAACGGGCTCTTTCTTTTTCGTAAAATTCAAAGAGGGATGTTAACAAGAGCCCCGAGATAGCATGACCACTAGCATTATTCCCATCAGCAACAGCAAGAAGAGCATGATCCATCCCTGGTATTATTAAGCCGCTATCCTGACAAATTTTTTTGCGATTACCGATTTGAGTTCTAGCAGATATAGCAAATCTTGATGGTGTGCCATCTACTACAGAACTTTGAAGACGATCTTGAGGTAATAAAACAGCTCCTTGACCTAAGCAAACGAAATTTTCTTCACGGTCAAATACGATTCTACGTCTAATTCTAGGCTGTTTTAAGTCCATAATAGGTTATTAGCAAGAAAGTATTTAAAAAGCGTTGTATTTAGTGGATTATTTTGGTATAGGTCTGACCCTTTTCTTAATGAAAACCCTTTTTGGATGATGAAATCCACCTCTATTTTCTTTCATTTATCTGCGCAAGCTTAGCAGGTTCCAATATTTCATTTTTATCTTTAAAGGAATTAAATGCAGTATAAGCTAAAACAGCAGCTACTACGTAAATAAGAGCGGATTTTGTTGGAAAATAAGATTGCCGAGTTTGAGCAGTAGGACGCTTAAGAGGTTCCTGGTAAAACAATAATGAACCTGGCGAATAACGTGCAAGGTCTGGTTTAACCAATCTAGCTCTTTCAATTCGATTAGTCATAATAAGTATACCTGGTTTTCAACAAGTTTTTTCTTAATTTATTTGCTTAACTCTAGAATATTATAACAACATAATCTTTTTCAATCTTATCACTGTAGATATAATCGATTAACATGGCTAATGAACAATTTATTGAATTTCTAGCTAAAAGCGGAGCAGTTACTTTCGGCGACTTTTTACTAAAAAGTGGAAGACACTCGCCTTATTTTATAAATATCGGAGGGATTTGCAACGGATACACAACTTATGAACTAGGAAAATATTTTGCAACAAAAATAAAAGAAAAACATGGTGAGGATTTTCACGCAGTCTTTGGACCAGCTTATAAGGGAATATCGCTAGCAGTATCGACAACAATTGCATTACAAAAAGAATTTGGAATAAATCGGGAATGGATATTTGATCGAAAGGAAATGAAAAGACATGGGGACGCAGGTTCCTTTGTTGGTGCAAAACTTGATTTAGGATCTAAAGTTATTTTATTAGACGATGTTATGACAACTGGAGAAACTAAGTTAGAAGCAATTGAAAAAATAGAAAAACTTGGAAGCAAGGTAATTAGTATAGTGATTTCAGTTGACAGAATAGAGCAGGGGAAAAAATTTAGTGCTTTAGAAGAATTTGTAGAGGATACGGGTATACCGGTTCATGCAATAGCAAACATAAAAGAAATTTTTGAATACTTAAAAAATAGAAAAATAGGAGAAAAGATTTATGTTAATGACGAATTATACGATCAATATTTAGAGTATAGAAAGAAATATGGCGTTTAATTTTATAAAATAAAAAAGGTGCTTTTTGATGACTTCTGAATTTAGTTTAAATGGTAACATATTAGAAAAAAATGGAGAAATTGTCGGCCGTATCGAACGCGGAATTATCTGCGATGAAAAAGGAGGGGAAATACTAAGATTTACATCTAGTGAAATAAAGAATAAATTCGGAACAATTCTTGCTAAAGTTGAAAAAGGAAAAATACTTAGTATGAGCGGACATGAATTATCCAGTGTTGTAAAGGCAAGGCTATGCTTTGAAAATTGTAACACCACACCAGACATCGAAGTTGGCGCTCTTTGGGTAATATTTGTAAAAGGAATGAACTAGTTTTTATTATTTTATTTTATTCCAATAAGAATAATTTATGAATTTACTTAACCTTAAAAAGAATAAAGTACAAATACCAATTATAGCTTATTTTTCAAGAATAATCAGTTTACTTAAAGGTGTACTTATGACAAGAAATATAGTAGTTGAAGAAGCAAAATATATTCCAGCATCAAAAAGAGAAGTAGAATTAGTTGAAAGAAAAGGATTAGGTCACCCTGATTCAATAATTGACGGAATGATGGAAGAAATCAGCCGTGAATTAAGTAAAGCTTACATAAACGAATTTGGAAAAATTTTACACCATAACGTTGATAAGGGACAAATAGTTGGCGGATCGACAGATGTATTTTTCGGAGGAGGCAGATTCCTTAAGCCAATATATATTCTACTAAGTGGAAGAGCAATTGAAAGATACCAAAATAGGGAGATACCTGTCCAGACAATCGCAATTAAAACAGCAAAGGAATACTTGAAAAAAGCAGTTCGAAATTTAGACATTGAAAACGATGTGGAAGTAGAATCTAGGATAGCAACAGGTTCAGCTGACTTAGTAGATTTATTTTCGCGTGAACAAAAAATACCATTAGCAAACGACACTAGTTTTGGAACTGGATATGCGCCAATGAGCGATTTAGAAAAAGTAGTGTTGCAAACAGAATTACATCTTAATTCTACAAATTATAAAACGATGCACCCAGAAATTGGTGAAGATATTAAGGTTATGGGCTTAAGAGATGGTAACAAACTTAAGGTTACAATTGCAGTTGCATTTATTTCTAAATTTGTCCATTCTGTTGATGAATACATGAAATTTAAAGAGCGCGTTGCAAAAGATGCAGTTGAAGTCGCGAAAAGAACCACACCATTAGATATTGAAATATTTGTAAACACCGCTGATGATGAGAAAAATGGTTCTGTTTATATCACCCTAACCGGAACAAGCGCGGAAATGGGCGATGATGGAAGCGTAGGCAGAGGAAACAGAGTAAATGGATTAATTACACCATTTAGAGGAATGTCGATTGAGGCAGCAGCTGGTAAAAATCCAGTTAGCCACGTTGGTAAAATTTACAACGTATTATCATTTGATATTGCAAATCAGATAGCACAGGAAATTCCAGATATTGAAGATGTTTCGATTACTTTACTTTCACAGATTGGAAAACCAATCGACCAGCCAAAAATGGCGGGTGCATCGATATTAATGAGGAATGGAAACCACGAGAAAATAAAAAGCCAAGTTCAATATATTATCGATAAAAACCTTGAAAATATCGTTGAATTGCAAAATAAGATTGTTTTTGGCAAAGTCGGAGTCTTTTAAAACTCTTTTTTATATAATATTTTTACTACTTTTGCTTGAACGAAAATTTAAGCAATTAAGTCGTCACTTGCTGACAACGCCATTTGAAGTATATATGTGCGTTGTCCTACAAGTCAATAAATAGAGATGCCACTTTTTTCTAAGTTGGCGAGAATTATATAAGTATATACAATGGGCCTATAGTCGAATACATTTTTTAATTTATTAAAAAGTTTCGATATTGGTAAGACGTCTGCTTGACGGAAAACATAAAACGTTTTTCAAAATGCAGAAGACTCGCGGTCCGATTCCGCGTGGGCCCATTTTCTCTTTCTCGTTGCCCGTTTCCTGTTTTGAGTTTCGAGTTTCCAGAGAAGAGCAGAGCCTTCTCTGTCTCTCCAACTGCAAGCAGTTGTAAATTGACGAATGAAAACTATCCTAATATTACTACTACTTTTGGGCCAGACTTTCTTAATCCAAATTTTACTAATAGGGGGTCTTAGTAACCTAAGAAAACTCACAACTGTTCCCAAATACCAAAAAACTTTTTTACAACAACAATTATAATCCTTGTCGTTTTATTCTGCACGAACGTAAAACGCAAAAAGGTGATCGAATGGTCGATTGTATTAAATGTGGCGGAATTACCAAAGGATACAAGTGCGACATTTGTAATGCAGTATCTAAAAGGCATATGCCAAGCCATAGCTGCGGAACAGAGCACTCAATGTTTATGTGTGCTAGATGCAACGAAGCAGAAGCAAACTGCAAATGCGGAAAGCTATAGTTAACGAACATTAAACATACTCATCATTCCAGAGCTTAGATGTTCTGAAATATGGCAGTGCATCATCCATTGTCCAGAATTAGGGAAATAAGTTAGAATTTCAACAGTTTCTCCTTTTTTAACTAAGACAGTATCCTTCCAAACTAGATTAGTATTCTTAACGCCATTTCTAGTTAATACTAAGAAATTAGCACCATGGATGTGTATTGGATGTTGCATTGAATCGACCCCGCCAATAGGGTTTTCGATTTTGATTTTTATTGTTTTATTTTTTGCAACGGCTTGATTGATGTCCAGGTTTTCTTTAGCAGTATTTTTATCTTTTATTACCCAGGAAATACCCATATTAGTAGACATACTATTTTGGCTAAAATCAGGATCCTGCCACTCGATATCGTATGGATTACCACCCATCTGCATCCCAGAATTTCCTTGCATCGCACCAATTGCCTTAGAAGTTAAAGTGTAATTAAAGTCATTCGGTTTATCGAAGTATTGCCTGTATGGATTAATGCTTGAAATGACATCGTTATTCGCTCGTAGTGAACTAAAACCAGAAATATCGTTATCTGTTGAAACACCATGCACTAGAATTTTACCTAAAATCGTAGTTCCAAGCGGAGTAGTACTAACAATATCGTAACTACCCGCGTTATCGAACTTCGCTTCAAATGTAGCCCTTTCAGATGGAGAAATTATAAATGAATTTGAAAAGAATTCCTGCTCGTATTTGCCTCCGTCGCTCCCTATCATCTTAAGGCTAAGATTTCCGATTGAAACATTTAATGTACGCGTATTCGCTGAATCAATTGCGAAAAATCTAACCGTATCCCCTTTTTTCAAGTTAAGAGTAAACTGCTCCTGGCCGTTAACTAAAATCGTATTCCCGAATCTACCCATCATCGCAAAATTAGTAACTTTATTGTAAAATGGATAGACATCGTTTTTATTAATAAGAATATCATCTAAAAATAAAATTTGTTCCAAATTTACAGGATTATAATAGCTAGCGCTTGGCGAATCAACGATAATCGCACCATAAAGACCAAGTTCTTGCTGTAAATCTTCTTCAGCATGAGGGTGATACCAGTAAACGCCTGCATCAGGAAAGTTAAGCGTATAGGTAAAAATTTCCCCAGGTTTAACAATGCTTTGCGTAACATCTGGAACACCATCATAATTATTTGAAAGTCTTATACCATGCCAATGTACAGTAGTTGCTACATCCAAATTATTTTTAAAATTTACATTAATAGTACTCCCTTGTTTAACGCGAAGTGTGGGTCCCGGAAACTCGCCGTTATATGAATACATTCGAATTTGTTGTCCGTTAATTGTTTTAGAAACTAAATCTGCGCTAAGCGCATAAGTAGACCCATCACTTAAGTTCACTTCTTTTGAATCCTTAACTGGATTAGTTCCAGCTAGGGTTCTTGAAACTGAAGCTAAATTGCCAGGTGGATTAGGATTCATACCCATACCAGTATCTAAAGGATTGTTGTTTTGCATGCTGGGCATTACGCCAATTAAACCATCTTGAGAAAAAAGGCCGATGTCTTTTGTAAATGCTGTATAATAAACTAAAAAGTAAGAACTAGCGAATATGAATATAATGAATAATGCAAACAAAGCGTATTTTATAGGATTTTGCAAAGTAATCAACCAAAGTTATACTATACCGAACCAACTAATTCATGCATATTAAGTTGGTTCGCTAAATACCAAAACAACCTCTATGTAGACTCTAATCAATTAATGTGCGTCATTTAGTTGTTTTGGTATAGAGAAATACAATGAAGAAGGATATATTTTAATCTATCACCAAATGTATATTAAATGTTTTTATAATAGAAATCTTAAGTAAACGATTTCGATGTGCGATTTAAATGATTTCAATAGTGATTCCAACTTACAACGAAAAAGATAACCTGCCGATACTGGTAAAACGAATAGATACAGCGCTTAAGAACAACTACCAGATTGTAATTGTTGACGATAACTCTCCAGATGGTACGGCAAAAGTTGCGTTAGATTTATCTAAAAATTATAATTTAACTTTGGTAAAGCGAGAGGGTAAACTAGGTTTAGCTAGCGCAGTAATAGCGGGGATAGAAAAAGCAGAAACAGAAAACATAATAGTAATGGACGCAGATCTTTCACACCCACCAGAAAAATTACCTGAATTTGTAAAAGCTTTAGAAACATCGGATCTGGTGATTGGCAGCAGAAATATCGAGGGTGGTAAAGTTGAAACCTGGCCAATACATAGGAAAATAGTATCTGCTGGAGCTACGTTAATGGCAAATATGCTAATCGGAACAAACATAAGCGACCCGATGAGCGGATTTTTCGCAATTAAAAAAAGCATACTTCAAAACACTAAAATCAAGGTTAAGGGATACAAAATACTAATGAACATACTTGCAAAAAACCCTAAAATTAAAATTAAAGAAATACCATATGTTTTTCAGGACAGACTTTATGGACAGACCAAGTTAGACCAAAAAGAAATGATGAACTACGTACTTGATTTAATAAAATTGAAGCTTGGGTGAAACACCACAAGGCTTAATCCTCCAATACTAATCAGAAATAGCAGTTTTTCCCAAAGCGCAAGTTCATACTTCATCTGGATATTTTTCCCATTAACATTCTCAACAATCATAAGCCCTATGTCCGATTCCTGGATTTTCACTTCCCCAATACCATTCTGATAAGCATGCCAATTAGGGAAATATTCTTCTTTTACTAAGATGTACTTTGAACTTGGAGCCAGAATGTTTATCTGCTGTGGATTTACCCTGTTTGTAGCAACGTTCGCTGAAGCAATAGTGCCATAATTGTTTTCTGTTGGGATGGTACTGAAACCTTCTGCGAAAGAACCATCTAGGAAAGCAAGTATATAGCAATCTGAGATATCATCAATTTTGGTAAATTTGCACTCATCACAATTTTGGAATTTTTTAACAAATGTTTGACCTCCAGCAGTACAAGTATCAACATAGATATTTCTAACATCAGTAAGTTTGAACAGTTTAAAAATTTCCTTAGCAGATGTCTGATTTGGTACACCCCATGAATTTTTTACATCAGTCATTCTACTTAGATAAATGTCTGTGTGCTGACCCTGGACAAAACCTAAACCATTTGTAGATATATTATTTGCTATAGTAAACATAGGCTGTAAAGATGGAGAAAATAGGCCGTAGGTTGTTTGTCTTCCAGGTAGGGAACCAAAAACTTTAGATGTAAAATTCCCGTACTCATAAACCTGTGTATACAATGAATCTTCATTAACATAAAGAAAAGATTTTTGATTTGTAATTATAATGTAGTTGCTTACAAAAGCAATGGCTAAAATAATTATTACATATCCTGCAATCGGATTAGCTGCTGTTAGATTGTAAGCCCGATAAAACAAGTATGTAATTAGTACGCAATAAAACAGTGCGAAAAACGGAGCCATTCTGTCAAAGCCAACAAGTGTCTTTGCTACGATGCTTACGTAATTGGAAAGTAAAAATATGACAATCCAACAAATTACAAATGCAATTGTAATTCCATGTACTATGTTTTGATTATTCTTTTTATAGTCAAAAGCAAGCACAATAAAAGATAAGATTACAAAAACACCATACAAAACGCCCACAGATAGCGAACCTTTTTGTTCGTTTAATAGAGGCTCTGTAAATAGAGGGGCAATTATGACAGAGTATATTGTTTTAGCTAAATCAGGAATGCTTTGAACTTCTGGCTGCTGGAATGATTTTGATATGTAGGGGCCATAAATGAATATAGGAAGAATGAAAAATAAGGTAAATAAAAGGAATATTCCTATAGGCTTAATTAGTGCGTGAAGAGTTTCTATAAAAGAGATAAAAATAATAAGTCCTTCTTTAAAGAAGTGGTATATAAAAACAGCCAAAGTTGCAAGTATAATTAATGGTATAAATACGCTGGAGTGAGACAGAAATATATATGCAAAAAGTAATCCCAGAATTTGCTTAGCTTGCTCATCTCTTGAAAGAATTTTATAGATAAAATGCAGTGCCAGGGGCATTGCCGCGTATGCTGCAAATAACTTGTAGTTTCCAACATAAAGCGCATTAAGTGTAATTGAAGGAGTTGCAATAAATATTATTGCACAAAGCAATGCTAAAAGGTCGTTTTTGAATATAGAACGAGCTAAAAGAAAAACACCAAGCGTAAGAAATATCATAAAAAACAGGAAGATAATGTTGAAGATTTTAATCAGGCTAGCCCCGCTAAGAAATGCTAAAACTCCGCAAAAAATAAAAGATAACAGGGGATCAAAAGTAAAGATAGGATAACCTAATTGCTGTTTGTCATACCAGGAAAAAATTTGATCATCAAAACGCAAAGACTTTTCTACAAAGGAAATCTTAGCTAGATACTCCATAGCATCGGTTCTTGGTATTGACGTTTCATTAAGTAATCCCTGATATGCTAGAGTAGTCACTAGTATAATTAGTAGTACGCAAAAAAGTGTCTGATTTGAAAGAACAGATGGAAAACCACCATTAAATTTAGAACTTAAATCATCAATAATTTTTTTCTTATAGAATATAAATGAAATAATAAGAGGCAGTACAAAAACAATGCCAACAACCAGATACTGCGGAAGCGCAAGACCCCATACGGAAAGTAAGTACAATAGTAAAAATGATAAACCAGCTAATGGTAAACTAAGCAACGCTCTCTCGATTATGCCTAAATCCCACTTATATGTAAGTAAAAAGTAGGGTAAAAGCAGTAAGAGAAATGCACCTACTTCAAAGTAAAAGCCTTTTATAAGAAATAAAATAAGCAACAGCAGAATAATGTTTATAGAAAAAAGATTTTCTTTTGCTTTAGAAATATAAGTTTCAAGATTAGACATACTATAAATAGTAAATACAAAGGTAATTAAAGAATTTGGAATAAGTTTAATTTATGGAAAAATCAAAACAAATGCTAAAAAACTTGGCAGAATCAGCTAAAACGAACCTTTGCTTTGGAATTGACCCTAGTTTTGAAAAACTAAAAGGAACCGAAGGAGAAATCGGGCAGCGAATTACAAATTATTATTTTGAAATAACAGACTTACTTATTAAAGAAGGCCAAATTTCTGCAATAAAACCAAACTATGCTTTCTTTGCGCAATACGGATTTGAAGGGATCATGGCATTAAAATCAGTAATTAGCAGGTACAAGAATCAAACATTTGTAATCCTTGACGCTAAGAGAGGAGATATTGGAAAAACAGGTTTAGCTTATGCGAAAGAAGCGTACGATTTCTTTGGTGCGCATGCAGTTACTGTTTCACCATATATGGGAACTGATTCGGTCGCCCCATTTGTAAGAGAGGATAAACTAGCTTATGTTTTATGCAGGACAAGCAATGAAGGAGCAAAAGATTTTCAAGAACAACAAATAGGCAGTAAGAAATTATATGAACTTGTAGCACAAAAATCGATCGTTTGGAAAACAGGATTAGTTGTTGGAGCAACAAGCGACGCAATCGCAGACATTGCAAAAATGACTAAAAATCAGACCCCTCTTTTAATTCCGGGAATCGGCTCGCAGGGCGGAGATTTAGACGCCACACTTAAGGCAATAAAAACTAACCCTGCAATCCACAGAATAAACGCGTCTTCTTCAATTGCATTTGCTTATGAAAAACGAGCAGGATTAAAACCAGCAAAAGCCGCATTAGAAGAAGCAACTAGTTTGAATGAAAAAATTAGGAAATATTTTTAATCAGACCATTTTGCTTTATTGTGTGCAGCTCCATAAATTCTTGCAATTCCCCATAAATTATTTAGGTATTTGTCTAGTGAAGCTATTGCCCCGCCTAATCGAATTTCATCCCCATTATCAAGGAAATATCTGGTTTTTTTATAGAATTTTCTTGGTTTAGTTAATTCTTTTTTTGGTATTTTGATTTTAAAACTAATAGTGTAATTTATAGTCTCGGTTATGGGATTAATATGACACCCAGCAACAGATACCCTAGGATCCGCTTCATCAATGCGTCTTTTGATTTCTTCGGTTAGCTTTGGATGAATTTGAAGATCAAGATCAATCTGATCCCCTCTTGCATAGATTCCACCAACAAAGCTATGCTTTTGGCCTTCCTCTTCTGATCTATAGCTAGTTAGGATCCATTCTATCCCCCGTACTATACGATCGATTTCATTATTCATTTTTTTCCCAATTTGTTCCTTAGAAAGCCCAGAAAATTTATTTAGGTCTTCTTGACAGTAAATCATCGGAGGAGATATCGCATCGCAATGAATTGAATCTTCCAAATTTTTTAGGAAAGTTCTTTGTGTATCTATAAGAAGAGAGTGCATGCTTGCAACATCGTTATAGTTTTCGACAAGAAGGCCATAAATAGTCATATCGGAATTATTTCGAACATAGTTATAAGCTGCGTCTAGGTCATAAGAAAATTTATGAAGAAGTAGAGTAAAGATTATATCGATCATTTTTTCTTGACCGTCATCGCCTTGGGCTTGAGTCTTTGCCATCATTAATCTAAATGAGTTTGTAACCACGTCAAAGTCAAAAAGTTTATCTCCTTGCGGGGAATAAAATAGAAAATCTGCGCCTGCTTCCATGATTTTTTGTCCTAGAAAAGGTTCGCCATAATCATAAGCAATTTTTTTACCAAATAATACTGCGGCCATGTTAGATTCAACCTGAGATAACGCACGGCCAAAATAATCAAAGTTATAGTTACGTCTATTTATAGAGGTTTCATGGTTAAATTCATGAGCAAACGTACTTAGGAGCGTGGGTATTGCATACCTTAATTCAGATTTTAACTGGACATCTTTATTAGTTCTGCAGCCAAGATTGTCATCCTCACATGGTTCGCTCTTAAAAATTATATTCGGATTTTTTATTGTTGTCCCAGTTATTTGTTCCATAATCGGTAGAAATACTTGTAGATCCTGAGCTTTTATTAAATGAGGTGTACCTTGCCAGGATTTAAAAGTATAAAGATTAAAGAGCCCTTTTTTATCCATGCCGTGTTTTGTTATTCCAAGATAGTTACCATTGGTTCTTAGACTACCTAGAACACTAAGAATTTTACCTTTTGCATCCATTTGATCGAATAGAATTTTGTCTATTTCTTCGAAGCTTTTGTGCCTTAAATCTTCAATTAATTCCTTTTGAGTTAGCATTGTTCTTGGTCGCTCTGGAGTGGAAGGATTTGCTCTTTGTAGATAAGGAACTGACGAGCATAGTGAAATGATGGCAAATGCTGATCCAATTAAGTGTTTTTTAAGTGAGTGCATATTTTTATTGTGTTAAAAACAGTATTTAAATGTTGCTTTTTTCAACTTTCTTTTGGTTCGGCCTTACTAGGGTCATCTTTTTTAGCTCCGAAGTACACTTTGCCAGCTAACCCCAGGATAGTTACTGGCGCAAAATAGTACAAGAGATTTAGAGATATAGTTTGCAACCACGGCAGAAACAAAAAGAATACTTGAGGAAGAATTTCTTGAATTATTGGGACTGAGGTACTTGGTAAACTAGAGGATAAAAAATTAATGATAAACGGTGAAAATAGATTTAGCAAATTAACCCCAAAAAGATAAATTATGGAAAAGAAAAATAAGTTGCTTAAGCTAGACCAAAATAGAGTATTAAACCCCAAGTAAGATGTTTGATTTAAGTTATTTGAAATAAGAAAACCTAAAATAAAGCCGAATAAAAGACACCCGATTGCAGTTAAAAATAGGACAAACTGCAACCTAGAATCGATTTGAAGAATAGAATCAAATTGATTAAAGATTGTACGAAATTGGGTTTTTAGCATATCTGCGGAGTTATTTAGTGTGAGGCGTCTAAAGAATAATTTTATATCCTGGGCAGAGTTTATTTTTCCACTATTATAATCTTGACAAAGTAATACTAAATCCTCAGGAGGGTTATTTGTGGAACAAAGCAAAGGCAATGAAGATAATAATGTTTCAAGCTGCGCATCGTTTAATGAAGATGAAACTTGATTATCAATTAATTTGGTAACTGCAGCACTACCTAAGAACGTTTTTGGAATTTGATTATAAAAAATATCCTGTAAAAGAGGCTTTTGTGCAGTTATAACGGCATTTCCTAGCAAAAAGAATAGGATTGTAAAACATAAACCATAAAAAAAGGATGAAGAACTGCGTAACACAAAACTTTTAATTCCAGCCATAGATAGATAACCATGCAAGATATCATTAAATCGCTATATGTTGCACCTGCAAATTCACATAAGGGCGAAAACGGAAAACTATTAATAATTGGAGGAAGCGAAGATTACCATGGCGCACCTATATTTAGCCTGCTTGCCGCAAGACGTTTTGTAGATTTACTTTATTTTTATCCTGGTGAAAGCGATGAATTACTCGTTCGCGCGATTAAGCACATTCCAGAAGTAATTGTTGTAACTGATTTAGAGATCATAAAAAAAGTTGATTGTACTTTATTTGGAATCGGACTTGGAAAATCCGAATTTGACATAAATTTACTTAAAGGATGCGAAAGGCTCGTTATTGATGGCGATGGGCTAAAAAGATTTGGAAGTAAAATTCCAAAAAATGCAATCATAACCCCTCACGAAGCGGAGTTTAGGAATTTATTTAACGTTCCTGGAACACAGGAGAATGTGCATGCAATGGCAGCCAAATATGATTTAACGATTCTTAAAAAAGATCCTAGTGGAGACATCATAAGCGATGGTAAAGAAATGGGAATTAACTACATACATAATCAAGGCATGACAAAGGGGGGTACGGGCGATGTACTAGCAGGTTTTGTCGCAGCACTTGCGTGTAAAAATGCAAGTTTTGAATCTGCTTCAGCTGGAGCGCAAGTAGTTGGTTATGCCGGAGAACTTTTATCGAAACAAGTTGGGTTTAATTTTTGCGCTAGCGATTTGGCGAACAAACTTGCAGAAGCGTATTTTAAATTAAAGAAGGAATAAGGTGTTATTTTCATGAAAGAATCTGAAAAACTAAAAACAGCGAAAGCAAACATACTTCGGGATTCAGATAACCCTAAGAATTATGTCGCGATTAAAGGATACGACTTTAGTGAAGGCTTAGATTATGATAAACTTTTAGATAGCTTTAGCACAACGGGCTTTCAGGCAACGAATTTAGGTAAGGCAATTGAAATAATCAAGAAAATGCGAAAGGAGAAGTGCACGATTTTTCTAGGTTATACATCTAACATGGTTACTTCCGGTCTTCGTGATGTTTTTAGGTATCTAGTTGAAAATAAGATGGTCGATGTAGTTGTTACTACCGCCGGAGGAGTCGAAGAAGACCTAATTAAATGCATTGAACCATTTATGCTAGGAGATTTTAACGCTGATGGCGCTGCTTTAAGAGAAAGAGGAATTAACCGAACAGGAAATATTTTTGTTCCTAATGAAAGATATGTTGAGTTCGAGAAGTTTTTTTTACCATTTTTAGAAGAAATAAATAAAAAATCAAATGTCAACAGCGTAAGTGACATAATAAACAAACTAGGAGAAAAGATAAACAACAAAGAAAGCATTTATTACTGGTGTCATAAAAACAACATTCCTGTTTTTTGTCCTGCATTTACTGATGGCTCTATGGGAGACATGATTTACTTTTTCAAGTATAAACACCCTGAATTTAAAGTAGACATTGCTGATGACATTAAAAAAATAAACGACCTTGCAATAACTTCTAAAAAAACAGGCATGATAATCTTAGGAAGCGGTATGGTTAAGCACCATATTTGTAACGCGAATATGTTTAGAAACGGAGCTGAATACGCAGTTTATATAAATAATGCCCAGGAATTTGACGGAAGTGATTCCGGAGCTAACCCAGATGAAGCGATTAGCTGGGGTAAAATTGCAGCAGAAGCCAAGCACGTTAAAGTTTTTGGCGATGCTACAATAATATTCCCTTTAATTGTTGCTAAGGCTTTTGTTGATAAGACGAAAGACTGATACGGTTTTGAAATTTATAAAAAATTATTTAGCGTTTTTTATATCCAAACATTTTATCATAAGTGGGATGATCAATGATATACAAAATAAACGCAATAACTTCAACTTGATTACCCTCAAGTGAATAAATCATTCTCCAGTAATTCGTAAGCCCAACTCTAAATAGATTTGAGACATCCAAATCACGCGGAATTTGTTGCTTGGGTATGCTATCCCCATACATTGGATTAAGTTTAAGCATTTCAACTTTCTGTTGTATTGATTTTAGAAGCTGCATCTCTTCTGAATTAGTTTCCCCTTTATTTTGTTGTTCGCCAACCATTATATTAAGTTCTTCAAACTCTAAACGTGCTTGATCTTTAAGAATAACTCGAACTGATCTTTTGCTGTTCATAGTTCTAGTCCCCCTTCTTTTAACTTCTCAAGTTCTGTTGATGTTCTGTAAATCCAAAGGATACCTTTAGTCGTAATTAGAACTTTTCCACTTTCTTGCAAATAATCTAGAACTTGCAAAAGAGTGTTATGCATTACCTGTTTTGGCAATCTTCTTTTAATCTCTGCAACTTTTACGATTTGCTTTGCTTCCTGCAAAACTTTTTCGATCATAATTACTGTATTTAGGGTTGGAGAATGCATTATCTGGATTTGTTGTTGTGTTTTCATAAGTATAAATATACCGAAAAGTTATATAAATATATCTATTTTGTATAAATTCATAGTTTTAAGTTGGGTTATGAAAAAATAATCTTCCAGAAAATTACTCCTGTTTAGCTTCCGACCTAACAAAATCATTTCTTTTTAAAGCAAGTTCGAATGTAGTTTTAGTTATGACAAAGATGTTTACTCTAAGGAATTCAAAGAACTTAATTTTCGTTTTAGCGATAGCAATTACGGTTTTTATTTTCGGATGCACTCAGGGCAATCAAAACGTTTATCCTAACTGTAGCATAACACCTGAAAAATGTCTTGCAGGCAACCCACGAATTATTGAAAACCAAACGTATAATGTAAGCGAATTATTAGATTCAAAATTAGTTTTTCTAAACAAAGAAGTACTTGTTCGAGGCGAATTAAAATATCAACCAACTATTTGCACGCTCATGGCGTGTTTAGCACCGCAGAATTTTACAGGAGAAATTCCTTGTAACGGTTGCGGGGCAATACCCGTACTTAAAGAAGGAAATCAAACAATCGAACTACGCAACAATAATTTGCTACCTAACTGTAGCACAAGAGAAATCAACAGATATGTGAATGGAGAATTTATCGAAACAAAATATAATTTATCGAACTGTTCACCTGCAGAAGGCACGTATTTTATAAGGGGCATTTTTAAGATGGAAAACTGGACAATCAACCCACCAGTTTATTATATCGAAGTTCTTGAGTTCACAAAGCTAGAAAAAACCTAGCTTTCTAATTATATCACTATGGAAGAAATAGATTTCGCAGTAAAATACCCGTTTACACGTATCGCTAAAGAACTTCTTATAAAAAACAACGTAGAGATTAGCGAACAGATAATCGAATTAGCGATAGACAGAATAAAAACTGCCCTTTCAACAGGCGCGATACCTAAAAGCAGCGCAATACATTTTTCTCAAAAAATAGAGGAAATTTCAAGCTACGCAGCTTCAAGAATGATCTTAGGCTTTATGAAAAATACGTATTTAACAAACAGATACGCAATTGCTGAGGCTAAAAAAACAAACGCTTACCTTGGATCAGAAAACGAAGCAGAAGTAGAAAAATTAGGCAATGAATTTGGGATTGCAAGTTCTAAAATAGGAAATAAAATTGTGGTACCACTAGCGACTTTTTTGAAATTTGCGCCTAAAGCAGATAATCCGTACCGATTAATTAACAGAGATGTTTTTGACGGTTTTGTAAGCGTAGAAATAACAGACAAAAAGAACGAACTTAACCGATTAATTGAAGAAGCTGTAAAAAAACACGTAGAAAAAATACCATTTGTAAAAGATTCTAATGATACGATAAAAAACGCAAGCGAAAGAATAAAGGAAAGTTTGCCAAAAATGGTGCAACCAGAATTCAATGTAAAATTAGAAGATTTAGATAACCCGCCATGTATTGAAAAGCTACTAGAATCAGTTAAAAAACACGAGAACCTTGGTCACCAGGCTAGATGGTACTTAGCAGTTTATTTAATTAGCCTTAAAACAAATATGGAACAGATGGTTAGTATTTATTCGAACTTGCCAGATTACAATGAAAAAATTACTCGGTATCAGCTTGAACATGCAAAAAGTAAGCAATATGTTACGCCAAGCTGTGCAAGCGTAATGAGTTATGGGCTTTGCTGTGCAAACTGTAAAATAGGAAACCCGATGAACTGGCATAAGTTAAGAAAAGAAGATAAAGATAAGGTAAAAGAAAGCGGTGGACGGTAATGAATGCACAAGAGCGATCGTTAATTTTATCATTCTTTTCAAAATACTATGAAACAGCACCAATAGATATACCCAACATTGAAAACCGAGAATTTGGAATCGGGATAAATAAGAAAATAGATATTCGCCACTTAAGCTTCAGGTCAAATCAGCAATTCAAATCTTATCTGGCCCAGAACACGCCATTTTACGTATCGCATTCTGTTTCGCAATATCTTTTTCCAGAAGCGACACCAATAGAAAGGAAAAACTGGCAGGGTGGAGACTTAGTTTTTGACCTAGATTTGCATGCAGAAGGCAAATACGAAGTGTATGGAAAATTAGATGGAATAAAACAGGATACAATAAGGCTAATGGAAGACTTTGTCATTTCTGATTTTGGAATAAAACGGGAAGAAATAAAGTTCGTATTTTCAGGAAATAGGGGATACCACATCCATGTTAGAAACAAGGATTTATTTGATTTAAGAGGCGAACAGAAACGCGAGATATTAGATTATGTAAAGGGAACTGGATTAGATTATACCAAATTCTTGGATTTGGAAAAGAAAAAAGGAGGAGAGAAAATACTTGGCCCTAAACCTACGCAAAGCGGATATAGAGGGAGGTTTGCAAGAGCAGTAATTGAAAAATTAAATAACGCGCCCTTAGAAATTGACCGTAAATTCTTAAAAAATGAGGAAGAAAAAAACAATTTCATACGCGGCATTGAAGAAGGAAACTGGAGTAAATCCAGCGTGAAAGATATAATTGCAAAACTAAAAGTTGTAGCAGATAAATTGCCATTATATACAGTAGATGCGGATGCAGCAGTAAGCTATGATTTAAGTAAACTTATCCGGGTTCCAAATTCTATTCATGGAAGTACGGGTTTTATTGCAAAAACAGTGCAACTAGCAGATATTGAAAAATTTGACCCGATGAAAGATGTGCTAGTTAAGAGCCAAAAAACTCTTAAAGTGAAGTTTATTGAGGAGGTGCCAAAAATAGAAATCGCAGGAGAAACTTTAGAATTCAAACTGGACGATTTGGCAGAATTAAACGAAAGTATTGCGATATTTTTTGTTTTGAAAGGAAGTGCAGGCATAGTTTAAGTTTGAAATTTGAACTTAAGTTAAGGTTTATAAACTCTTTTATACATATATAATAACACAAGAATTTAACTCCTAGAATGATTGGTGAAACATAATGGCAGATTCAAGTGAAATAAGAATACTAGACCCACAAATAAGATTTACATTACTACTTGAAAGGCTAACATATCTTAATGAAAAAATGCTTCCATTAAATCTGGAAAATGAATTAGCCCATTTAACAGATAGAACTAGAAAACTTATGTATATGAATTCGGCTAGAGAAAAGGAAATTGAAATTGGAAAACTTGAAAAATATTTAGTTAATTTTACAAATAGAGTAAAGGATTTTAATGAGAGAGTAAATGAGGTTACATTAAGGATAAAAGGAAAAGATAGTGTAGGTAAATTCGTGGTAAAAGACAAAGAAACATTAAAAGATAAATATTTTAGTTTTATCACAAAACTTCCAACACGAGAAGAGCTTAGAGTTATATTAAGAAATAGAGGAAAAATTCAATTTACAAACATGCAGAAGATAAATTAAAGATAAAGGAATAGAATTTATTAAATAAAAAACAAGAAACAAATATAGAGAAAATAAAATAAAAATTATTTAGTTTGTTTTAATTGAATCCTTGGTGGAATCAAAGGTGGTGCAACATTTAGCAATCTTGCTAAGAGCGTTCCATTCGCAATTCCAGTGTAATTTATTGCGTTAATAACTATTTCTGCATAAGCTTCTGGAAGTTTTTTTGCTTTTTTCCATTCATCTTCAATTTCTTTTACAAGCTTTTTGTCTTCTTCAGCAGTTATTGAACCTTTTATGATCAAGTGTGTCGAATTCTTGTCCTTGCCATAAAGTGCAGTATATGTATAACCAATTTCAACACTTACTCCGTTTATTTTTACCTCGTTTAAGGCAATGTCGATATTTAGATTTGTGATAGTATTAGTTTCACCAATTTTTTTACCTTCTACTTCATCAATTCTTCCTCCGGTTATCATATGTATCCCTCTTTTATATACTTATTAGATAATTTTTCTAAATATTATGTGCGACTTGCTACTAGCCACAAGCTAATTGCTAGTAACATATACAACTGTAATATAAATAAACTTTACTACTTATTATATTAGTGGTAAAACATGGTTTTTTAAATATTTGTATGCATAAGTAATAATGATAATATGACCCCCCAAAACGCAAAAGTAGTCCTGGAATATAGACATGTTCTAACATTAAGACAAGTATTAGAAAGAGTTAAACCTAACCCAGAAGCTATTGATCGCGTTAGGCAATTGTTAGAACAAGACCCATATAATTTAGAGGGGAGTACTGGTCTAAGTAAATTGGATTTGACTGGAATAAATTTAGATAATTTAGACTTACGAGGATTTAATTTTAGTTGTTCGAATCTTAGCGGTGCGAGCCTAAGAAGAACCAAATTGAGATTAAGTAATTTGGGTGGAACAAAATTACATTTTACTGATTTCGAAGATGCTGACTTAAGACTCGCAAATATTAGAGGGAGTATGATGGATGGAGCCAATTTTACACGAGCCAATCTAGCTTTAGTCCAAGGATTATATCATACTTACATGGTCGGCACAATACTTGTAGATACTGATTTAAGAGTTGAAAAAGATCATTCATTAGATAGCTATTATTTAGGTCGAATGCTAGCGACCTCAATATTCCTAAGAACAAAGATAACACCAGAACAAGCAGAAATATTAACAAAACCTGCGAGTTCACTTCTAGACAGAAATGGTTTAGGTCCATCTAATATCGAGTTTTACATGAAAAACAGATTTATTGTAGAATCCTTAACCGCAGAAGACATTCTAAAAATAGGCGAACTGGCTACTGATGACCAACTAAAATCTTTTCTTAAGTAAATGCCAACTATCGATAAACCCGTATTTTATACTTAACTTAGTCTGACCTTCTCGCTTACGATAATCAATCGGAATCTCGCAAATCTTCAATCCGCGCTTAACTGCTTCAGCGAACATGTCACACTCAACTTCAAAATGAATGGCAGTAACATTAATGCTTTTATAGGCTTTTTTATTAAAGCCCCATAAACCAGAACAGACATCGCTAATTGGATGCAGATAAAGAGTGGATGCAATTATATTAAGCATGGTATTACCAATTTTGTTAACGCTTTTCATCGCACCAGTTTCCATTTTTCCTCGAAAACGAGATCCAATAACAAGATCGCAACTCCCACTATCGAGTTTTTCGACCATAGAGGGTATCGCTTCAATTGGGTAAGTCATATCGCAGTCAATCTGAAAAACATAATCATCATTTAAGTCTTCAAACGCTTTTCTTAAAGCAATCCCTTTACCGCGGATAGGTAGTTCGATTATCTGATCAATCATTTTCTCTTTAGCTATAGAAACAGTTTTATCAGTAGAGCAACTATCAACCAGGACAATTCTCCATGTTTGAGCCTGACTTTTAGATAATTCGCGAATTTGATCGATACTTTTACCGATACTCTGTTCTTCGTTATAAGTAGGTAATAATATCGCAACACTTTTGTTTGGCATAGAAACCACACATTATACTAGAGGAGGTTTATTTTAATTACCTTCCTATTTACTTTTAGTACTATGGACATAAAAAAGTATTTAGATAAGTATTTCTTTGTTTTGATTGCACTCGCGATAATTTATACGATACTAATTTCAAATATTACTTCAACTTTTAAACAGTTACCATCACCTATTTTTGGAGGCGATTATTATTATCAGCTTGGCCAGATATATTATATGTATAACGCCCCAGTACAAGAATGGGTAACAACCAGTAATGGAATAGGACAGAACCCAGCATATTTTATAATTTATGGTGCTCTGACAACGATATTTGGCAAGTTATTTAGCTTAGACCCAATGCAAGCAATGATTAAATTTAATTACGTACTACCTGCATTATCACTAATCATTCTATTTTTCACATTCAAAAAAGTGTTTAACGATTCAAAATACGCATTAATTGGTGCAAGCATTTTTTTAACGATTTTTAACTTCCCAATATTAAAGTACACTGAATTTACAAAATTTATAGTAGTGCCCATATTTATATACGCTGCATTTTCGATTTTTAAGGAGCAAAATAAGAAGACGATGATAATTTACGCGTTAGCATACGCCCTAATGGCACTAACACACTCAACTGCATTTGTAATTGCAAGCGGATTTAGCGTATTATTAATAGCGAACTTTGTTTATGATGATTATAAAAAAGGAAGCTTTGCACTGACAAAGGAGTACGCACTAACCAAGAAATTTTTGATATGTGCCATCGTAATTGGTTTAATAATTGCACAAATTTATTGGTTTAAGCCTATTTTTATATATAAATTAAATAATTCAACATTTAAGAGCCAGATATGGAGTTTTTTACCTAACCAGATATATATTGGCTTATCAGATATAATCGACCTAGTTTTTAACACGTCAAATGTTTTTTATTTTGTAAGAAGTATCCTCTTTGCTATAGGTTTTTATTACATATTAAAGGAAGGACTTAAAGACCGCACAAAAGATGAATTTTTCTTCCTAATGTTTTTTGGATTTATATTCTTCTTGGCGCTAGCGTCTTATATCACAATGCCACTTTTAGAGATGCACTTTGCATCAGGTTATTTGTTTGATTTATACATATATCCCCTAAGTTTCTTTATTGCAATTTTTGGGTTAGACTATGTAATAAAAAGATTTTCTACAAATAAAAATAACACTGCCATAATTTATTTGGCAATAATTTTATCATTAGCGTATTTCACTTATTCATATTATCCAACATGGACAGCAAGACAGTCATTTTCTGATGCAAAAAACCCCATATATGCAGGTTATATTGACCTTCAGAAGTATTTACTTTCAAATACAAATTATAATGATGTGATTTTAAGCAACAATGAACTAAGTTATATGATAAATGCACTTAGCGGAAGAAAACTAGTTATTTCAAGAAGGGCACAAAACGACGTATTTACACAAGATTTTGACCAAAGACAAGTAGATGCTGCTATAATATTTTATGGGAATAACTATCAAAAAAAATTAGACTTGGTTAAAAAATATAATATTGGATATTTGTACATCGACCAGCTTTGGGCGAGGCAGGAATTTATAAACGACCCGAAAAACGGCGATATAATTGGATATTCCGACCCATTACTAGTTTTCTATTCTAAATCAAATGAACAACAGTTAGTTCAAAATGGAATAAAATATGTAAGATTAAACGGTTTTGTTGACCCGGCAGTGCGCGATGTGGGAGTAAAAACATATGATTTGCTTTTAGTAAGCCCACAGAACTATGCAACAGATGGCAAGGGAGTATGGAAAAATGACATAGATAAGCTTCTAACTCCAGTTTGGGGATACAACGAGAACGGACAACTTTTTGGCGTATTATATAAGGTAAATGTTAATAATTAATATTGTGCAATCGAGGAACTTATGTTAGGTTGGAAAGTACTTAAGGAACACCATGATTACAAGATACACTTACCCCAGCTTAGCGAAGATGAAGAAAAACTAATTCTTGAAATCGAAGATAAATTTAAGGAGACCACAAGGGAAAAGGACGTCTCAAACCCAGAAGAAGGTGCTGCAATGATACGCTCCTTGGTATTAGATTTTACATATAAGAAAGGTATTGATTTAGACCTAAACCAGATGGAGTACTTACCAAAGATTGCTTATTGCCACATTTATGGATTTGGTATTTTAGATGACCTATTAAAAGATAGGGAAATAGAAGAAATAAGCGTAATAGGAATAAATTCACCAGTATACGTTTTTTTAAGAAACAAAGGATGGCAAAAAGTAAACGCTAATTTTACAACCCACAAGCAATTGTTAGAGACGATAAACAAACTTGCTAAAAATAGTGGCAGAAGAATAACGCTACAAAATCCCCGTCTTGATGCGATGCTTGCAAACGGCGCAAGAATGCACGCTTCCCTTCCGCCCTTAAGCAGAGGGGAAATAACAATAAGGAAATTCAGGGACGAACCATTTTCACCAAAAGATTTACTAGATAAACAAACAATTCCTATTGATGCACTTGCAATATTATCCTGCGTAATGCACAGCGATAGTTCGCTCATAATTGCAGGAAATACAGCGAGTGGAAAAACAACCACATTAAACGCATTATTTAGTTTTGTCCCGTCTACAGAAAGAATAATTATAACAGAGGAAACTCCCGAAATAAACATACCCCATAAGCATAAAGTAAACTTGATTTCAAATAAGGAAATGGGAGTACAACTAAGAGATTTAGTTTATGACAGCTTAAGAATGAGACCTGACAGAATGATCGTTGGAGAGATAAGAAATAAAGAGGAATGCGAAGCACTATTTGAAGTTCTTTTAGCTGGACAAGCAAGAGGAAGTTATGGAACAATGCATGGTAAAAGTGTAAGGGAAACGATTTCAAGAATAAGGAACTTCGGAATAGATGAACTTGATTTAAGAAGCATTGATACGATTGTAGTTCAAAGAAGAATGTTAATATACGACAAGAAGGCAAGAAGGAATATGGAGGTAAGAAGAGTTGTTGAAATATCTGATTTAGATGGGAGTTTCCTGCTATTTAATGGTGAAAAATATATTTATAAAAAGCCAGTAAGGTTATTTGAAGCATTATCAGAAAAACTTGGATTAAACCAGAAGGAACTTGAAGATGAAATTGAATTTAGGAAAACACTCATAAAAAAATCACCTTATCAGTTTGATTTATTCTTTAAAAATGTTCAGAAACAATTATACGGTAATCAAGATGTTTGAAAAAATAATAAAATTGTCCGCACAATTTCCGCAAATCCCATTTAATTCATCAGCACTCAAGCGGCCGAAACTTTTTTACCCTGATCTTGATGAAAAAAGGTACATCGGCTTTTGCGTTTTTTCTTCTCTATTTTTCACAATTTTGATAGGAGCAATTATGATATTTTCTGGAGAAGAAAACAATTTAGGATTTGAAACTTTAATTTACCTGATTTTGTTTTTTTGCATGATGGCAGGGTTATTTTTGAACATACCAAATTTACAAATAAAAAAAATAACAACTAAACTTGAAAACGAACTTCCACTTTCAATTAGGACATTTGCACTTTTTTTACAGATTAAAATGCCATTTTATAATGCACTAAAAGAGATAGGAACAGAAGAGGGGGAATTTTCAAGACAGATCCGGATTGTACTAAAAGAAGCAGAGCAGGGAGTTTCGCTAAAAAAGGCGCTACTTAACTTTAGTTCAAGATTCAACTCACCATATGTCAAAAGGGCAATTTCACAGATAATTATAGCCTATGAATTTGGCAGTACGGGTATAGAATTAGAAAGAATTTCTGCAGACATGCTATTTGTCCAGCAGCACAAGGTAAAAGAATATGCGAATAAATCTGCAATATTTGGACTAGTTTTTGTTATAGTAACATGTGTATTTCCAACATTTTTCCTAATATACAGCTTTACAAGTTCAATTTTCGGAACAATGACACTTGATAACACGGCACTGGCAATAGTTATGCTCCTTATTTTCCCAACGATTGCATCGGCAATACTTATTTTATCCAAGGCAAGTTCGCCACAATCAGTATTTTCAAAAAAGACAGACAAAAAATATTTATTATTAACAATTATGGTTGCAGCGTTTTATGTCTTAGCAGTAACTTATGCACCAAAAGAGTTTATTTACCCGGCAATTTTTATTTCTAGTTTGATATTTTTTGCAGCCGTTTATCCCGGATACAAAAAAGAAAAGAATAAGGAAGATACTGAAATTCACCTCCCTGATGCACTTTTTGCACTCTCAAGCCTCTCACCAAGTGCAACAACAAGAGATATATTCTTTGCATTAAAATCAGTAGATTGTGCTCCACTTTCGTTAGAAGCCCAAATATCAATAAAACAAATTAATTCAAACGTAAAGGATGAAACAGTCATCAGGGATTTTTGCCACAGAATAGACTCAACAATAGTAACACATTATTTTGAAATAGCAAAGCAGATAATAAGTGTAAATTCCTTTGCTTATTTTGCAAAGTTAGGGCAGGATGCAATGGAATTCACACAGATAAATAGAGACAGACAGAACATATTATCAATGCAGAAGTATACACTTATTTTTGGTGCATTCTTAATACCAGTCATAATAAAATTATCCCTTAATATGCTAAAGGGAGTTCTAATACTTTCTAAGTCAAACATTTCGTTTGCATTCTTTGACTCAATAATCGCCCCGTACCTCGCAATATATGCCTTATTATCCAGCATTTATATTGCAGATTCAGAATCAAAGAACAGCCAAAGCATAGTGTACTTTTTTATCATGTTTTTAATTTCTTTGATTGTATATAATATCAGTATATTTTAAGTAATTTAATGCCAAACTTGATGAGACTATGTTCGACTTAATTACAGAAACAATAGTGAGAATGAATTTACCTATACTTGATACCATAGCGATATTCATTAACAATGAAATTTTTTTTGGTTTGTTAATCCTTGCAATAGTCTTTTTAGGGGAAAAAAGAAACGACAAACGACTTAAGATAATTTTAACAATAATTGCTGGATTAATTATTGCTGAATCAATAAAATTTGCATACGAAGTACCTCGCCCCTGTTTAAAACAGTTTATTCTTTCTTGTCCCAAAGATTATTCATTTCCAAGCAGCCATGCAACAGTTGTTTTCATACTTGCGCTTTCTTTTATAAATAAGCGAGCATACATATTTTATCTTTTATTTGCGTTATTTGTATCGTTTACCCGAGTCTATTTAGCCGTACACACATTTTATGATGTTATTGGAGGATTAGTTATTGCAGCAATAGTATATTATTTAGTTAATTTAGTGATTAAAAATGACAGAAAAGACTGAGATCGACACACCAGATTCATCACGTGCCTTAGGCGAAGTTGGAAGGCAACTTATACATATAATTTCAGGACTAATACTAATAGCGATACTAATTAGCTTTGGAAGAGGAATTTTAGTATCGCTACTCTTTGGACTACTTATATCCTTATCAATGATAATAAACCTTCGAATATTTAGAGAAAGTATATTCATTGTGGATTATTTAGAGGAAAAATTCGAGAGAAAGAATGCACCATTTGCATGGTGGGGTCCCAGTTTCTATGCATTAGGAGCTTTATTTATTGCAATTTTTCTAAATGACCCACGAAAGATAGTTGCAGGAATATTCATACTTGCAGTTGGAGACGGTTTTTCAACACTTATTGGGATCAGGGGCACGCATAAACTTCCTTTTAATGATAAAAAATCAATTGAAGGTACTCTTGCATTTTTCGTATCCTGCCTGCCCCTTTATGTTTTAATTGGAGATAAAATATTCATAATTGCAGCTGTTGCAGCACTAACTGAAGCTTATGCAATAGGTGTAGAGGATAACTTGGCAATACCACTTATAACTACAGTAATGCTTTCGATTTTGTAAACATAGGTCTTATTATGGTAATAATAGTTTTTAGTTCGCGTGTTGAGGCAAGTAACAACATTGCAAAAAATATGATAGATCTAGGATTTATGAAAACAGGAGAAAAGGAATGGCAAAAAGATGGATTAAGACTTATCGATTGCGACTGCGATTCGATTTTAGAAGTGCGTACGGATTTTGATACGGATTGTATAATCGTACTTAGTTCGCACAAGTCTAAAGAAGAACGAAATGAAATAACTGCGCATTTTCCTGGAAATTGGACTGACGCAAAATTCGGAGGGTCTGATAGTACATTGAACATCGCACACGCGAGCTTGTTAAAGAACATATTAGTTTCAATGAAAGAACAGGTATCTCTTGCAAAATTAAATTATAATGTCACTATGGAAGTTGACCACCACGGCCCAACGTGTAAAGTACCAATAATATATGCCGAATTAGGAACGCATCAAAAACAATGGACTGATCAAAAAGCTGCGAAAGTAGTTGCTAAAGCAGTATTAAACGCAGTGCAGAGGCAGGAGAATTATAAAACAATTTTTGCTATTGGCGGAGGTCATTACCCCCAAAAATTTAATAAATTAATTTTTGATAGCGACCAATTCGCGATTGGGCACGTACTTCCAAAATATCTTTTTAAAAGCCTTGATGAAGATATGTTTAAACAAGCAATTGAAAAAAATGTGAGTAAACTAGAAAAGGTCGTACTGTTAAAGGACGAATTTAACAAAGCGCAAAAAGAATTTGTTAAGCAATTATGTCTAAAGTTTGAGGCATTATATGAGGAGATTTAATTTTTATTACCTATTTAGCTTTCTTACCTGCAACAAAAGAATTAAGACAAAAACAGTCAAGGAAACAAGGTAAATATTTACTGATTCTTTACTGACTTCGATAGTCGAACGCACATTTTCTCGATTAATTTCCCCACCCTCTTGCGTAATATTACCATAAGCGACACGTCTGCTTAAAATATTGTTAGATAAGGAAAAATTATTGCTAAAAGTATCAAATAGATTAAGAGTAAGCTCATTTGATCCCTGACCATTGTAGCTGGAGTTGAGCAGATAAATATATGCAAAACTATTGTTTTGGCGCTCCAGATAATATGGCATGATGCTTGAATTATAATAAGTTCCCTCGCCGTTTTGTGCACTATAATTATATGAGGAGTTAATGTAGAGCATGCCAAAGCGATCTTTAGCTATATCAAATGAATAAAAACTGAGGTTAGTAATATTTGCACCATTAAGTTTTATTTGCGCCTTGTAGAACCTTCTTTGGGAAAATAAGATATTATTAAATAGATTATTTTTGTACCACTGTTCTGCAAGCACTGGTTTAGAGAGGAACTGAATGTACTGGGGCTTTTCAACAATGTAAGAACTAGAATCACTAACTTTTTTTAGTACTTCGTAAGTGCGACGTTCGGTAATTCCAAAACACCCAGTAGTAGTGCATGTACCCTCAGAATCATAGCCTAAGCAAACATATCTTAAATAATAATCAGTTCGATCATAGTAGAAGCGATATTCACCATTGATACTTAAATTAAGCGACTCGTTCCCATCGCCCCCTTGTAAATTCATGACGAGGGGAGATATAACACCATCCGGGTAAATGACACTAGTCTGATTATTATAAGTCAAATTAAGACTTGGACTAAAAGTGTAATTAAGGTAATTAAGCGTACTTTGCCCATCAGAACATCGATAATCGCTCATGCTATTTTTACCAGTTATAGTATCAACATATTTGACCTTGTAATCCCAAAAAATAGTCGTATTACCATCTTCAAATATATGATCATCAACTTGTGGATAAATTCCAAATAATTTTACAGTAGAATAAATAACAGGGGAATCAACCGTAGGATTTTCATTCCATATAACTTGACCATAACCCGCCCTAATTGAATTAAAATTAATAGAATTATTTGTAAAAACTTCATTGTGTGGAGGGTTAGCATACGCAAAAGCAAAGTTAAAACTTAAAAGGAATATGACAAATGAAATATAAAAAGATAAACTCAACCGCATCCAAACAACCGATCCAATGTATTATAACAGTTCTTCAAAACGATCCAGAGTCGTAGTTTCAATGATACCATTAAATTGTTTCATCCTTACTCTAGCTAGATTTTTGCCATCTAGATTTTTGAAGTACAGGTCTTTTTCATTTTGATTTTCAAATATAATGATTGATTTTTTCGAGCTTGAAAACTTGCTTGTTAGGAAACCTATTTCAAACTGTTTAAGTATAAACTTATCTTTTTTGAACTTGAAATCAATTCCTTTTTCAATAAGTATATCACGTATCTTTCTCTTGGCAGAATTTTTCTTTATGTCCCCTTCCCCCTTGGG